>JAWLCQ010000053.1:0-27010 GCA_041687095.1 Phycisphaerae bacterium | reverse complement strand
GGCTCAACACCCCCAAGCCGCAAACAGCATGCGGCTTGAGGGTGGCACCCTGTTTGAACGGTCCCGTGAACGGTTACAAAAATCGAAAATGCCGACCCCCGCCATCGGTGCATGTACGTCCGGCGAATCTCGCGCAGGGGCAGGCCGCTTTCGTTGAGGCTCCGGATCAGCCGGATGCGACGGATGAGTTCATCGTCGAAGTACCGTCCCCGCCGGTCCGGGAGGCGAATGGGCGCGATCAGGCCCACCAGCACGTAGTACTCCACCGTCTGCGTGCCGACGCCCGCCCGCCGCGCCGCCTCGGAAATGCGGACCAGCGACTCTTCCGTGGGTTGTCCTTCGACCATCGGGGCCCTGTTGCCTCCTCTACCTCTATCGAAGGAAAGCCCCCCCGAACTTGACCCCGTCTGCCCGTTGCCCCGCCACGCCCCTCGGGTACAATGTCTCCCATGGAAACCCTTCGCACCCTTCTGTTCGAGGATCCGTTCTACCTCTACGTCAGTCTGGGAGCCCTGGCGGTGCTGCTGCTGGTGACGGCCGTCCTCCGCCGCTCCCGCCGCGCGCTCGTCTGGGCGCTGGTCGCGATGGCGCTGGGGGGCGGGGTGTATGCGATGGAGCGGCTCGTCGAGACCGACCGCGAGCAGATCGCCGCCGCCTACGCCGCTCTCGCCGCCGATGCCGCCGCCCATCGCACCGAGGCCTTCGACCGCCACATCGACCGCGACTACATCGGGTTCGAGTTCGCCGGGTACGACGTGGGACGCACCGCGACGCTGCTGCTGGCGAGGTTCGTGATGGAGCGCTACAACGTCCAGAGCGTCCACATCACCCGCATGGACATCACGGTGCACGGGGACACCGCGGACGCTCGGATCAACACCATCGTCCGCTTCGGTTCCGGGGACGCCGAGGGCGTCTACGTCCTCCGCTGGAAGAACATGGAGTGGGTCCGCCGCGACGACGGCTGGAAACTCCGCCGCGCCGCCCTCCCCGAGCTCGACCCGGCCGCGGCGTTGGAGTAGCGACGGAGGCGACGCGGGCTGGGACGCCGCCGTGCGAGTGCGGTATCATGGTAGGTGGAGGTGCGACATGGCGAGACGATACACAGTGAGCGACGGACAACTCGTGCTGGAACTCGAAGAAGCCGACGAGGGAGGTTTCGTCGTGACGAGCCCATTCGACCCGGAACTGGTCACGGAGGCCGAGACGGTGAAGGAGGCCTTCGAGAACGCCCGCGACGCCCTCGAAGCGCTCCGCGAGTCCCGCGCCAAGCTCTTCCGCGAAACCCACGCCCACACGTAGGGGGATGGAAACCTACGACGCCAACAGCCGGGCTGCATTCCCGTACAGGATCGCGCGCTTCTCCTCGGGCGTGAGGGGCAGTGCGTCGATGGCGGCGAGTTCGGTCGCATGGTCCCGCCACGGCCAGTCCGTTCCGAACATCACCCGCCCCACGCCGTGGCGGCGGATGAGGTCGGCGGCGCGCTCGGCGCCGAGGCGGTCGAGCGAGAAGGACGTCTCGAGGTAGATGTCGCGGCCAAGCAGGAGGCGTTCCACGTCGTCCCACGAGCGGTACCCCCCCATGTGCGTCGCCAGCAGCCGCAGGTCCGGGAAGCGGTCCAGCACGCGGGCGAAACGGGCGGGCGAGGCGCGGTCGTCGTCGTCGGGGAAGGCGAAGTCCAGCCCGCAGTGGGACACCAGCAGCAGGCCCGTCTCCGACAGGGCGGTGTAGAGGGGGCTCAGCCGCTCCTCATCGGCGGCGAACGCCTGATACTGCGGGTGCAGCTTCACCCCGTGGAACCCCGCCCGGGCGAAGTCGGTGATCCAGCGGGCCCCGTGGGGGTCGTCGGGGTGGACGGAGGGGAAGGGAACGACGCGTTCCCCAGCGATGTCGCGGCACCACTGGAGGATGCTGGGCGTCTGGGCGGGATTGGTGGCGATCGCGCACAGGAAGGCCGCCTGCACGCCGTTGGCGTCCATGGCCCGGATCAGGCCCGACAGCGTGCCGTCCCCCACCGCCTTGCAGTTGCCGTGGGCCTCGAGCTTGGGGATGGCCTTGGCGGCGACGGGGTCGGGAAACGCGTGCGCATGTACGTCGATGGCTTCCATGGGTTGTGCACCGCGTTTGCGGCGCCTCCGCTTCGTTTCATCGGTACAGGATGTGCCGTCCGTGAGCAAGACACTCCAGCATAGGCCGGGTTAGGGACGGTTTCTCAACCGGCCAAAGGATGCTCCCCCCCGCCAGGCCGCATGCTCGCGCGGCTTGGCGGGCACGGGCCGACCGCCCCAGCGACAGGCAGCGCCGCCGGAGGATCCCCCCCCCTGCCAAGGCCGCGCGGGAAACCGTCTCCCCGCTCGCCGACGGGCGCGAACTACGGGATACGGGCGAGGATGATATCCGCTCCGCGGCCCGCCGTCCACCTTGTCGCGCGGGCCGGGGCGCGGTAGACTTTGCGCTTTCCGTGTCCCGGGCGGAAGCGCCCGCCACGGCCCGCCGTCCGGCGCCCCTGGCGGGGCGGCAAGCGTAATTGCATGGCAAGGCCCCGCGACGGGGCGGCCGAACCGACAGAGCAGAGAGTAGAGGTCCCCACATGGCCGAGAACCGAAACGACCTGATGGACAAGCTGGTGTCGCTGTGCAAGCGGCGAGGGTTCATCTTCCAATCCTCCGAGATCTACGGCGGGATCAACGGCTTCTGGGACTACGGCCCGCTGGGCGTGGAACTCAAGCGGAACGTGAAGGAGGCGTGGTGGACCGACATCGTCCGCAAGCGGGACGACATCGTCGGGCTCGACTGCTCGATCATCATGAACCCCCGCGTCTGGGAAGCCAGCGGGCACGTCGGGGGGTTCAACGACCCGATGGTCGACTGCCGCGAGACCAAGAAGCGCTACCGCGCCGACCAGATCCTCGTCGGTGAGGCCCGCGCGGAACGCAATGGGGAGGTCCGCTCGCTGGGCTGGCTGTGCGTGCTCGACGGGGAAGGCGCCCGCGAGGAGTTCGACCGCCGCGCCTCGAAGTTCGCCAAGAAGACCGGCGGCGGAAATGTCGTCCCGCCCGAGCAGATGGCCGTCTTCGTTGACGCCCCCCCGGACGTCCAAACCGCGGCGATCGGGCCCGACACGGACAACGCCGGGACGCTCACCGCCCCCCGTCAGTTCAACCTCATGTTCGGGTCCCACGCGGGCGCGATGCAGGATGAATCCTCCAAGGTCTACCTCCGCCCCGAGACCGCCCAGGGCATCTTCGCCAACTGGAAGAACGTCCTGGACACCACGCGGCTGAAGCTGCCGTTCGGGATCGCCCAGATCGGCAAGAGCTTCCGCAACGAGATCAACCCCCGCAACTACACCTTCCGCTCCCGCGAGTTCGAGCAGATGGAACTCGAGTTCTTCTGCCACCCCAGCGAGGCGGACAAGTGGTACGAGTACTGGCGCGACGCGCGGTACCAGTGGTACATCCGCCACGGGCTCACCAGCAGCAAGCTCCACCTGCGCCCCCACGACCCCGACGAACTCGCCCACTACGCCCGCGCCTGCGCGGACGTGGAGTACGAGTTCCCCTTCGGGACCAGCGAGTTGGAGGGCATCGCCAACCGCACGGACTTCGACCTCACGCAGCACCAGAAGTACAGCGGCAAGGACCTGGCGTACTTCGACGAGGAAACCAAGGAGCGGTTCATCCCCTACGTCATCGAGCCCTCCGGCGGGGTGGACCGCGCGACGCTGGCGTTCCTCTGCGAAGCGTACACCGAGGACCAGGCCCCCGACGAGAAGGGCGTGATGCAGACGCGCATCGTCATGAAGCTCCACCCGCGCCTCGCCCCCATCAAGGCGGCCGTCTTCCCCCTCGTCAAGAAGGACGGGATGCCCGAGATCGCCCGCCAGATCCACGAGGCGCTCCGCGACGACGGACTGGCGTCGTTCTACGACGAGAAGGGCGCCGTCGGCCGACGCTACCGCCGCCAGGACGAGGCGGGCACCCCCTTCTGCATCACCGTCGACGGGCAGACGCTCCAAGACCAGACCGTCACCCTCCGCGACCGCGACACGCTCGAGCAGATCCGCATCGCCGTCGACCAGGTGGTCAACTACGTCCGCCAGCGCGTGCGGTAGGGTCGGGGACGGGAATACCGGAAGCCGTAGCCCGCGCACGCGGCGGAGCGCAGCGGAGCCATGTGCGCGCGGGACGCCTGCCGGGAATCCCCCGCGCGCAGACGGCTGTGCTTCGCCCTCTGCACGCCCTACGCGTCAGGTAGACATGCGAGCACCCCCAAGCCGAGCCAACGACTTGGGGGTGTATCTCTTGCCGACCCGCGGCTAGATATGCTCGAGACTCAGACGGACGGGGTCGTCCGGGGGGTGTTGGCGCTCTTGGCGTCGGGGGCAATGGACGCCTTGGAGCGCGTCCGCTGCAGTTCGACCCGGGACGCCCGATGCTCCAACTGGGCGAAGGAGATCGCAATGACCTCGCGGGCCTCGTCGGGGGTCATGGTCCCGACGGCGACCATGTCGCAGTCGCGGATCGTCGCCCACGCGAACGCCAGTCCGGGCAGCGGGTGCAACCGCCCCGCCGCCAGGGGCTTGATCGTCAGCACGGGCTTCTTCGCGTTCTGGATGAGCCAGTGGACCCAGTCCACCTCCACCTGCATGAGGAAGCCGATGGCGTTGTAGAGCTGCACGTAGGTCCCGACGTCGAGGTCGTTCTCGTCGGCGTAGGGGATGGCCTCGGGCATATGGGTGGACAGCCCCGGGACCATGCCGCGCTGGCGGATCATCGCGCAGTACTTGTCCATGTCGCGGATCTTCCGCGTCGTGCGGTCCAGCAGGGCGTCGGTGGAGCATTGGTGGGGCATGCAGATCTTGGTGCCCCGACGGGCCTCCTCGTCAAACACGCGGGCGGCCGCGTCGAGCCCGGCCTGGTCGCCGGCAAGGTTGGGCAGGTGCGGCGACGAGATGACGGTGAGCGGTTTGCCCGTGCGCTGCTGGGCCTCGTCGATCGCCTGGGCCATCAGGTCGTTCTGGTAGAGCCCGATGCAGGCGTCGATGCCCACCTCCAGGAACACCTCCAGGATGTCGGCTATCTTGGAGGGCGTCTGGAGCCCCTTGATGAACTTGTCGCGCGCTTGGGTCTGATGCGAGAACCCCAGGTGCCAGTTGGTCCCGATAATCAGCCGCGGGAGCGAAATGTGCTCCACGTTCGTGCGGGGGAAGATATCCAAGGTCTGGTCTCCTGTCTGATGCTTCCCTACTCGATCCACCCAGACTATATCAGAAAGACCCCCATGGGCGCTGCAATATATTTGTCGAAGTGGATGTGTTTTTTTCGGGGGGGCGCCTGTGCGGAAAAGGAAATCCTCACCCGTTCCACTCCCCCGTGAACACCTCGCGCGCCGGGCCCGTCATGTAGACCCGCCCGTCGCTCTGGCGCCACTCCATCCGCAGATCGCCCCCGGGCAGGTGCAGGAGCACCTTGCGGCCGGTCTGGTGGGTGAGCACGCCGGCGACGCAGACGGCCGCCGCCCCCGTCCCGCACGCCAGCGTCACTCCGCTGCCGCGCTCCCAGGTGCGCATGGTGGCCTCGCGCTCGGAGTGGACCTGAACGAAGTGGGCGTTAATCCGCTCGGGGAACAGCGGGTGGTTCTCGATCTGCGGGCCCACCTCCTCCAGCGGGACCGACGCCACGTCCGGGACGAAGAACACCGCGTGCGGGTTGCCCATCGACACGCACGTCATCGTGTACGCGTGCTTGGGCAGGCGGAGCGGCATGGCGATCACCTGCTTCGAGGGGTACTTCACGGGGATCCGCTCGCACTCCAGGATCGGGACGCCCATGTCCACGGTGGCCGTGCGCACCTTGCCCTGCTCGTCGAGTTCCAGCGCGATGGTCTTGATGCCCCCGAGGGTCTCGACGGTGAGGGGATTGTTTCCGGTCAGCCCGTGGTCGTGGGCGTACTTGGCGACGCAGCGCACCCCGTTGCCGCACATCTGCGACTCGGACCCGTCGGCGTTGAACATCCGCATGCGGACGTCGGCGACCTCGGAGGGGAGGATGAGGATCAGCCCGTCGGACCCGATCCCGAAGTGCCGGTCGCTCACCCGCACCGCGAGGTCCGTGGGATTGTCCACCGGCTCCTCAAAGCCGTTGACGTACACGTAGTCGTTCCCGAGGCCTTCCATCTTCGTAAAGCGCATGGCGCGATCCTTTCACATCAGCGTATACAGCAGAGGAAAGTATACGCCTCCAGGCGGCCGGGAGGGAAGAGGGCCTCAAGCAAAGGCGCAGAGGCGCAAAGAAAAGAAGAAGGTCCGGGGAAAGGGACTGCGCGGATTTCAGGATTCCGCAGATGGGGAAGAGGGGGTGGTTCAGGTTGGAGCACGTGAAACGCCCCCAAGTCGCCGCAGGACAATGCCCACGGGGCGCTTTTCAGCCCCGTGGGACGACCCGCGAATGCCGAATCGTCACCGTTGCGCTCAGGGACCCTCGCACGAGACAACCTCCGGTTCGATCGTCTGTCGATCCAGGTCCTGTTGCAGGCCCCGAACCGTCCGGCCGTCCCGCCCCGTCCCACGGGACCGCCCTTCCAGGGCTTGTCCCATGGGCATTGTTCCCACGCGCCCCCCCTTGCGCTCGACTTCGGGGCGCTGCTCCCCGCACTCCCCCCCTATCCGCGTTCATCCCCGCGTGTCTCCGGGGAATCCGCGGCCGGGCGGGCACGCGGGCCGTCATACGACGGTCTGGAGTTCCTTTTTGCGGCGGTCGAGCTGGTTGCGGAGGCGGGCGAGGATGGCCGAGTGCATCTGGGAGACGCGGGACTCGGACAGGTCGAGCGTCTCACCGATCTCCTTCATCGTCATCTCCTCGAAGTAGTAGAGGATGACGATGAGGCGCTCCGCGCGGGAGAGCCCGCGGGTGATCAGGTCCTTGATGTCCCGCCGCTGTGCGGCGCGTTGGGGGTCGTCGGCGCGCTTGTCCTGGAGGACGTCGATCTCGCAGACGTCCTTGTTGGAGTCGGTCTCGTACCACTTGCGGGAGAGCGATACGAGCCCGACGGCCTGGGCGTCGCGCTGCATCTTGCGGAACTCGGGCATGGGGAGGTGGAGCTTCTTGGCCAACTCCTGCTCGTTGGGCTTGCGGCCGAGGGTGGCCTCGAGTTCGGCGGTGGCTTCGTTCATCTGGTGGGCGCGCGAGCGGACGAGGCGCGGGACCCAGTCGAGGGAGCGCAGTTCGTCAAGGATCGCCCCGCGGATGCGCGCGGTGCAGTACGTCTCGAACTTAACTCCGCGGCCGAGGTCGAAGGCCTTGACGGCGTCGATGAGCCCGAACGTGCCTGCCGAGACGAGGTCCTCGACGTCCACTTCATCGGGCAGCTTGTTGTGCAGCCGCTCGGCCGTGTAGCGGACCAGCGGGAGGAAGTTCTCCAGCAGGCGGTTCCGCGCGTCCTCGGATCCGCTCTCCTTGTACTCGTGCCACCACCCCAGCACTTCCTCTGGTTCTGCCTTTTTTCGAATCGGCCCGCGCATCGCTCTCTCCTTCCATGGAATCCGGTGTGGACGGCTCCTTCCGACCGGCACCGCGTCCTCTTTTCTCGTCCTGTCCGTCCTCAGCAGGTGCGCACCGCACCCGCATTGTCGCCCCGACCGGAGAAAACTTGACTCTTTCTTCCGATCCATCGGGCTTCCGCGAGCGGCCCGAGGGGCTTATTCAGCCGTATTTCCTTTTCTTTCAGTGGGTTATGAATCGGCCCGCCGCCGCACTTTTTGTTCATGCAAACCAGTTGGCCACGCGGCGGAAAAAGCCGTGCTGCGCACCCACCAGCCCCGTCCCCGCCGACAGCTTGTTCGTCAGCGCCGCCAGGCACCGGCTCGCCGGGCAGCGGGGGTAGGCGAGGACGAACGGCTCGCGCCGCCGGACGGCCTCGCGGATCTTGGGATCGATCACCACGTGCCCGGCGTCGAAGAGCGTCACGCCCAGGAACTGCCTCGCCACCTCCGCAATCCGCTCGAAGGTCGCCCGCCCCTCCGCCCGGTCCGTCGCCTGGTTCACCAGCAGCGAGATGGACCCCTCGAACGACTGCTGCGAGA
Organism: Phycisphaerae bacterium; assembly: GCA_041687095.1. GTDB lineage: Bacteria > Planctomycetota > Phycisphaerae > SM23-33 > SM23-33 > JAWLCQ01. Next base: position 18,926 of record JAWLCQ010000053.1, on the reverse strand, counting down.
GCACCTTGATGAAGGCGTAGGCGTCGGTGACGGCCGTGGGCTCGGGGGTGGTGACCACCAGCACGTTATCGCCCGCCATGGCGAAGTGCAGCACATCGCGGCCGATGCCCGCCCCGCAGTCGACGACGATGATGTCGTTCTCGTCCTCCAGGGCGGAGAGCTGATCGACGAGGCTGGCCCGCTGGAACTCGTTGAGGTTGGCCAGGTTGGTCAGGCCGCTCGCCCCGGGAACGAACTGCACCCCGCAGGGCAGGTCCATCACCACGTCCGCCAGCGTTCGCGAGCCGGCCACCACGTGGGAGAGGTTCATGCGGCAATCGACGTCGAGCAGGATGTCGAGGTTGGCGAGGGCGATGTCGGCGTCGACGAGGGCGACCCGGTTGCCCGCCGCCGACAGCAGGATCGACAGGTTCAGCGCAATATTCGACTTCCCCACCCCGCCCTTGCCCGAGGCAACGGCGAGAGTGCGGGTCGCTCGCCGGTCCTGCATCAGGCGGCGGAGCTTGCTGGCCTGGTCAGTTACACCCATGCCCCTCGTCTCCCAGTATGCACCTCGCCAGACGCTCCGCGTCGGCGGGGGCGATGTCATCCGGGACATCCTGTCCCGTGGTCACGTAGCTGAGCGGCACGTCCGCGGTGGCGCACACGTTCAGCGTGGCCCCGTACGTTACTGCTTCGTCCAATTTACTCAAGAGAATTCGATTCGCTCCCAGCGGAATGAACTCGCGGAGCGTCTCGGACAGGCACGTGCGATTGGCCGTCATGGACAGCACGAGGTGGACCTCGTCGGGGCTGGCGGCCGCGAGGAAGGCGGAGAGCTGGTTCAGGCGGAGCTGGTCCTTCTGGGACCGTCCGGCGGTGTCGATGAGGACGACGTCGCGGTCGGACAGGGCATGGACCGCCTGCTGCAGTTCCCCGGGGGTGAGCACGACGTGCAGGGGCACGTCGATGATCTCGGCGTAGGTCTTCAGTTGGTCGACGGCGGCGATGCGGTAGGTGTCGATGGTGATGAGCCCGACGCGGCGCTTGCGGCGGAGCTTGAAGTTGGCGGCGAGCTTGGCGATGGTCGTGGTCTTGCCCACGCCCGTGGGGCCGATGAACGCCAGCACGTGGGGGCGTTCGTTCTCGCGGGGGGTGAGGTCCGTGGCGGCGGTGCGGATGCGGGCGCGGAGGCGTTCGCGGAGCAGGGCGAAGACGCAGGCGCGGTCGGCGAGTTGCTCGCCGGTGAGTTCGGCGTGGAGTTCGGCGACGAGGGTGTCGGCGAGTTCGTCGGCGATGTCCTGGTGGAGGAGCCGGAGGCGGGCGTCGCGGAGCAGGGCGGGCAGTTCCTCGCCCTCGTTCTCGGCGTGCATCTCCAGCAGGGCCTGGACCATGGTGCGGATCTCGCTGACCTCGCGGTTGTAGGTGGGGCTGGGGCTGGGGGCGAGGGCGGCCGTCGGGCTGGGGGGGGGGACGGCGCGGGCCTTGCGCGGGGCGTCGAGGCGGGCCGCGTCATCCTCGCGAACCGGGGCGGGGTCCACGTGGAACTCCCCCTCGTCGTTGCGGCAGGCGGCGATCTCCCAGACGGTTCGCCCGCCCAGGAGGCCCAGCAGGCCGCCCCTGCGGAAGCTGCGCGTCTGCACGATGACCGCATCGCGGCCCAGGTCGCGCTTCACCTGGGCAAGGGCGTCCGACATCGTTTCCGCCTGGTAGGTCTTGAGCTTCATGCTTCGGATTCCTCGTCCGTCACGGACTCCACCTCGACCGAGTGGACCTCGTTATAGGCAAGCACGGCCGCGTCCGGGTCGGCCGAGCGGATCAGCGTTTTCACCAGGCCCCGCACGGTCGGGGCACACAGGACGACGGGCGGGCGCCCGTTGCGGCGGAGCGTGTCGAGCGATCCGTGCAGCGAGTCCACCACGGTCCGGGCGAGTTCGGGCGGCAGGTCCGCGCCCACCGCCTCGCCCGCCTCATGCACGTGCTCGGTGAGGGCAGACTCGTGCGCGGGATCGAGGAGGGCGACACGGATGCGGCCGTCGTCGCCGCAGAACGACTGGGTCAGCCCCTCGCCCAGCGCGGCCCGAACGGCCTCGGTGAGTTCGTGGGGATCGTCGGTGCGTTCGGCGGCGTCGGCGAGGGCTTCGAGGACGGCCTCGAGATCGCGGACGCTCACCCGCTCGCGGAGCAGGGACTGCAGCACCCGCTGGACGCGGCCGGTGGGGAGCTTGGCGGCGATCTCGGTGACCAGGTGCTCGCAGGACGGGCGGAGGTTCTCCAGCAGGCGAACGGTCTGCTCGCGGGTGAGCAGGTCCGCCGCCCGCTCCCGCACCACGGCTGCCAGGTGTCGCACCAGCACGGTGGCGGGCTCGTAGACGGCGTAGTTCATCATTTCGGCGCGGCCGCGACGGGTGGGGGCGATCCACACGCCGGTCCCGCCGCTGACGGGTTCGGCGGCCTCGCGGCCGAGGAGCTTGCCCCCCACCGTTCCGCGCGGGACCGCGAGGAGTTGGTTGGGGTACAGCGTGCCCGACGCCACTCGCGACCCGCGGATGAAGACGGCGTACTGGTGGGAGGGCAGGCGGAGGTTGTCGCGGAAGCGGATGGGCGGGACGAGGATGCCCAGTTCGGCGGCCATGTCCTTGCGGAGCGACGCGACGCGTCCCAGCAGTTCCCCGTCCTTCCGCCCGTCGACGAGCGCCACGAGGGCGTAGCCCAGGTCCACGCGGAGGGGGTCGACGGCGAGGCCCTTGTGGGGGTCGTCGATGACGGCGGCGGCGGGGTCCTTGGCGGCGGCGGCCTGCTCGCGGGGTTGCTGCTCGCGCCGGGAGCGTAACCAGGCGAGCCCCGCCAAGCCCCCCCCAGCATCAGCAGCGGGATCTTGGGCAGGGGAGTGAGCGTCAGCACGCCCAGGAACGCCGCCGTGATCGCCAGCACGATGGGCTTTCGCCCGAACTGCCCGAGGACCTCCTCGCCCAGGTTCGTCCGCACCGTGCTGCGGGTCACGAGCAGCCCGGCGGAGATGGACAGGAGGAACGACGGGATCTGCGTCACCAACCCGTCGCCGATCGTGAGGCGGGTGAACAGGTCCACCGACTGCCCCGCGGGCCAGCCGTAGCGGACGACCCCGACGTACAGCCCCCCGAGGATGTTGACGAAGGTGATGAGGACGGCCGCGACCGCGTCGCCGCGGAGGAACTTGCCCGCCCCGTCCATGGCGCCGTAGAAGTCGGCCTCGGCGGCGACGGACTCACGGCGAGCGCGGGCCTCGTCGCGGTCGATGGCCCCGGCGGCGAGGTCGGCGTCGATGGCCATTTGCTTTCCGGGCATGGCGTCGAGGGTGAAGCGGGCGGCGACCTCGCTGACGCGCATCGCCCCGCGGGTGATGACCACGAACTGGATCACCACGAGAATCGCGAACAGGATCACCCCCACCGTCAGCGATCCGCTGGTGACGAACTCGCTGAAGGCCCAGATGACGTTCCCGGCCGCCAGGCGGGCCTGCTCGATCGTCGCCCCCTCCCCCCCCGCCGTCAGGATCAGGCGGGTGGAGGCCACGTTCAGCACCAGCCGCCCCAGCGTCGCCAGCAGCAGCAGCGAGGGGAACACGCTCAGGTCGAGCGGGCGGGAGGCGTGGATCACCGCCACCAGGATCAACGCCGACACCGCCAGGTTCCCCGCCAGCAGCACGTCCATGATCGGGGCGGGCAGCGGAACGATGAGCACGAACACCAGCCCCGCCGCCAGCGCGGGCAGGAGCACGCCGCGATGCCGCTCGATGAACCGTCCCATGCTGTGGATCGTCGCCTGCATCGTCATTGCACCCTCTGCGTGCCGCGCACGCCCACCGCCGCCCGCCGCCGTCGGCGGAGCTGCGGGTTGGCCTCCAGGTCCTTGAGATCCTGCGCGACCTCCCGCGGGGTCATCCGCAACGACTGGTGGAACTCCCACCGCTGGTACGCGTAGTCCAGCAGACCCAGCAGCAGCAGGACCGGCAGGATCCGCACGGTCACCGCGCCCAGCAGCGCCCCGGCGGCGGCGGGAAGCTCGGAGGCGCTGAGGCGGGGCAGGGCGGCGAATTGCGGGAGCATCCCACGGAACGTCGCGCAGGTCACGGCGGCGAGGAGAGCGAGCTTGGCGACGGCGGCGACGGTTCGCACCGCCATCCGCCGGGAGGAGGCGGAGGGCGGGCGCATCAGCCGCGACGGATCCGGCGTACAGCGGTCCAGGCGAAGGCGGAGGCCGACCTGGAGGGCCCCGGCGAGCAGGGCGATTCCGCACAGCCCCAGCAGCAGCCCCAGCACGGGCAGCAACAGCGGGCGGCAGGCGTCGAGCAGCCCGCGGGAGGCGTCGGCGGGCGTGAGGGCCTCCCCGGCCGATCCGAGCCCCCCCCGCATCGCCGCGAGCATCCCGCGCAGGATCGCCGGGCCGACGGCCGCCAGCAGCCCCGCCGCCCCCGCCAGCAGAAGCGCCCCGGCGAGTTCGGGACTGCGGGCGACCAGCCCCGCCTCGCGGGCGCGGTCCCACTGCAGGGAGGTCGGAGCCTCCGTGCGCTCGCCCGAGTTGTCGCGCTTCCACTCGCTCATCGTGGTGCACCCGCGGTCACGTAGTCCGCGATTCGGTCAAAGGTTCTCGTCCACTCCGCCTCGACCACCCACGCCACCGACGCGACGGACGCGGCGAGCACGAGCAGGCCCAGCAGCGTGCGGATCGGCAGGTTGGTCGACAGCACGTGCAGTTGCGGAACGGACTTCTGCAACGCTCCCAGCACCGCCCCCGCCAGCAGCAACGCCACCAGCACGGGGGCGGCGACTTTGAGGGCCACGCTGAAGCTCGCCCCGAGCAGCCCCACCACCAACGAAACGGCCGACTCCATCCCGATCCCGCTCCGCAGCGGAACGGTGCGGAAGGACCGCAGCAGGGCCCCCAGCACGTCGCGGTGCCCCCCCACCGCCAGGAACGCCATCACCGCCAGCATGCGAAAGAGCGTCGTCACGGGCCCGGAGAGTTCGTCCGCGTGGGGGTTGTAGACCTCGGCGAGCCCGATGCCCATCTGCTGCGCCGCATGCCACGCCCCCAGTTCCACGCCCACCAGCAGCAACCGCGCGGCGAAGCCGATGACGGCCCCGATGGCGGCTTCCAGGGCCAGGGCGACCGCCAGGTGCGCCACGGTGGGCGGCAGGGCCGGGGGCTGGGCGATCCGCCCCACCACCGCCACCGCCACCACCAGCGTCATCGCCACCCGCAGGCGAACGGGGAAGACGGCGTGCGAGAACACGGGCCCGGCGAGGAACACACCGCCCACCCGCGCCGCCACCAGCAGCAGCGTCAGGGACCAGGCGATGTTGTCGGGGGTCAGTGTCAACATGTTGTTCGTTTCACCGCGGAGATCGCAGAGAACGCAGAGAAGGGAAGGACATCGACCCGATTCCCTTCCTCTCTGCGTTCTCCGCGATCTCCGCGGTTCATTTCACGCTCCGTCAAGGCAAGGTCCCGAACATCGAGACCGCGAACTCCACCAGTCGCGCCATCATCCACGCACCCGCCACCAGGACCGCCAGCAGCATCGCGACGATCTTGGGCACAAAGCTCAGCGTGTATTCCTGCACCTGCGTCGCCGCCTGCAGCACGCTGACGATCAGGGCGACGATCAGCCCCACCGCCAGCGCGGGCGCCGCGAGGACGAGCGTCAGGACGATCGCCTCGCGGACCCAGTCGATCATGCCTGCGGTGCTCACCATCACGAAAAGCTCCGCAGCAGCGTCCCCACCACCAGGTGCCACCCATCGGCGAGGACGAACAGGAGGAGCTTGAACGGCAGCGAGATCAGCACGGGGGGCAGCATGAGCATGCCCATCGACGTGAGGATCGACGCCACCACCATGTCCACGATCAGGAACGGCAGGAGGACGCGGAACCCGATCAGGAACGCGACCTTCAACTCGCTGATGACGAACCCCGGCAGCAGGCTCGCGGTCGGGACGTCCTTCCACCGCAGGTCCTCGCGGGCGGTGAGTTCGGGGTCGAGGAACAGCTCGACGTCCTCCGAGTTCCCGGCCGCCTCGACCTGCGCGATCATGAACTCGCGCACGCGCGCCTCGCCCGCCGCAAGGGCCGGGGCGACCTCGGCCTGCCCCGTCGCCAGCGGACCCAGCGTATCGCGCTGCAGGTCCCCCAGCACCGGGGCCATCACCGCCACCGTCATCAGCAGCGACAGCCCGAACAGCACCGAGTTCGGGGGCGACTGCTGCGTCGCCAGCCCCTGCCGCAGCAGCCCCAGCACCACGATGATCCGCGTGAAACTCGTCACCAGCACCGCCACCGCCGGTGCGACGGAGACCACCGTCACCACGGCCAGCCACCGCAGGGCGGACGAGACCGTGTCCCGGTCCGCCAGGTCCGGGAGGCTGAAGCCCATGGCGGCGTCCGCGCTGGCGGGAGCGTCCTGGGCGAATGCGGGAGCGGCGAAGAGCAGCAGCAGCGCCAGCACCGAGAGCTGGACCGGAAGGCGATTGCGGAGCCGATGTCTCGCGAGGAGGTTCCTCATGCCTTCCCCTCCTCGTTCGCGGGCGACTCGGTGACCTTCTCGTCCGTACGCGGGCCCCCGCTCAGCCGCTCCACCTCGGCAGGGTCGGTGATCTCGCTGAGCGTGCGGAGCCCCGCCGGGCCCGCGCCGATCAGCAGCACCCGCCCGCCCACGCGGACCAGCAGCAGCCGCTCGCGCGGGGACACATCCGTGCGGGACAGGATGCGAACGGCCCCGGCGGATCGCACCATCCCGCTCCGCCCCGCCACCTTGCGCAGGGCGTACCGCAGGCCCAGCAGCAGCCCCAGCACCACCGCCAGGGCCACCACCGTCTGCGCCACGTCGTAGGCAAATTCCCGGCTCCCGTCCTGGGAGCGGACGCTGCGCTGCTCGGTCTCGCTCTCGTCGCGGAGGCGCCGGCCCTCCAGGGCCGGGCCCGCGGGCGAATCGGCGGGCGAATCGGCGGGCGAATCGGCGGGGGACTCGGTAGGGCGCTGCACGGACGGGACATTGGGCGCGGCGGGCCGGGTGTCCGCTTCGGTCAATCCGGCCGATTGCGCAGCGGCCAGCCCCGCCAGGGAGCCCAGCAGCAGCCCGGCCAGCGCCATCCGCCGAGATGTCCTGCGGTCCGTCACATCCGCTCCTGCACGCGGACGGCCAGTCTGCCGTCCGCCTCCACCGCCGCTCCGCGCCCCGCGCACCGCCCGCCAATGCGGACGGTCACCGGGGCGTCGGGGTCCGCGTCCAGCTCGATCACGCTCCCGACCCGCAGTTCGGCGAGGTCCTCGGGAGCGATCCAGCACCGCCCGAACTCCACGCGCACGTCGCAGCGGGCGGTGTGCAGGCCGCCCCCGCCCCACCGGATCGGCCGTTTGCCGGTCCGCGGGGTCTGCTCGACGCGTTCGGTCTGTTCGGTGTGCGGCGTCACGTTGATCCTCTTCGTCCTCTCTGCCGCCCTCGCACTCCAAGGGCGTTCGTCGATGGCCTCGTGGGCGGAGCAGGCGTCTACGATCTGGCGGGCACGGCGTACTCGCACCCGTTGCCCTGCTCGTACCACTGCCCGACGCGGTGGGCCTCGTCGCGCTGGTGGGCTTCGGCGGCGCGGGAGGCGGCGTGCTCCCGCCTCTCCATCCCGCCCACCACGGACTCGATCGCCTTTCGCCGCCGCACCGCCGCCGCCAGACCCTCCCGGCGGGACTGCAGGGCCTCGTTCAGGTCCGCCAGGCCGCCCTTCTCCTTCCGCAGCTCCGCCGACAGCTCGAAGACCCGGTGGGCGTACTGGCGGGGGTCGAGAGCCCCCTCCCGCCCCACCAGCGCCTTCCGCGCCGTCTCATTCCAGTCCCGCAGCGAAGCGCCAATCTCCTCGATCCGCTCCCGCGCCGCCTGCAGCGCTCGCTCCGTCTCCCCGAGACGGGCGCGGGCCTGCTGCTCGCGGCCGCGAACGATCTCCAACAGCGTCGTCAGTTGCATGGTGGACCGCGTCATGACTCAGTTCTCCTTCCCGCGGGCGCCGCGGCGGGGCGGGTGGGCGGGATGCGGCGGGGTTCGGGGGTGTCGGTGAGGATGCGGGCGGCGAGTTCGTGGAGCTGCGCCCGCGTGGCGGGCAGCGTGCAGGACTCGGTCGTCCCCTGGGCGAGGAACTCGCGGATCCAGGGCATGACCTGCACGGCACGGTCGGAGCGGGGGTTGGCCCCGGGGGTGTAGGCTCCGACGTTGACCAGGTCGGCAATTTCGTCGTAGGCGGCGAGGACGGAGCGGACGCGTCCGGCCGCGTCGCGCTGCTCGGGGTCGGCGATGTCGGAGAAGAGGCGCGAGACGCTCCGCAGCACGTCGATGGCGGGGTACTGCCCGCTCGCCGCCAGCTCGCGTGAGAGGCGGATGTGCCCGTCGGTGACGGAGCGGACGGCGTCGGCGACGGGGTCGATGGCGTCGTCGCCCTCGACGAGGACGGAGTAGAAGGCGGTGATGGACCCGTCGGCGGTGCGCCCGGTGCGTTCGAGCAGTTCGGGCAGCAGGGCGAAGACGCTGGGCGGGTAGCCCTGGGTGGTGGGCGGTTCCCCGGCGGCGAGCCCGATCTGCCGCTGGGCGGCGGCGAGGCGGGTGAGGGAGTCCATGAGCAGCAGCACGTCGGCGCCTCGGGAGCGGAAGTGCTCGGCGATGGCGGTGGCGACGGCGGCGGCCTGGACGCGGGAGAGCGGGGGCTGGTCGCTCGTGGAGACGACGACGACGCTCTTTCGCAGGCCCTCGGGCCCCAGGTCGCGTTCGATGAAGTCGCGGACCTCGCGGCCCCGCTCGCCGATGAGGGCGATCACGTTGACGTCGGCGGAGGTGTAGCGGGCGATCATGCCCATCAGCACGCTCTTGCCCCCGCCCGAGGCGCTGAAGATGCCCATCCGTTGGCCCCGGCCGACGGTCAGCAGGCCGTCGATCGCGCGCACGCCGGTCGCCAGGGGCTCGGTGATGCGGCGGCGGCTCATGGGGTCCAGCGGGGGGCCCCAGATGGCGCGGCGGCCGCCGGCAGCGAGCGGACCCGCCCCGTCGATGGGCTCGGCGTGGGCGTCGAGGACGCGCCCCAGGAGCGACTCGCCCACGGGCACCATCTGCTCGGCGGCGCTGAGCACGACGCGGTCGCCCACCCGCACGCCCGTCAGCGGGCCCAGCGGGGTCACGAGCGTCTGCTCCCCCGAGAAGCCGATGACGCGGACGGGCAGGCGGCGGTGCGCGGAGACGAGTTGCCCCCCCGCCCCCACCGGGGCGGGGAACCCCTCGACCGACACCGTCAGCCCGCGCACACCGCTGACCCGCCCGGTGAGCCCCACCGGGATCAGCGTGTCGAGCATCGGCTTGTACGCGTCAAACAGGCCCATGGGCCTCTCCCGTATCCGCTTGGTCCGACCGCGTCCGCCGTGGTCCGACGACCGCGGAGACCACGTTGTTCAGTTGCGTTTCGATGCTCGCGTCGATCTGCCCGCGGAGGGTTTCCAGGACCGCCCCCCCGCGCGACACGCGCTCGTCGCCCACCAGCTCCACGGTCCCGGCCAGGCGGCCCCCGGCGGTCAGGCGCCCGCAGAACTCGCGGAGCATCGCGAGCTGCTCGGGGTGCACGCGGATCGTGGCGTCCCCGCCTGAACCGTGCATCTCGAGCACCTTGGCGAGGTTCACGCGGGCCGCCTGCGGATCGAAGACGGCCATGGGGCCCACGATCTTCTCCGCCAGCGCCACCGCCAGGTCCAGCAGCTCCACGCGGGCCGCCTCCGTCACCTCCCGCCTCGCCGCCTCGAACTCCCCCACCATCCGCCGCAGCAGGTCCGCCAGTTCCTGCGACTCGCTCGCGAACGCCTCCCGCGCCTCGCGGAGCCCCTGCTCCCGGCCAGCGGCGTGCCCCTCCTGCCGCCCGCGCTCGAGCCCGGCGGCGTACCCGGCCTGCTCCTGCTCCTGGCGGAGCGTTGCGGCGGCGGCGCGGGCGTCGGCGAGGACGGTCTGGGCCTCGCGATGGGCGAAGACCAGCGTCCGGCGCGCCTCGGCCGTCACGTCCGTCATCTGCAGCGGGCGGACCGTTCGCGGGGCTTCAGCGGGCGGGCAGGATGGCCTTACGATCTGGGGCATGTCACACCACCACGTCGCTTTCCTCGGTCGCGGCCTCGGGGGCGAACGTGCCCCCCTCCGCGATCCGCAGGGCCTCGACCACTCGTTGCTGGGCGGCCTCGACGTCGCTGAGGCGCACCGGACCGATCCGTTCCATCTCCGCCCGCACGGTGCGGCTGACACTGGGGGCGAGGGCGGAGAGGACCTTTCGCACCGTGTCCCGCCCGGCGGCGTGCAGGGCGAGGGCCAGTTCCCCGGCCTGCAGTTCGCCCGCGACGGCCCGCAGGCGCCAGTCGCTCAGGCGGGCGATGTCGTCGAACGACAGCATCCGCGTGCGGAGCGACTCGGCGAGGCGGGGCTCGCTCTCGTAGAGCGAGCGGAGGACGTTCTTCTCCGTGGCGGTTCCGGCGTGCTGGAGCAGTTCGGCGAGCTTGGCCTCCCCGCCGGAAACGCTCGCCCGCGAGGCGATGAACTCGCGGAGCTGCTCGGCGAGCGAGGAGGCGACCTCGCGAACGGTGTCGGCGGTCACGGTGTCGAGGTTGGCGATGCGGCGGGAGACCTCGACCTGCTTGTCCGCGGGCAGCCCGCTGAGGACCTCGGCGGCCTTGTCGGACGAGAGGCGGGAGAGGACCACCGCGATGGTCTGGGGGTGCTCGGGGTGCAGGAACTGCAGCAGGTCCTCGGAGGCGACCAGCTCGAAGAGGTACCAGGCGTCGGCGCCCTCGGGCAGCGAGGCCGCGCCCGCCATCGCCGCCTCCGCTCCGCACGCGTCGAAGGATCGGCGGCGGCGGAGGGCGAACCACGTCGCGGCGAGGATCGCCAGCAGCAGCCCCCCCGCCCCGCCCGCCATCGCCCACAGCAGCGAAGCGGGAAGGGACTGGACGCTCGGGAAGGCGGGGCGGGCGATGGGAGCCACATCATCGTGCACCTGGACCTCGACGGCCGACGGATCGGCGAGCCCGCCCGCGCGGGCGGCGGCGGCGCGGACGGCGGCGAGGGTGGCGGGAAGGCGGCGGAGATCGGGGTCGTCACCGTCGGGCGCTTCGGCGGGAGGGGCGGCGGCGTGGATGGCGTTGAGGTAGCTTCGCGGGACGGAGATCCAGGCGGAGAGGCACTGCGGGGGGCCCTGGGCGTCGGGGGCGGGCTGGACCACGACGTCGACGCTCACGTCCCCCGCGAACCGCAGGGCGGTGCGGATCCTGTCCACGAAGTACGCCTCGGCGGCGCGGCGGCGGGAGAGTTCGGCGGTCTGGGGGCACGAGCGATAGCTCCGCCCGCCCTCGTCGATGACGCTCACGGCCTGCCGCTCCATCCCCGCCACGCTTCCGGAGACGAGGTCGGCGATGGCGTCGACCAGCCAGGGCGTCATCCGTTCCCCGGGGGTGAGGCAGACGGTGACGGCCGCCGTCGGGGCGATCCCGCCCCCGCCCAGCCGCCGGGGCTCCCCGGGTTCGAGGAGCACGGTGGCGCGGCGGATTTGGGGGAAGCGGCCGATCAGCCGCCCCAGCGTCGTCATCTTCGCCGCCACCCACCGCCTCTCGTGGCTGCGCTCGGTGGACCAGAGGTCCTGCTCGTCGGCGAGGCGGGTGAAGGGGTCATCGGCGGGGCCATCGAGGAGGCCGCGCTCCGCGAGCACTTCGCGGGCGCGGGCGAGGGAGGCGGGGTCGGTGAGCAGTCGCCCGGCGGCGAGGGTGTGGGCGATCCCCTCATCGGTGAGGGCGGCGGCGGCGGCGGTGAGTTGCTCGGGGGGCAGCGCAGCATCGGTGACGGGAAGGGCGCTGGGCGTGCCCGGGGCGACGAGCAGCCACCCGCCACCGGCCAGGGTGAGCAGGATCAGAGCGACGACGGCGAGGCGCGCGGAGCGGGGCCCGACGGCCGTCCGCCGCCGCAGTCGCCGCAGCCCATCACGCAACGGCTGCCCGAGATGTCGCATGGCCGGTCCTCCTTGACCGACGCGTGGGGCAAACGCCCCGCTCGTCTCATCCATGATGCCAGGGCCGCGTCCTGCAGCCCGCAATCCCGCGAAAGAGCCTCCTGCCCTTCCGCACCGTCCCGCTCCGAACCGCCTCTCGTCGCACAACCGCCGCCAGGCGCGCCGCCGGCCGCCTAGCTCAACCCGTACTGCCGGGAGAACTCCTCGCGGATGTGCTCCATCGTCTTGTTCTGGGCCTTGAGTTCCTCGATGGCGTCGAGGCGGCCGAAGACCGTTTCGTCATACAACCGATGCCCCCCTCGTGTCCACTGCGCTTCGCGAATGAGGCCCATCGTCGTGTAGTTGTGGATGGTCTGCCGCGAGACCCCCGAGTACTCCGCCACCTCACCGATGCGGTACAGCTTCGGGGGGATGGGCTTCCGTGCCCCTCGCCCCGATACCGCCACGACCGACGAATCCAACCCGCTCCAGCCCGTCCCTGGCTGGCAGAGGCTGCCGGAATCCTGATCGCGATCCGCTTCGCGTCCCACATTCATGGACGACTCGCTCCGCTTGCATGGCACACGAAAGGCGACACTGACGATTCTCCCGACTCTGGTGCACAGCGGAGGAAAGGCGTTCCGCCGTTTCGTCCTGAGTTCCCACCGTCTGCTCGGATCGACCGATGTGTAGCGAGCTCCGGGCCGGCGGAAACCGTTTACCTTTTACAAAACGTAAAATGCCATGGCAGGGAAAAACGTGCAAGACCAAAAGGCTTCGAATCCGAAAAAAACCGATAGCGACTCCCTGCGGCTCCCCATGCCTCCCTGCCACTGAACCCCTACCCCACGCATGGGGCTACCGCCCCACCGCCCCGCCGTAAGACCGGAGACCGGAGACGGAAAGGCCGGAACACGTAACCGTTCACGCCTTCGCAAACAGCAGCGAAGGCGTGAAGAGAAGAAACAGCCCCGAAGAAAGGGATTGCGCAGATTACGGAGAAGGAGAACACCGCTCTTCTCTCTCTTCTGCGGAATCCTGAAATCTGTGTAATCCCCTTCTCTCCGGCTGTTTCTTCAGGCTCCTGTCGCCGCGTGCATAGGCGTGAACGGTTACGGATTTTCGATTGGGCTGTCGCCCCTGCCACGGCCCCAATCGAAGTGAGCGCCGTTTGAGGACCGGCGAACATCCTCGAAAAACCCAGGATCTTGCGCGTTTGCAGTGCAGGGAGCCTCGAAAACGGGGACTGGCTCCGCAGCGGCATGCTTCTTGCCGCGCAGGTGCCTGTCCCCCTTTTCGAGGCGGTGCGGGGGCTCGATCCTCCCCGCCTACCGCTTCGCCTGGCGGATGGCGCGGATCTCCTCGTGCGTCAGCACGCCGCAGCGCCGGGCCCACTCGTCGTACATCGCGTGCAGGTCCTGGGCCCGGCCGGGCTCGGCGGCGGCGAGGTCGTTGACCTCGGTGCGGTCGGCCTCCATCTCGTGCAGTTCCCAGGGGGCCCCCTCCTTCTGCACGAGCTTCCACTGCCCATCGCGGACCGCCCGGTTGCCGTGATGCTCCCAGAACAGCGGGCGCTCGCGCTGCCAACTCGACCCGCGCAGGGCGGGCAGGAAGCTCTCGCCCTCCAGCGGCTGGATGGCCGTTCCGTGATGCTCCTGCGGGTACGGCGCGCCGGTGACCTCAACCAGGGTGGCCATGATGTCCATCACGTGCGCCTGCGAGTGGCACATGCGGGGCTGGGTGCCCAGGCCCGCGGGCCAGTGGACGATGAACGGCGTGCTGATCCCGCCCTCGTGGACCCAGTGCTTGAACATGCGGAAGGGCGAGTTGGACGCGTTGGCCCAGGGCAGGTCGTAGCTCATGAAGGTGGTGTCGGACCCGGGGCGGAGGCCCGGGATGTTGCCCACCGTCATCGGCCGACCGTCCCACGTGGGGATGTTGTAGCGGAAGGGCTCGGGCTTGTTGGTGTCCTCGGCGAGGAACTCGGCACAGCCGCCGTTGTCGGAGAGGAACATGACGATGGTGTCGTCCTCGATGCGGAGGCGGCGGAGTTCGTCGAGGATGCGTCCGACGCCCTGGTCCATGCGGTCGACCTGTGCGGCGTAGACGGCCATGCGGAGGTCCTCCCAGTCGCGGCGGGCGGGGTCGAGGTCGTCGAACGGGGGCGCCTTCTCGTCGCGCGGGGAGATGGGCCACTTGGGATCGAGCACGCCGAGGCCCTTGAGTTCCTCGTGGCGGGCGGAGCGGAGGGCGTCCCAGCCCTGGCGGTAGCGGCCTTCGTAGCGGGCGATGTCCTCGGGCATCGCGTGCAGGGGCCAGTGCGGGGCGGTGTAAGCGACGTAGAGAAAGAACGGCTGCTTCTCGCCGTCGATGGCCCCCCCGGCGGGCGGGGTGGCCCCGGCGGTCTCGCGGGCGGTCTCGCGGATCATGCGGACGGCTTGTTCGGAGATGTCGTCGGTGAGGTAGTAGTCGGGCCCGGCCGGGTAGACGAGGCGCTCCCCGCGCATCATGTACGGCGGGTTGAAGTAGCTGCCCCCCCCCGACAGCATGCCGTAGTACTCATCGAAGCCCCGCTGCGTGGGGATGGGGTAGGGCTTGGTTCCGGGGGCCCAGGTCTCGGGGTGGTTGGCGGCGTACCCGCCCCCGACGTGCCACTTGCCGCTCATCAGCGTGCGGTAGCCGGCCGCCCCGAGGACCTCGGCGAGGGTGACGCAGTCGTCGCGGAGATAGCCCTGGTAGGCGGGCCCGACGCCCATGTCGCCCACCATGTTTCCGATCCCCGCCTGGTGCGGGTACAGGCCCGTCAGCAGCGACGCCCGCGTGGGGCAGCAGCGGGCGCAGTTGTACATCTGCGAGAATCGCACCCCGCGGTTGGCGAGGCGGTCGAGGTTGGGCGTGTGGATCTCCGACCCATAGCACCCGATGTCGGAGTAGCCCATGTCATCGACGAGGATCAGAACGACGTTGGGACGCGTTGCGTGCTGGTTGCTTTCCATGGTGAATCCAGGGATTACACGAAAGGGAAGCTCAATGCCAGAGGGGAGGAATTGCGGATTTGGGATTTCGGATTTGGGATTTGGGATTTGCCAAATCCGAAATCCCAAATCCCAAATCCGAAATCGCCTCCCCCGCTACGGTTTCCGCAGGCTCGCCTTGGGGTCGATGGTCAGGAATCGCGAGTGGATGTAGCACTGGGCGCGCTGGCCCCAGTCGTTGGCGGGGTCTTTGTCCTGGATGGACCAGACCATGGCGACGGCGTGGAGTTTGCCGTCGGACCCGGGGACGAGCGAGTGGATTTCGCTCACCCTCCGGTTCCCGTCCGTCACGATCTTGCCGTGGTTCGTGACCTTCCCGCTGTCGATGTTGTAGCTCATCAGGTGCGCCTGCGACTGCCACACCGGGTACGAGCAGTACCACACGTCCCGCCCCAGGATGCACATGCCCAGGGAGGCGAAGCGGGGCTGGGCCTCCTTGCTCGGGCGGAACCCGAAGGGGGCGAGGCCCTCGACCTCGCAGCGGATGGCCTTGTCGTCGGTCGGCGGGCGGAAGCGGAAGAGGTACTCGTCGTTCCCGCGCACGCCGTACCACCACTGCGTCTTCTCATCCCAGCACATCATCACCCAGTGCGAGGCCAGCCACCCCGCGATCTTCCCGTCGTACCGCGTCAACTGCGTGTAGGGCCCGCGGGGCGGCTGGGGGGCGTCGGGGTCGTGGGGCACGCGGGTCAGCAGGTAGCGCACGCGGTCGAGCTTCGGATCGTACTGGTAGACCATCCCGTCCCAGGTGCTCCCGTAGACGTTCCCCCGCTTGTCGCTGACGAGGACGCGGCACTGGTGGGGCGAGTTCTCGACCGAGCCCACCTTCACGATCTTCCCCGTCTCGAGGTCGTAGTAGATCAGCGTGGCCTCGCCCTGGCTGATGGCGTAGAGGCGTTTGTAGACGGGCTCGTAGAGCATCGTCAGCAGCCCGCCCTGGGAATCCTCGTACACACCGAGGTCCTTGCACTCCCCGGTCGCCAGGTCGTAGCTCAGGAAGTGCCCGCCCTTGTAGGGGAAGTCTTCGGGCATGTGGGCGCTGGTGGTGGAGCAGTAGAGTTTGCCGTCGGCCTCGAAGATCTGGGAGTGGATCTTGCCCTGGGTGTTGAGCTTGCCGATGGAGTCGGTCTCCCCGCACCAGGTGCCGATGTCGATGATGTGGCGGACGGTGTCCTTGCGGGGGTCGTAGACGTAGAACTGCCCGTTTCGGTCGGGCGAGTGCGAGGAGACGGAGAAGTAGGTGTTCCCGTCGGACGCCGCGAGAATCCCCTCCCACTGCCCGTCGATGAAGTCCTGCTCCAGAGTGCGGGAGGGGGCGACGACGTGGGGTTCGGCGGCGGCCTCGGCGGCGGTGAACAGGTTCATGTAGCCCATCTTCTGGGCCAGGGCGGTGTGGGGCAGAAGCATCGCGGCCAGCAGGGCCGGGGCGAGGAAGCGTCTCATGGCGGATCTCCTTACTTCGTGCGAACCGACGGATTCGAGGATGGGATTCCGGCTACGGTGTCCTATACTACGCACCCGATGCTCGCAGAGAAAGCCAGTTCGTCGGCAATCCCCCCCCACCGCCGAAGACGGGAGACTCCCATGTCCACGCACCGCGTTCGCCTCCTGCTGCTCGTTCTTGCTGCCTTGCCCGCCCTGCTGCCCGCCCTCCCCGCGCACGGGGAGACCGGCCTGGGCGACTGGGGCCACTTCCTCAGCTACAAGCCCCGCATGTTCCTCCAGAACCCGGACGGGAAGGAGTTCACCGTCACCGTCGGGGCCATGCGCTGGGCCATCGACGGATGGAACACCGACGAGATCCACCTCCGCGTGACCGATCCGGCGGGGGAGGCCGTCGTCGATGAACCGTGCACGCTCGAGAAGTCCCAGGCCACCGTCACCGTCCCCGCCGGCCTCAAGGGCACTTACCTGCTCGAGATCAACCCGCCCGTTCAGACGATGGGGCCCGACGGGAAGCCGCGCGTCCGGCAGGGCCGGTCCGTGAACGTCTTCGTCCGCTCGTCGCTCCCGCGGAGCGTGCTGTACACGGGCACCCCGCTGGAGCACGTCCGCGACGGGCACCGCGCGGTCTTCCAGGCGTCGGTCCCACGGACGTGGACCTTCTGGGTCCCGCGCGGGGTCAAGACCTTCAAGGTCTCCGCGACGCGGGGCAAGGACTGCATGTCCCAGCGCGAGGACTGGGGCTACTCGATTCTCAGCCCCCGCGGGCAGCGAGTCCGCACCCTCTGGGGCCAGCCCCTCCACGGGGAGCCCACCGACGGCAAGTATGGGCAGGAGCAGTCCACCTGGGTCGAGGTCGAACCCGGGGCGGACGGGAAGTTCTGGACCATCGAGGTCCGCCTGGGCGATTCGCACAACTACTCCAACATCAACTTCGTGCTCGAGGGCGTGCCCCCCTACATCGCCCGCAGCCCCGAGGAGTGGTTCGACCCCACCAGCGGCCAGGCCCCGCAGATCGACCCCTACGTCACCGAAACCTACATGCAGGCCGCCATGGACGACGCCACCCGCCGACGTTGGCCCACGCTGCAGAACTTCTCCCCCTGCCCCGCCCTGGGCGACCCCGACGGGTGCGAGATCCTCGGCGACGCCCGCTTCGCGCTGTGGAACCCGGCGGGGAGGGAACTCAAGCTCCGCGTGGGAACGTATCTGCCGCGCGGCTCGCACTCGGACGCCCCCGATGAGGCGAAACGCCCCCCCGCCGCCCGCGTCGTGGCGGCGGGCTCGGACGGGGCGGCCGTGCTCGATGCGGAGACCGCCCTGGAGCACGTGCACGGCGACCACGCGCACCCGAACCTCGACCTGGGCAAGGTCCGCGGGGTCACGACGGTGCGGGTGACGGGGGCGGAGCGGTTCCTCGCGTTCACCTACCCCGCCACGCCGCTCGTCCTCCTCGGGGAGGACGGGGAGGAAGGCTGGAAGCGGTTCCGCCTGTCGGTGGGGACCGCCCGGGATTGGTTCTTCTACGTCCCCCGGGGCACGCAGGAGTTCTCCGTCCGCGCCGCCGCCCAGCACGAGACGGACGTGCTGCACCTGCAGATCTGCACGCCCGACCGCGCGGTGGCGATGCTGTACGACACGGCCGGTGAGAGGACGGTGAAGGTGCCCGCGGGGATGGACGGGCGGATCTGGCACGTCCGCTGCGACGTCGGCAGCGCCAGCGAACTCCGCACCGACGCCGACGGCCCCCCCCGCTACCTGGACATCCTGATGACGCTGGAACTCTCAGGCGTTCCGGGGTATCTGGCCCCGACGTGGGAGCAGTGGTTCGACCCCGAGAGCCCCCACTCGCCGCACGGGCGATGAGCAGCCAGGGGGCGGCGGGAACTCGTGGCGGGGGCAGCGGTCCCGACGCTCCAAGCGCGTGCGCGGCCCCAAGCGCGTGCGTTGCGGGGTCTCCTGACCCCCAACGTCCGGGAAGGACAACAAGCGCTTCCGCGACAGCGTCATGGCGGTGCTTCGGTCGCGGCGGCCCTTCGACAAGCTCAGGACCAGGCCGCCGCCGCGAAGGGGGCGCTCCAACGACGCTAACGCGGAGGCGTCCCGCACCCCTCCCGGACGCGGCGGGTCAGGAGACCCGCCGCGCACGCGCTTGGGGCGTCGCACGCGCTTGGGGCGTCGCACGCGCTTGGGGCGTCGCACGCGCTTGGGGCGTCGCAAGCGCTTGGGGCATCGCACGCGCTTGGGGCATCGCATGCGATTGGGGCGTCGCACGCGCTTGGGGCATCGCACGCGCTTGGGGCATCGCATGCGCTTGGGGCGTCGCAAGCGTGTGCGTTGGGGGTCTCCTGACCTCGTTGTTCTACACATCTCGGTGTGGATGTCCCGCACGATGCGACCTGGACGCACGTGGCTTGTTCGCCCCGGAGGGGCGAGGGAGAATAGCCGG
>JAWLCQ010000052.1:0-27053 GCA_041687095.1 Phycisphaerae bacterium | reverse complement strand
CTGCGCTCGTCCTCCCTCCGCTCCGCCCCCTTGACGAGCCCGGGGGGTGACAGTTCTATTGAGACGTAAACCCCTGACACTTCTATTGAGACAGGACACCGCAATTCCGTCCCCTTGCTCCCTGCGCCTCCGCCCGTTAGCATCCCTCGAACACTGAGAAACGCAAAGGAGCCGCCCCTATGCCCAACTGGTCCCCCCTCACCCGCCACCCCTCGAACCCCATCATCGCCCCCAAGGACATGCCCGTTGAATGCTCTGCCGTGTTCAACTCCGCCGCCGTCCGGTACAACGGCAAGGTCCTGCTGCTGCTCCGCGTGGAGGACTACCAGCGGAAGGTGAACTTCCATGTCGCCACCAGCGACGATGGGGTGAAGTTCGACGTCAACCCCACCCCCATCCGCTACCCGCTGCGGGACGTCGAGAAGCAGTACAACTCGCTGCGGTTCGACATGCGGATCACCCCGCTGGACGGGACGTTCTACGTCTGCCACGCGATCTGGATGACCGGGCTGGGCTGCTCGTTCGGGATGGCGAAGACGGACGACTTCGTGGACTTCGAGGCGGTGGGGGGCGTCGCGCTGCCTTCCAACCGCAACGCGGTGCTGTTCCCGGAGAGGATCGGCGGGCGGTACTGCCTCATGCAGCGCCCCTTCGACAACTCCGGGGGGAAGATCTGGGTCAGCTACTCGCCCGACCTGCGCTACTGGGGCGACAGCCTCCCGCTGGACATCCCCACGACCGTCTGGAACTACTCGAAGATGGGCGCGGGCGCGACCCCCATCCGCACCCCCGAGGGCTGGCTGATCATCTACCACGCCACCGCCCAGACGTGCTCGGCCCTGAACTACTACCTCAGCGTCGCCCTGCTGGACCTCGACGACCCCCGCAAGGTCCGCACCGCCTGCAGCAAGTTCATCCTCCAGCCCGAGGAAGTCTACGAGTGCGTCGGACAGGTCCCCAACGTCGTCTTCACCTGCGGCGCCGTCGAGATGGACGACAAGACCCTCAACGTCTACTACGCCGGCGCCGACTCCGTCATGTGCCTCGCCCAGACGACCGTCCGGGACCTGGTGGACTTCTGCCTCAAGAATCCGCTGTAGGAGGAGGAGAGGCAGCGGGGGAGAGGCACTAGGGAATAGGCAATAGGGACTAGGGAAGAGGAACCGGGAACCGGGAACCAAGAACCAAGAACCGGGAACCGGGAACCAGGAACCGGGAACCAGGAACCGAAGCCCTGAGCGAGCGCAGCGAGTCGAAGGGCGGGAAGCGGGCGTCCAACCCCTCTCCCCGCGGGGAGAGGTGCCCCGCGCAGCGGGGCGGTGAGGGGGCGCCCGGAAGACGAGAACGGTCTGGAACCAGGAACCGGGGACCGGTCCCTACGCTCGTTTGGCGGCGGGCGGTACGCCCGCCCTCCGCGAGACGGTCGAACCCGCCCCATAGACTGAGGAGAGACTCCGACAAGGGCAAAGGAGAGCACGCATGAACGGGCAGCGCATTCGGCCGGGGCGGGGGTGGTACGCCGTGGCCGCCGTCATCCTGGCGATCGGGATCGGGGCGATGGTGTGGGGCGTGCGGGACCTCGTCGCGAACGTGAAGGACGCCGAGGGCTTCCTGCCCGCCGACGACACCGCCATCCGCGTCGAGGGCCCGGGCGAGTCGCGGGTCGAACTGTCCCAGGCGGGCGAGTACTGGATCGCCCGCGAACGGCGGAAGAGGATCGACGAACTGGGCGAGCCCGCCCCCCGGTTCTTCTCGGTCCAACTGGCCCACACCGCCACCGGCCGGGCGGTCGACGTCGAACCGCTGGGCTACGACATGAACTACGAGTTCGGAGCGTTGGCCGGTAAGGGGCTCTACCGCTTCCGCATCGACGAGCCCGGGACGTACACCGTGACGATCTCCGAGCCCGAGGTGACCCTGGGCGTTGAGGAGGGCAGCCACGACACGGGGGAGAGCGCCCCCGACGAAACCGCGTCCGAGACCGCCAGCCCCGCCCCCGACGCCCCCGACGAAACCGCGTCCGACACCGCGGCCCCCACCGACGCCCCCGCCCCCGAGGCCGAAGAGGGTGACGCGCCCGCTACCGCGTCCTCCGGGGCGGAGGGGGACATCCTCCTCGCCATCCGCCCGGGCAGTCCGCTGGACCTCTTCAAGGGCATGGTGTCGTCCTTCGGCCCCTTCCTGCTGGGCCTGGGCGTGCTGGGGCTGACGTTTCTGACGGCGTTGACCGTGTTCATCGTCGTCCTGGTCCTGCGGATGAACTCCGCGCGGCGGATCGAGCAGGGGCCGGTGGCGTAGGCTCGCGGCGGGCGGAAAACGCCTGGAATCGGGCGGATCGTTGCGTGGCCTTGCGCAACTCGCCGCGCGGGCCGGGGCGTCTGCAACCGGGCCGCGGAAGCCCGAAATCCCCCGAAAACAGCGGCGTTTCGCGAGAGATCCCCTTCGCTTTGCCCACGATGAGGAGGACGCGTCTTTCCACCGTGCCCTTCCCGCCCTCACTTTCTGCAGCGCATCGGCCGCGGGGGCGGTAGGCGCGTGGCCGACCCGGGGATAGAGTCAGGTGAATCCTCCGCTCAAGAGGAACCTGAGGCTCAACAAAGGAGAAGCCATGTCCCGCATCGCCGTCGCTGCGCTTGCGCTCCTCGGTCTCGCCCTCACCGCTCACGGGGGGGTCATCCTCACCGAGATCATGTACAACCCCCACTCCGTCTCCTGGACGAACGGGGCGAAGTGGG
Organism: Phycisphaerae bacterium; assembly: GCA_041687095.1. Lineage (GTDB taxonomy): Bacteria > Planctomycetota > Phycisphaerae > SM23-33 > SM23-33 > JAWLCQ01. The sequence goes on along the minus strand of JAWLCQ010000052.1, from coordinate 24,318 downwards.
TGGAGATCTACAACAACGGCACGTCGGCGGTCGACATCGGCGGGTGGTATCTGGACGACAACTACCCCGGGAAGTCGGGCGCCCTGCCGGCGGGGGCGTCGCTGGCGGCGGGGGAGATCGCGGTGATCTCGGGCTACCCCAGCGCGAGCTTCTTCCGCACGCACTGGCGATCGGCCTGGAATGTGCAGGTGTTCGCGGTGGACTTCACGGGGATCGACCTCGACGAGAACCCCCACTCGGGCGACAAGCAGAGGCTGCAGCTCAAGAACAGCAGCGGGGTGGTCATCGACACCGTGGAGTACTACGACGGCAACGACGGGCGGGGCTGGCCGGCCGACCCGTACGGGCAGGGCGGCCCGAGCATCTACCTCCTGCCGGCGTACCTGACGGCGACGGGCAACGACGTGGGCAGCCACTGGGCCCTGTCCGTCGCGGGGAAGCGCTGGGCGGTGAACCCCACGGCGATCAACGGGTTCTACACCAGCGGGGACATCGGGTCCCCCGGCGACATCTGGGGCGTCAGCGCCCCCGAGCCCGCAACGCTCCTGCTCCTGTCGGCCGGCGCCCTCCTGCTCCCCCGCCGCCGCGCCTGAACTGCGGAATCGGGCAACCTCCCCAAGATCCCCGGGTAGCGTCCCCAAGATCCCCAAGATCCGAGATCCTCCAAGATCCTGGAGTGGGTGAACCGCCCGCAGAGCGAGGAGGAACTGGCGGCGCTGAGGCGGAGCGTCGCCCGCGGCCGCCCGCTCGGCGAGGCGTCCTGGGTCCGCCGGATGGCGGAGCAGTGGAACCCGCAAACCACCCTCCGCTCCCCCCGGCCGGCCGAGGAAGGAGCTGAACAAAGGTTCCTGACCCCGTTATTCCACGACCCCGACAGCGACCGCCACGCCCGCATGGTGGAGTGGATCCGCGAGCAGTTGAACCTGACGACGCTGCAGTACCAGCGGCTGGACGATTTGGTGGCGGCGATCGGGATCCCGCGGGAGAAGCTCTGCACGTACTGCTGGACGGGCGCGTGCGAGACGTGTCCGGGGTCGAAGGCGGCGCGGCGGCCGGTGGCGGCGGATCCGGTGTGAGGCGCCCCAGTCCTCGCGCGGGCGCCGCGTGGTTTGCGGAGTGAAGCGGACTATGTTTCGGCACCGTCCGCCGTCTCGCGGCAGATGATGCGAAGCAGCCTGTCCACCTCGGATTCGAGCTTGCGAAACGACCGGCAGGTTCGCGCCTGTTCCAGATCGAAGATCGACGAGAATCTCACTTGGTCAACGGTTTCTCTGTAGGATCGCCCGTGGGGCATGAGTTCGGAGAGGCGGCGTTTGGGGTCCTGGACGGCCTCGGGATCACGGACGGGAACCGCGGAAGGGCTGAGGTAGTTCCCGAGCGAGTCCACGGCCGCGAGCAGCCAAGCCTCGTACTCATGTTTCGGGAGGACCACCCCAATTGGGACGGTGGGGCAGACTGCCATGGCGAGTTCACGTATGGCGGATCCGACGCTGGCGGGACAACTGGTGTCCGCGTCGATGAGGATGAGGATCGCGCCGCGGTCGGGCGAAGGAAGGCGTCGGGCGGCGAGCCGTATCGCCCGCTCCAACTCGCTGCTGTCGATCTCCTCCGCTCCTCGACGGCACCGTACGATCTTGTTCTTCAGGCATCGAATCGGAGGGAGGACATTGACGGAGAAGGCTGCTCTTGCATAGACGAGACGACGAAGGAGTTCGGGGACTGCCGTCATCTCCCCGTGCCCCTCGACGACGCTCGCCAGCGTCGGATTCACGAGAGGACTCCGAGGTCGAAGAGGTTCAGTTGCTGGCCATCGTTGCGGAAGACGTCGGCGGTGGGGCAGATCTGCTGGATGCGGAGCAGTTCGCCGGGTGTGTACAGTCCTTCCTTCAGAGCCTCGCGGGTGGGCTCATCGACGGGTCCGACGCGCGTTTCCCCGTGCTCGGCGACGACGGCGAAGATGTTCTCCGCCCCGATGTGCTCGTTGTCGAGCAGTTCGGGGCTGTGTGAGGTGACGAGGACCTGCGTATGCTGGGAGGCTTCGAGCATGGCGTCGGCCAGGGCGCCAAGGGCGGCGGGATGCAGGGCGACTTCGGGCTCCTCGATGGCGACCAGGGGTGTCCGCCCGTTGCGGTCGGCGGCCGCCTGGAACAGAGCGACGAGGATGCCCAGGGCGCGGAGGGTTCCGTCGGACATGCTGGCGGCGAGGAACTTCCAGGGCGCGGCGCCTTCCTGCACCTCCTGGCGAAACTCGACGGTTTCCTTGGGTCCCAGGACTTTCGCGCTGGCGCCATGCACGCCGGGGACGATGGTGCTGAGGTACTGCTCGATTCGTTCCTTCACGTCCGGAGCGTTGCGAAGGCTTTGGAGGATGGACGCGATGTTGCCCCCGTCGCGAGCCAGGACGTCGGCGGGGTCGGGCGACTGGAGTTCGCGGATGCGTTCGGGATTGAGATTGTAGAACCCCATGCGGGTGAGCCCGTCGTACACGGGACGGAACTCGGGCACGCCCGAAATGAGCCCAAGGTACAGGCGGTCGGGCTCGATGGCAGCTCGCAGGTCGCCCGACCCAGCCCGGAGTTTGCCGTTCTCGACGCGATAGTGGTGGATGACGGATGCCGAGGGTTCGGGCAGGCGGATGGTGCACACCTCCTTCTGCACGACGAATCCGCTGTCCTTGCGGGCGCCGATCTGGAAGGCGTAGAGGGCGTCTGATCCGTCCGGCAACCTCATCTCCATGCGGACGCCGAAATGCCGAGGGTGTCCCTGGGACCGCCGCCGAACCTCGCCAAGTCCGCCGCGGTCGCGCAGGGCGTACTCCAGCGAGTTGCGGAGCGAGTCCGAGACGAAGCGGAGCGAGTCCAGGATGTTGCTCTTGCCCGCCCCGTTGGGCCCGACGAACACGGTGAAGCGGCTGGGTCGGATATCGCAGGCAGCGATGCTCTTGTAGTCCTTCAGGACCAGACGGCGGAGGAACCCTTTGCCAAGCTCGTTGTCCTTGCCTACATCCTGCTCGCTCATGGCGAGATCCGTCCTTTCGGCATACCGGGCGGCGTGCTTCCCGCGGACGCCTCCGGAGAAGTCATACTCTTCGCGCATGTCGGGGTCGCGGTTGCCGTGTTCGCTCATTCTGTCATGGCTTGCCGGGCCAGTCCAGGACCGCGCCGGTGTCGGCGCTGGTGGCGTGGGCGGCGTAGCGGCCGAGGGCGCCGTGGCGGATCGGGGCGGGCTTGGGCGTGTAGGCCTTGCGGCGGCGGGCGAACTCGGCGGCGCTGACCTTGGCGTTGAGCGTCCCGGCGGGGATGTCGATCTCGATGACGTCCCCGTCCTTCAGCAGGCCGATCTCGCCCCCGGCGGCGGCTTCGGGGGAGATGTGCCCGATGCACGCCCCGGCGGTCCCGCCGCTGAAGCGCCCGTCGGTGATCAGGGCGCACTGGTCGCCCAGGCCCATGCCCTTGATGTAGCTGGTGGGGGCGAGCATCTCCTGCATGCCGGGCCCCCCGCGCGGGCCCTCGTTGCGGATGACCACCACGTCGCCCGCGGTCACCTTCCCGGCGAGGATCCCGCTGCAGGCGTCCTCCTGGGACTCGAAGATGACGGCGGGTCCGCTGTGGACGTACATCTTGGGGTCCACCCCGGCGAGCTTCACGACGCTGCCCTTGTCGGCGATGTTCCCGTAGAGGACGACGAGCCCGCCCTTTTCGGTGAACGCCCGGTCGAGCGGGCGGATGACGTCCTGCGCGTCGAGCTTGCCGTTGTTCTTGACGGGGAGCTTCACGGGCTTCTCCCCGCGGTACATCGCGCGGACCTGGTCCACGGATCGCCCCGTCGCCTTCCAGCCCTCGCGGTAGAGCTTCTTCGCCAGGGGGCAGAGGTCCTTGCTGCGGAGGGAGTACTTGCGGAGGTTCTCGCCCATCGTTTCGCCCGTGACGGTCATGCAGTCGGTGTGGATCAGCTCCTTGCGGTCCCACCAGAGCTGCCCGAGGATCGTGGGGATCCCGCCCGCGCGGTGAACGTCCTGCATGTGGTAGATGCGGCCCTCGGGGGTGGAGGAGGGGGCGACGCGGCAGATGTTGGGGGTGCGCTGGGAGACGGCCTCGATGTCCTTGAGGCCGAACTTCACGCCCGCCTCCGTCGCCATCGCCAGCAGGTGCAGGACGGTGTTGGTGGACCCGCCCATGGCCATGTCGAGGGTGAAGGCGTTGGCGAAGGCCTCGCGGGTCATGATGTTGCGGGGCAGCAGGGGGTAGGCGGGGCTGCAGTCGCTCTCGCCCCACTCTCGGGCCATCTGGACGATGCGCTTGGACGCTTCCTTGTACAACTCCCTGCGGACGGGGGTGGTGGCGAGGGTGGTCCCGTTGCCGGGCAGGGCCATGCCGATGGCCTCGCTGAGGCAGTTCATGCTGTTGGCGGTGAACATGCCGCTGCAGGACCCGCAGGTGGGGCAGGTGTTGTTCTCGTACTCCTGGACCTCGCGCTCGGTCATCTTGCCGGTCTTCTGCTGGGCGACGGCGTAGAACTGGTCGATGAGGTCGACGTCCTTGTCGCAGACGCGTCCGGCCTCCATGGGCCCCCCGGAGACGAAGATGGCGGGGATGTTGAGCCGCAGCGCCGCCAGGAACATCCCCGGGACGATCTTGTCGCAGTTGGGGAGGCAGATCATGGCGTCGAACTGGTGGGCTTCGCACATGGCCTCGACGGAATCGGCGATGATCTCGCGGGAGGCGAGGGAGTACTTCATCCCGTAGTGCCCCATGGCGATCCCGTCGCAGATGGCGATGGTGTTGAAGAGGAAGGGGGTGCCCCCGGCGCGGCGGACCTGGTCCTTGACGAAGTCGCCCACGGCGTCGAGGTGGACGTGCCCGGGGACGATGTCGGTGTAGCTGTTGACCACCGCGATGAGGGGGCGGCGGATGTCCTTGTCGGTGAGCCCCGTCGCCTTCAGCAGGCTGCGGTGGGGGCCCCGTTCCAGTCCGGCTTTCACTCGGTCGCTACGCATGGTCGGTCTCTTTCTGCTCAAGCGTTCTCGGTCGTTCCCGGGGTCCCCCCCGACGCAGCCGGGGGGCCTGGGGAAGTCGTACAGGATACTGCATTTTCGAGTTTCGAGCTTCGATTTTCGACTGGGAAGGCGAATCGATCGCCCGCAGGCGGACGTGACGGATCGGGCAGTCGAACCCCGAAACTCGGCCACCGAAAATCAGTCCCCGCCGTTCTCCAGGTGCTCGGCCGCGGCGTCGATGCTCGGGAAGCTCTCGATGGCCGTCAGGACGTAGTTCTTGGTCGAGTCGTCCCGCAGGCGGCGGATGGCGAGGAAATCGGGGTCGTGGGAGAGTTCCCGCAACTCCTGCAGGGACGGGTAGGCGATCATCCCGCAGTACTCCTGCGTGCAGGCGCCCATGTAGATCATCCTCGTCAGGCCGTACACCAGCACCGCGGCCTTGTGGCGGTCCAGGATGGGCTGGACGCGGCGGAGGTACTGCGCATAGTCCCGCTCGCGGCCGGGGATGATGTCGAACAGGTTCAGCACTACAATCACGGGGGGCTTCTCCGGGCCTACGGGTTCCAAGTGCTACACAGTACGCCCCGAGCCCCCGGAGGGCAACGGGATGTTCCGCCTTTTGCCGCGGGCCTTTCGCAACGGACGGTTGCAATCGCGACCGTAAGTACAATAATCAAGGGTGCCTCCGACGCGAGGAAAGGAGCCCTCATGGCGAAGATTGAAAAGGTGTTCAAGGCGTATGACGTTCGCGGGATCTACGGTCCGGAGATCGATGAGGACCTGGCGTGGAAGATTGGCCACGCGTCGGCGGGGTTCCTGCGGTCCCTGCTGAGCGGGTACGAGCGGGGGCAGGCGTCGAGCAACCGGATGATCGTGGGGCGGGACATGCGTCCGCACAGCCCCTCGCTCGCCGAGGCCCTCATCGAGGGCGTGCGGTCCAGCGGGGTGGAGTGCGTGGACATCGGCCTGTGCGACACCCCGATGGTCTACTTCGCCATCAACCACCTCGGGGCGTGCGGGGGCATCCAGATCACCGCCTCGCACAATCCGATGGAGTACAACGGGTTCAAGATCTCCGGGGCCCGGGCCCGCCCGGTGGGGCAGGAGACGGGCCTGCAGGAGATCCAGCGGCTGGTGGGCACCATCCGCCGCATGCCCCCCGGGGCCTCCGTCGCCCCCGTCATCCAGATGGACCTCTGGGAGGAGTACCGCAAGCACGTGCTGCGGTTCCTCAAGCTCGACCGCCCCATCAAAGTCGCCGTCGACGCCTCCAACGGGATGGGGGGGAAGATGATCCCGGCCGTCTTCGACGGGGTGCCCAACCTCGAGATGATCCCCCTGAACTTCGAGATCGGGGAGGGCTTCGCCCATCCGCCCAACCCGCTGGTGGAGGCGAACCTCGCGCAGGTCCGCGCGGCCGTCCGCGAGCACAAGGCGGACCTGGGGATCTGCATGGACGGGGACGCGGACCGGTGCATGTTCATCGACGAGAACGGGGGCGTGGTGCGGGCGGACCTGATGACGGCGCTGCTGGCGAGGCACTTCCTGCAGGACAACTCCGGGGCGATGGTCGTGTACGACCTCCGCTCCTCCCGGGCCGTGCCCGAGGAGATCCGCGCCGCCGGCGGCGTGCCGCGCCGCGAACGCGTCGGCCATGCGTACATGAAGAAGACCATGACCGAGGGGCACGGAGTGTTCGGGGGCGAGCTGAGCGGGCACTTCTACTTCCGCGACAACTACAACGCCGACTCCGGGGCCATCGCCTTCGCTGCCGCCCTCACCGTCCTGACCGACAAGAACCGCCCCTTCAGCGAGCTGATCGCTCCCATCAACCGCTACGCCCACAGCGGGGAGATCAACTTCGCCGTCGCCGACAAGGCCGCCAAGATGCTCGAGATCGAGCAGGCCTTCTCCGACGCCCAGATCGACCACCTCGACGGGGTCACCTGCCAGTACGAGGACTGGTGGTGCAACGTCCGCCCCTCCAACACCGAGCCCCTCCTCCGCCTCACCCTCGAGGCCAGGGACCAGGCCCTGATGAAGGAGAAGCTCGCCAAGGTCGAGGCCATCCTCGGAACCCCCGTCGAGCACTGACAGCAAGCTTGCCTTCGCCCGCCCCACACGCCATCATGGGGCCCATGACGGACATGGAACCTGTTGCATGCGAATCGGGCCCGGCGGGCGGGGCGGTGACGGAGGCTCCCAGTGCCCCGCCCGAGGCGACCGGGGGAATGACGGCGGGGGCGGGCGCACTTGCGCGGCCCCGACCGCACGGCCGCTGGTGGCTCGCCCCGCTGTGCGCGGTGCTGCTGGCGGCGGGGGGGCTGGCGGTATTTGCCAACGGCCTGGCCAACCCCTTCCTCGCCGAGGATCTCGCCGCGCTCGTGGACAGCCCCCGCCTGCACCATCTGGGCCAGCCCTGGCGGGTGCTGCTTGGGGTCCCGGGCAGCCCCGCGGCGGGGCAGCCGCTCACGAACCTCAGCCTGGCCGTGAACTACGCGCTCGGCGGGGAGGCGCCCCTGGGCTACCGCGCCGTGAGCCTCGCCCTGCACCTGTTGGGCGCCCTGACGCTGTTCGCCCTCATCCGCCGCACGCTCCTACGCCCGCGTTCGCTCGGTCCCCGCTCCCGCGCCCACTGCGATCCGTGCGGGGAGTCGGGCAAGCGCTCGGGACTGTGGCGGGCGATGGACTTCTGCGGCGCGCCCGCGGGTTCGCCCGGTTCCGGGGCGGGCATGGCGGGGCCCGACCGGGCCACGCTCCTCGCCTTCGTCGCCTCGCTGCTGTGGGTCGTCCACCCCCTGCACACCGACGCCATCACCCACGTCGTCCATCGGGGCATGGTGCTCGCGGGGCTGCTGTCGCTGCTCACGCTGTACTTCGCGGTCCGCGCGCTGGACTCGCGGAGCGGGCGCTGGACGGTGGCGGCCGTCGTGGCGGGGGGGGCGGCGATGCTCTCGCACCCCCTCGCCGTCATCCTCCCCCTGCTGGTCGTCGTGTACGACCGCGTCTTCGCCTTCGACACCCCGCAGGCGGACGTGCGGCGGTGGAAGCGGTTGTACGGGGGGCTGGCGGGGACGTGGGTGCTCGCCGCCGCCGCCCTGGTGGCCGTCCTCGGCCAGGAGGACCTGTCGCTCGATCCGCGCTCGCCCACCCCGGGGGCGTACCTGCTGTCGCAGGTCCGCTCCCTCCCGCACTACCTCCGCCTGGCGGTGCGGGCGGGGCATCCGGCGGGGGCGTACGGCGGGGCGGTGCCCGACTCGCTCCTCTCCGTCCTGCCGCACCTGGCGGTCCTGGCGGTTCTGGGCGTGCTGACGGTGGTGGCCTTGCGGCGGGGGCCGCGGCTGGGCTTCGCGGCGGCGGCGTTCTGGCTGCTGCTGCTGCCCACGTCGAGCCTCTTCCCGCACGAGCGCCTCCTCGCCGAGCACCGCATGTACCTCCCCCTCGCCGCCCTGTGCGTGGTGGTCACGATGTGCGCCTACGCCCTCGTCGCGGCCGTGCTGCAACGCCTCCCCGACCGCTCCGCGCGCCTGTACGTCGTGTGGGCGCCGCTGTCGGTGGGCCTGCTGTGCGTCCTGCTGCTGTGGGGCGGGCAGACGGTGCACCGCAACCGCCAGTCCGCCGACCCCATCGCCCTGTGGCGGGAGGGGATCCGGTTGGGCCACGACACGGCGGGGGTGCGCGTGCGGTTCGGGATGGCCCTGGAGCGGGCGGGGCGGATCGACGAGGCCCTGGGGCAGTACGAGGCGGCCCTGCAGACGGAGGAGGACGCCCGCGCGTACCATCGCGCGGGGGTGCTGCTGGCGCGGCGGGGGCAGTTCGGTGCGGCCATCCAAGCCCTCCGCGCCGCCCTGGACCGCCGGCCCCACTCCCCCGACGCGCACCTGGCGATGGGCGTGGCCCTGTCGGGGCAGGGGGAGCACGGGGAGGCCCTCAAGCACTTCGAGCGCGCCGTCGCCCTCGATCCCGATCGCTCCGAGGCCCACGGGAACCTCGCCGCCGCCCTGCTGCAGCGCGGGGCCACCACCCGCGCCGTCGAGCACGCCCGCCGGGCCGTGCAGCTCGACCCCCAGGACCCCCAGAGCCACAACGCCCTCGGGGTGGCCCTGCTGCACGCCGGGTCCGCCCCCCAGGCCGTCCAGTCCCTCGAACGGGCGCTGCGGCTGAACCCGTCGCTGCCCCAGGTCCGCTACAACCTCGCCGCCGCCCTCCTCCAGGTCGAACGCGCCGAGGACGCCTTCACGCAGCTCGAGGAGGTCGTCCGCCTCGATCCCCACCACCGCTCCGCCCTCCAACTGCTGATGGACCTGCAGTTGTCCAAGGGGGCGCTGCTGTCGGCCGAGAAGACCGCTCGGTCCCTGCTGGAACGCTTCGGGCCCGACGCGGGCATGCACAACAACCTGGGGACGATCCTGGCGCGGCTGGACCGGGCGGACGCGGCGATGCTGCAGTACGGCGAGGCGCTGCGGATCGATCCGAACTTCGCCCCGGCGTACCTGAACCTGGGGGTGGCCCTGGCGGAGCGGGCGGACTACGGGGCGGCGGTGCAGTGCTACGAGACGTTCCTCCGCCTCCAGCCCCAGACCGCCGAGGTGTACTACCAGCTTGCCCTGTGCCACATCCGCCTGGGGCGGTACGACGCGGCGCTGCAGGCGCTGCGGACGGCGGCCGAGCTGGACCCCCGCAACCCCGACACGCTCATGATGCTCGGGGCCGTCCTCGCCGCCTCCGCCCCCGCCGACGCCGCCTCCGCCTACCGCCGCGCCCTCGACGTCGTCCCCACGCATGCGGGGGCGGCGATGGCGCTGGCGTGGCTGCTGGCGACGTGCCCGCAGGAGGACGTCCGCAACGGGCCCGAGGCCGTCCGCCTCGTCGAACAGGTCCTCGCCGCCACCCCCGTGCCCGACGCCCACATGCTCGATACCCTCGCCGCCGCCTACGCCGAAACCGGCCGCTTCGACCTCGCCATCCAGACCGCCCAGCGGGCCATCGCCCTCGCCTACACCCACCAGGCCGAGTCGCTCGTGCGGCAGTTCCAGCAGCGGCTGCGGCTGTACGAGGGCAAGACGCCCTATCGCCAGGAGCGGTAGGGTGGAGGCCCCTGCGCCGGGTGTGGCCGAAAAACGGTGGGGCCCCGGGCGGGGAGGGTTGGATGGCATCAGGAACCCGCCTGGACCGTCGAAATCCGAAGCACGAAATCCGAAACAAATCCGAAATTCGTAACCATTCACGCCTTCGCAGGCAGCAGCGAAGGCGTGAAAAGAAGAAACAGCCCCGAAGAAAGGGATTTCGCAGATTATGAGATTGCGCAGATTGAGGAGAAGGAGAACACCGCTCTTCTCTCTCTCTCTCTCTCTTCTGCGTAATCCTGAAATCTGTGTAATCCCCTTCTCTCCGGCTGTTTCTTCAGGCTCCTGTCGCCTCGTGCACAGGCGTGAACGGTTACCGAAATTCGAAGGACCGAAATCCCAAACGCGGCCCCGCCGCAGGACGCTTCGACTGCATGGCGGACCCCCGCGGACCGGGAGCCCGTTTCTGTCATTCGGATTTGCCGTTTTGGATTTGTTTCGGATTTCGGGTTTCGAGTTTCGGATTTGGCCCCCCCACACTCGCGATGCCGTGGCCAAAGGCCCCACCGAAAACCGGCCACACCCCCCCTGCGCCGATTTCCCATTTCTCTGCTTTGCCATTCGCCCCAAGGGCGGTATCATACAACGTTCTATGCGGTCCGGGCGTATGGCCCTGTGCAGTCGAATTCACGATAGTGAGAGTTCCGCATGAGCATGGACAACGAGCAGCACGATCTCCAGTCCGAGAGGCCCGAGGCAAAGCTGGATTCCGCCCTGCAGCGCGAGGTGGATGAAGCCCTTGGGGACACGTCCCTTGAAGACCTCCTCGCCGAGGAGGAGTCCAAGTCCCGCGCCGTCCGTCCCAACGCCCAAAGCCTTCGCGAAGGCGTGCGTAAGGGGCTGGTGGTGGGCATCAGCGGGGAGGACATCTTCGTCGACATCGGCGGGCACCGCCAGGGCGTCGTGCCCATCAAGCAGTTCACCGCCGAGGACTTCCCCGCCGTCGGGGACCAGATCAACGTCGTCATCGAGGGCTTCGACCCCGACGACGAGCTGGTGCTCCTCGCCCGCGAAGGCGCGATCACGACCGCCTCGTGGGAGACGCTGGAGAAGGGCCAGGTCGTCGAGGGCCGCGTCACGGGCACGAACACCGGCGGGCTGGAGCTGAACATCAACGGCCTGCGGGCGTTCATGCCCGTCAGCCAGATCGACGTCACCCGCATCGAGGACGTCGGGCAGTTCGTCAACCAGCGGTTGCAGTGCAAGGTCATGGAGGTCGAGCGGGGCGGGAAGCGCCTGATCGTCTCCCGCCGCGCGATCCTCGAGGAGGAAACCGCCAAGGCTGCCGAGCAGCTCTGGGAGACGCTCGAGAAGGGCCAGATCGTCCACGGGACCGTCAAGACCATCAAGCCCTACGGGGCGTTCGTGGACATCGGGGGCATCGACGGGCTGCTGCACGTCAGCGACATGTCCTACGCCCGCATCGACAACCCCCGCGACGTCGTCACCGAGGGGCAGGAGTTGCAGGTCCAGATCACCAAGATCGACCGGGAGAACCAGCGGCTGTCGCTGGGGCTCAAGCAGATCCTCGCCGATCCCTGGGAGAACGCCGCCAACAAGTACGCCCCCGACGCCATCGTCGAGGGCACCGTCACCCGCCTCGCCGACTTCGGGGCGTTCGTCGAACTCGAGGGCGGGATCGAGGGGCTGATCCCGATGGGCGAACTCGCCTACGGGCGGCGGATCAACCGCCCCGACGAGGTCGTCAAGGTCGGGGACCACATCAAGGTCCGGGTGATGACGGTCGAGCCCAAGCGGCGCCGGATCGGGCTGTCGCTCAAGCGCGTCGAGGACGATCCGTGGATGGGCGCGAGCGTTCGCTTCGCCCCCGACAGCATCGTCGAGGGCACCGTCACCCGCATCGCGGACTTCGGGGCCTTCGTCCAGATCGCCCCCGGCGTCGAGGGCATGGTCCACATCAGCGAGCTGAGCTTCAACCGCGTCCGCGCGGTCTCCGACGTCGTCAAGGAAGGGCAGGCCGTCCAGGCCAAGGTCCTCTCCGTCGACGAGGAGAAGCGCCGCATCGCCCTGTCGATCAAGGCCACCCAGGAGCCCACCGAGACCGCCTCCTCCTACACCGAGCAGGCGCCGTCCGCCCCCGCGCAGCCCGCCCGCAAGCGCAAGACCCCCCTCAAGGGCGGCCTTGAGGGCGGCGGGCTGGACCTCAGCCGCTTCCTGAAGTAGGACGATCGCCGCACCGCAGCGCACGGGTCCGAGCACCCGTGCGCTGCGATGCGGTGAAGCACTGCCTCGACCCGGGGACCCGCACCTGTCCGGGAGCCGCGCATGACGGACATCCGCAAGGAGACCATTCCCCGCACCGCCAACCTGCCCCCCGGGACGCTGGTGCACATCGGGCAAAGGCGGATCGAGGCCCCGGTGCTCTCCGTCATCGAGTACGACCCCCAGCACGTCCGCGAGTACCAGCCCGCGGACATGGAGGAACTCGCCCAGCCCCAGAAGAACGGGGCGGTGCGGTGGGTGAACCTCGATGGGATCCACGACCTGGAGCAGGTCGAGCGGCTGGGGGCGGCGATGGGGGTGCACCCGCTGGTGCTGGAGGACATCGTCAACACCTCGCAGCGGCCCAAGCTGGAGGACTACGGGGACTACCTGTTCCTCGTCTTCAAGATGCTGTACTACAACGCCGACGAGAACACCATCCTCGCCGAGCAGGTCTCGCTGATCCTGCGACAGGGCGTGGTGGCCTCGTTCCAGGAGGCGCCCGGGGATGTCTTCGGGGCCATCCGCGACCGCATCCGCACCGGGGGCGGACGCATCCGCACCATGCCCGCCGACTACCTCGCCTACGCCCTCCTCGACGCCGTCGTCGACAACTACTTCGTCGTCCTCGAACACTTCGCCGAGAACATCGAACTCCTCGAGGACCGCCTCATCGAGGAGTCCACGCCCGAGATGCTCGAGGAGATCTACGTCCTGAAGCGCGAGACCAGCTTCCTCCGCAAGGCCGCCTGGCCCATGCGCGAACTCGCCGGCGCCTTCGACCGCACGGCCTCGGCCCTGCTGAGCCAGGGCACGCGCGTGTACCTCCGCGACCTCTACGACCACGCCGTCCAGGTCGTGGACACCGTCGAACTGTTCCGGGAGTCGGCGTCGGGGATGCTCGACGTCTACCTCTCCAACGCCAGCAACCGCATGAACGAGGTGATGAAGGTCCTCACCATCATCGCCACCATCTTCATCCCCCTCACGTTCATCGCGGGGGTGTACGGCATGAACTTCCGCCACATGCCCGAACTCGACGAGCCCTGGGCGTACCCCGTAACCCTCACCGTCATGGCCGCCGTCGCCGCGGGCATGCTGATGTACTTCCGCAAAAAACGGTGGCTGTGACCCCGCCCCGCCGCGAGAAGCATGCGGCGGGGAAATCCGAAATCCGAAACTCGAAATCCGAAACCGTTCACGCCCTTCCAAGCAGCGGGAAGGGCGTGAGGAAAGGAACATGCCGGCGCCCAGGCGAGCACCCTGTCCCCTCTGCCCGCCGACCCCATGCCGCTTGCCTCTTCTTCTCCCCACCGACCCCGCGTCGGTGGTAAGCGGCTATCGACTACTGCGGCGGTCCCCTCCCATCCCGCTCGTCCTCCTGCTCCCCACCGACCCTGCGTCGGTGGTAAGCCGGCTTCCTTACTACGGGATGACCAACGAGCGTGAACGGTGCGCGGACCCGGCGCACCGGCCGTAGTCAAGGGCCGTTTGAACCACCGACGCGAGGTCGGTGGGGAGAAGAAGCAGCAGAAGAAGCAAGAGATCCGTGGGGGCGTGCGAGTAGTCGATAGCCGCCTTCCACCGACGCGGGGTCGGTGGGGAGGTTCGGACGGCGGGCATCTTTCTGCCCCCCCGGGGGGACACCGCGTGAACGGTTACCGAAATCCGAAACAAATCCAAAGCACGAAATGCGAATGACCAAAACGCGAGTCGCTTGCGCGAAAGCCATCAGGCTCGCCGACTGACGGAAGCTCCAGCACGCGTTCCACCCAACTCTCGCGTGGGTGCCGTGGTCTGCGGAGCGAAGCGGCTTGCCTCGGCGGAGCCTTGGCGGAGACGGGAGCAACCACATCCAACCGGTAATGGACGGGAATCACCTGGTATGCGTTGACGTTTCGGTAGCCGTTCACGCCTGTGCATGCGGCGACGGAAATCTGAAGAAACAGCCGGAGAGAAGGGGATTACACAGATTTCAGGATGGCACAGATGGGAGAACAGGGAGGTGTTCTTCTTCTCAATCTGTGCAATCTCATCATCTGCGAAATCCCTTTCTTCGGGGCTGTTTCTTCTCTTCACGCCTTCGCCGCTGTTTGCGAAGGCGTGAATGGTTACACGTTTCGGATTCCCCGTCGCCGGTGCGGGCGTGCTACCAGCCGTTGACGTGCACCACGTCCTCGTAGGGCGACTTCGCCGGGCGCTCGGGCTGCACCGCCGCTCTCCCGATCGGGAGGATCGCCCAGATGCGCAGGGGGGCGGGGACGTTCAGGAGCGGGCGGAGCTGCTCCTCCGTGCGGCGGACCTGGCCCTCGATCCAGCACGAGGCGTACCCCTCCGCCACCGCCGCCAGCAGCATGTTCTCGATCGCCGCCGACGCGTCCTGCATCCAGAACTCCCCGTACGGCGTCGCCTGCGGGTCCATGACGACGAAGATGGCGGCCGGGGCGCCCTGCAGCGCGGGACTCGCCGACCGCAGGCGGTCCATCAGCTCCGGGTCGTCCACGATGACGTAGTGCCGCAACTGCATGTTGCACCCCGAGGGTGCCTCGATCCCCGTCCGCACGATCCGCTCGAGCACCTCGCGCGGAACGGGGTCCGGTTCAAACTTCCGCACGCTCCGCCGCTGATTGACCACGCTGTAGAAGTCCATGGTGTCCGTCCTTTCCGGAAGAGGGTAGAGGTTAGAGGTTAGAGGTTAGCGCCATGATGAAGGTTCGTCCACAGGCTGCAGGCCAAGGCCCTTCGGGCCCCACCACACCACGGGGGCGCTGTCGGCGACGCCGCGAACCTTCACTGCAGTGCTAACCTCTCACCTCTTACCTCTCACCTCTCACCCCTCACCTCGCTTCGAGGATCTCCTCGTCGTTCCTCGCCGCCAGCGTCTGGCCCGGGGCGACGAGGACGAAGTCGGCGTCCCACTGGGCGGCGAAGAGCCGTTGCAGGAGCGACAGATCGCCCTTGTGGCGTTCGAAGGTCCAGTGCTTGGCCTCGGCCATGCGGCGGGTGTCGTCGACGAAGGCGGTTTCGTCGCAGACGCCCATCTCCAGGTAGAGGCAGCGGGAGTAGTTTTTCTCCCACCCCCCAAGCTGCTCCAGGATGAAGTCCGCGTTCTCCCTGCCGTACTTCGCGACCATGTCCTCGTAGCTCTCGGTGAGCCCGAGGTTGGCCATCACGCCCGTCTTGCCGTAGGCGGGCTGGGTGTACTGGCCCTGGGAGAAGCGGTCGCGCTCCACCCACCCGCTGGAGGCGAAATACGTCCCGGGGCAGGCGGCGTGGGCGGCGCGGTAGGCGTGGCGGGATCCGAAGAAGAACGTGATGCAGTCATGCGCCTTGGGGATCACCAGCGGGATCCCCCGCGCCTGCACGCCCACCAGGCCATCGTTGCACCGCGCGTACCCCAGCAGGATCGCCTCGTACCCGGCGGAGGGGTCGACGGCGTCGATGGTGGCCTGGATCTTGGCGGTCATGTCCGCCCGCTCCAGGTCGTGCAGGCCCTTGCGCAGGAACTCCACGTCCACGCAGTGCTCCCCGCTCGCCGCCAGGAAGCACGCCTCGCGATACACGATCTCGCACCCGATGAACTTGAACTTTCGCATGCTACATCCGTCTGTACGTGATCTGATGGAAGGGCTCGTCGGCCAGGTACAGGAGCACCCGTTTCCCGTCCGCGAACAGCCGCAGCCTTGCCTGCCTCGCCGCGCCCTCCCCGTGGAGCGTCACGTCCCACAGGCCCCGTTCGCCCTTCACCGCCTGCCCCGTGCCCGTCACGCCCGCGGCGGGCAGTTCCACCTGCACCCCGTCGGGCGTGTCGCGGACCACCAGGCGGGAGTTGCCCGCGCGCTGAAGGGCGGCCATCACGGGGTCGTCGAGTTCGGGCTTGAGGTTGCGCGGGGGCAGTTCCTCGTACGTGCCCTCGATGCCCCACTGGCCCTGGGAGGTGACGGTGGTGTCCGGGCGCACCCGCACCGGCTCGTCCACCCCCGCGATCCGCAGCACGGCGGTGAACACTGAGGCGGGCGCCTCGAAGAGCAGCCGCACCCGTGCCAAGCCCCCTGCCGGGACATGGAGGTCCTGCGCCCGGGGGACGGGCGGCAGGTCCACGGCGGCCGCGTCGGCCGTCAGCGGCGCGTAGGTCTTGCCGTCGATCTCCAGGGAGATCCCGGCCGCGTCGGTTCGCAGGTCGAACGGCGATGCCCCGGCGAAGAGTTCGACCTCGATCGTCAGGAAGAGGTTCCGCGGGCCCGCGGGGCGGTAGCCCTCGTGCAGGAAGACGCTCCCGTTCGCCGCGAGCAGCCGGGCCTTGGGCCCCGCGGAGGGCGGGGGCGGAGGGGGCGGTGGCAGCTTGACGGCCGGCTGGGTGGCGGGGGGCGGCGGGGGCGCGGTGCGCGTGCTGGGGCGCGGGCCCGGCCGCGGGTCCGCGTCCGCCGCGACGGACTCGGTGGGCGCCGCGTCATGGGGCGGAGCCTCACTCGCCCCATCGTGGCGGAGGAGCACGTGGATGCCCCCGGCGATCGCGGCGACCAGGACCGCCGCCGCCAGTGCAACCAGGAGCTGCCGCCACCACGGTCCCCCGCCCAGGACCGCGGCGAGGGGGGAGCGGTGGTGGGGGGCGTCGGTGGAGGGAGGGGCGGCGGTGGGGAGAGGCGCGGCGGTCCGGGCGGCGGGCTTGGGTTTGGAGGGCCGGGGCGGTGCGTCGGGGGTCGGTGCGTCGGTGGTGGGGGCTTGCTCGGCGCGCACGGCCGGTCGCACGCCGGAGCGGCCCGCGGGCGTCTTGGCGCGCGGGCCGGACCCGTCCGCGGGACCGGGAGGCGGGGGCGTCTCTCCGGGGGGCGGGGCGGCCTTGGCGGGCCTGGGGGGTTTGGCGGGCTTGGGTGGGCGCGGGGCGGGCGCACCGGGGGGCGGCCGTTCCGGTGCGCGGGGCGTGGGCTGGGCCTTGGCGGGGCGGCGGTGGGGAGGCTTGGCCGTCGCGCCCCCGTCGTCGGCCGGTGGGGCGGGGGGGTAGGCCTTCTCGGGCGGGATTTCGGGCAATTCGCCGGGCGCGGGTTGGGGCGGGGCGTCGGCGGGCGCAGGGGGGGCGTCCGGCGGGGGAGGGGGCAGGATGTCGGGCATCGTTTCGGGGAAGTCGATGCGGACATCCTGGGGGGCGGCGGCTTCCTCCTCGGCGGCGGCTTCCTGCTCTTCGAGGGTCATCTGGTCGATGGCCCCGGTCATGGCGGCGAAGTCCCCGCTGACGAACTGGGCCTGCTGGGAGGGGTGGGGGACCACGAAGGACTGCCCGCACGCGGGGCAGCGGACGCGTTTGCCCGCCAGGGCCTTTCCGACCATGAGGCGTTTGCGGCAGTGTGCGCATTCGAGGTCGATGTGGGCGGCGACGGAGCGGCGGGCGACGGCGGCGAATCCCGCGTCGCCGTTGGCCGCGGGATCGCGGAGCAGCGGGGGCGGGGGGGGCGAAACGTCCGCGGGCAGCTCGATGACGTTCCCGCACTCGGGGCACGTCGCCCCCGCCCCGCCGCGAGGGCGCTCGGTGACGAAGAGCTTCCGGCAGTTTCCGCAGACGATCTGCACCGCTACGTCCGTTCCTGCTCGCGGTATCGCTGGGCGATGGGCATCCGCCGGCCCACGCCGAACGAACGCCCCGTCACCTTCAACACCGGCGGGGCCTGCTTGCGCTTGAACTCCGCCGAATCGACCATGTTAATGACCCGCCGCACCGTCGCGGGGTCGTAGCCCTCGGCGATGATGCGGTCGCTCGACCAGTCCTCCTCCACGTACCGCTGCAGGATCCCGTCCAGCTCGTCGTAGGGGGGGAGCTTGTCCTGGTCGGTCTGCCCGGGCTTGAGTTCCGCCGACGGGGGCTTGGTGAGCGTGCTCTCGGGGATGCGGTCGTACCCCGCCTCCTCGTTGATCCGCCGCGCGAGGCGATAGACGGCCGTCTTGAGCACGTCCCCGATCGGGGCGAGCCCTCCGCACATGTCCCCGTACAGCGTGCAGTAGCCCACGGACAGCTCGCTCTTGTTCCCCGTGGCGAGCGCCAGGTGCCCGAAGGCGTTGCTGGCGGCCATCACGGTGACCCCGCGAATGCGGGCCTGGATGTTCTCCTCGGCGATGTCGACCGCGCCGCCGTGGAGGGCGTCGCGGAGGGCGGACTCGAAGGCATCGTGCATGGGGGGGATGGGCACGAGGCGGTAGTGGATGCCCAGATTCCTCGCGAGCACCTCGGCGTCGCGGACGGAGTGGTCGGAGCTGTAGCGTGAGGGCATGGCGTAGCCGGTGACGTGCTCGGGGCCCAGGGCGTCGGCGGCCAGGGCGGCCACCAGGGCCGAGTCGATCCCGCCCGAGAGGCCCAGGATGACGCTGTGGAACCCGCACTTGCGGACGTAGTCTCGCAGTCCGAGGGTGATGGCCCCGCGGAGGGCATCGACGTCGTCGAGCGCCGCCGCCCCCGTGTCGGGGGGCGGAGCGTCGGGATCGAGGAGGACGAGATCCTCATCGAAGCTCGATCCGCGGTGCAGCAGCTCGCCCGCGGCGGAGAACGCGCAGCTCGCCCCGTCGAAGACGATCTCGTCGTTGCCCCCGACCTGGTTGACGTAGAGCAGCGGGGCGTGGACCTCGCGGGCGCGGCGGGCGAAGAGCGTCTCGCGCGTCCGCGCCTTGCCCACCTGGAACGGGCTCGCCGCCAAACCCAGGATCACGTCGGGCTGCTGCTCGCGGAGGTGGGCGATGGGGTCGTAGTCGTAGAGGCGCTGGCCCAGCGCGGCGGCGTCCCAGAGTTCCTCGCAGATGCTGATCCCCAGGCGCACCCCGCGGAACTCGATGACCTTCGCCTCGCCCCCGGGCTGGAAGTAGCGGGACTCGTCGAAGACGTCGTACGTCGGGAGCAGGCGCTTGACGTGAACGTGCTGGACCTTGCCATCGGCGAGGAGGGCGGCGGCGTTCTGCAGGGGCGGGCCCAGCCCCGTGGGGTTGGGCTGCACGAACCCCACGACGGCCGCGGTCGTCGTGCAGTGCTTTGCCACCTCGTCGAGGGCGGAAAGGTTGTCGCGGATGAACCGCTCCTTGCGGAGCAGGTCCCGCGGGGGGTAGCCCACGAGGCACAGCTCGGGCAGCAGGACCAGGTCCGCCCCCTTGCGGGCGGAGCGGGCGATGGCGTCGAGGACCTTGGCGGTATTGCCGCGGATGTCCCCGACGACCGGATTCAGTTGTGCCAGCGCGTATTTCATACCCGTCCATTCCTCCCCGCCTCGCGTCCCGGTGACGGTGGGCGGGAATCCACTACTTTAGCGTACGACGGCGGTGCGGGACAATGACGGGCGCAAGAGCCGGGGGATTTGGGTGTGGCCGGTTTTCGGTGGGCCCTTTAGCCACGGCATCGCGGGGGTCCCAAATCCGAAACTCGAAACCCGAAATCCGAAACAAATTCAAAGCGGCAAATCCGAATGACAGAAACGGGCTTCGGGCCTGCGGGAGTCGGCCATGCAATCGAAGCGTCCTGTGGCGGGGCCGCGTTTGGGATTTTCGAGTTTCGGATTTCGAATTTGTTTCGGATTTCGTGCTTCGGATTTCGGATTTCGACGGTCGAGGCGGGTTCCTGATGCTCTCCAACCCTCCCCGTCCGGCGCCCCACCGCTTTTCGGCCATACCTGGGGATTTCGCCTTCCCGCCGGCCCTTCAGTTTTCGGCGTCGTTCGCCGATAGATACCGTACCGCGCGCCATGGTCGCCGCGGGAAACGGAGAGCTGTCATGCAAGTCCGCGTGCTGCATCTGGTGAAGGACGGACATTCCTACGTCTTCCGCTACGGGCCCGGTCAGGAGGACCGGATCGTGGACGAGATCGTCGCGCTCGTCGAGGAGGGCGAGACCAACCTCGATTGGATGGACGCGGCCAACCTCAGCTACCAGGTCGTGCAGCACGCCGCCGAGGAGTGCTCCCACAAGTTCCGCACCCAGTTGCCCGGCGCCAAGGACGGCCCATGCCCGCGCTGTCCCTAGCCATCCTGGAGCGCTTCCAGGAGTACCTGGACAGCGAGCGCAACTTCTCGCCCCACACCGTCCGCTCCTACGGCAGCGACCTGACGCAGTTCTGCCAGTACCTCTGCGCCCGCTCCGACGGGGGCGACAGCGAGGCCCTCACCGCCGATCAGCTCCCCCCGCCCGAGGAACTGCCGCAGGAGACGCTCGAAGCCCTCCTGCTCTCCGTCACCCCCACCGACGTGCGGGGATACCTGGCGATGATGCGGAACAGCGGGTTCTCCAAGACCACCGCCGCCCGCAAGCTCGCCACGCTGCGGACGTTCTACAAGTTCCTCGTGCGCTGCGGACTGCTGGAGGCGTCGGCGGTGAGCGTGGTCCGCACCCCCCGCCAGGACCGCCGCCTGCCCACCAGCCTCGACGAGCAGCAGGTCGAAACGATCCTCGCCGCCCCCGACGCCACGACCTTTGGGGGCCTCCGCGACCGGGCCATCCTCGAGACGCTCTACTCCTCGGGCCTGCGGATCAGCGAGCTGGTGGCCCTCAACATCGAGGACCTCGATGACTTCGCCTCCGTCCTCCGCATCCGCGGGAAGGGGCGGAAGGAGCGGCTGGTCCCGCTGGGCGGGAAGGCCCTGGAGGCCATCGACGCCTACCGCCGCCAGTGCCAAACCGTCTTCGGCCGCTCCACCGCAGGCCCGCTGTTCGTCAACCGCTTCGGGAAGCGGATGACGGACCGCTCGATCCGCCGCAACCTCGACGGGTACCTGCGGGACGCGGGCATCGCGGCCCACGTGACCCCGCACACGCTCCGCCACTGCTTCGCCACGCACCTCCTCAACGCCGGGGCGGACCTGCGGAGCGTGCAGGAGATGCTGGGCCACGCCTCGCTGTCCACCACGCAGATCTACACCCACCTGACCACCACCCGCCTCAAGCAGGTCTACGACCGCGCCCACCCGCTGGCCAAGTCAGGCTGACGCCTCAGCCCTCCATGCCAAACCCGGGGGTGCCGTGGCCTGCGAAGCGCAGCGGCCTGCTGCGGCGTAGCCTTGGCGAAGCCGGGAGCAACCGCGTCCAACCGGCCCTGCATGACAAACGCCTGGGATGCATATGAGTCTCCGCGGCGGGAGGCGGGGAGGAAACGTCTCTGTCACCGCAGAGAGCGCGGAGAACGCGGAGAGAGCGATCCGCCTGCGCGACGTCCCATCCTCTCTGCGTTCTCCGCGATCTCCGCGGTGCAGGAAGCCTTCGGGTCTCACCTCAGCCGCCCATGCCGAACCCGCACTCGCAGCGGGCGGAGGGGGCGGCGAAGTCGCCCGGGCGGGCGCAGCGGGGGCACACGCCGTTGGCTTCGGCGAAGCGGCGGTCGTGGGCGTCGAAGGCCCGGATCCAGCGGCCGTGGGCGTCGGTCAACTCCTGCAGGTACTCCGAGCGGAGCGCCTCGTACTCCCCGACGGCCTTGAGGCGCAGGGCGCTGCGCCCCAGGGCGCGGCGGGGGCGGCGGAGCTGACGGCAGAGGTGCCGGCGGAGCGTCTCCATCGCCACCATGCCCTGCATCCGCACCGGGTGCCGCCACGACCGCCGCACGATGTCCTCGGCGACGTCCTCCACGTCCGGGGGGTACACGCCGCACGAGCGGCACAGCGAGAGGGCGAGCCTTCGGATCCGCGTCATCCGCGTCAACGACTGGGTCGACATTCCTGGGTCCTTTCCATGGTCCTGGTGCTCAATCGCCCGGGGGGGCGTCCATGTCCTCGAGGGCGCGGAGGAAGGCGAGGGGGTTCTTGGCCAACCGCATCCGCCACTTGCGGATCCGCCGCTCCCGCACGCCCACCCGCATCGCCGCCTCCGTCTGTGTGTACCCGTTCGCCATCAGCCACACCGCCACCATCCGCCGCCCCCAGTCCCGCGGGGCGCGGTCCTCGAAGGCGTTCACCCAGCAGGTGAAGCACACCCCGGGCGGGGCGTGCCCCCAGGGCCCCACGTACAGCGGGTCCCCGATGGGCTCGTGGCAGAGGGAGCAGCGGAAGGCGTACGCTTCGGCCTGGGCCGGCGGGGCTGGCGGGGCCGCCGCCGGCCGTGCCGCCGCAGACGGCCGCGCCGCCGCGCGACGGGCCGCCCGCTCGGAACTCGCCGTGTCGCGGCGAGGGGTCATACGCAGGTCCCCGCGCACTCGATGGGCCCGGCGAGGACGATCTCGCACACGTCGGGGCGCAGCGCGCTGCACCCCACGTGCAGCCCCCCGTGCTCGCGGGCAAGCTGGAGGAGGTCCTCCACGGAGGCGACCTCCAGGAACCATCCGCGCTCGGGCAGGTCGCGGCGGATCCGCCCGTGCTCCACGCGGTGATTGCACCCGCGGTCGTACCACCACTCCCGCTGCCCTCGCCGGGCGGGGACCTTGGCCGGGTCGTCCACCTGGCGCTCATCGACCACCAGGCACGTCCCGGCCGCCGCCCCTGTGCAGGGCGGGGCGTCGTCGGGGACCACGAGGCTGCGAACTCGGCATCTCATGGGGAATTCCTTTCCTGTGTTAAGCCACACCGTCTCCAGACGCTCTCGTCATCGCCGCCCGCACGCCCGCTCGTGCCGCCGCACCCGCGACGCGTGCCGCGCCATCCGCAGCGAGTGCCCCGGGACCCGCCGCGAGGGCTCCACCGATCCGTGCAGCAGAATCCCCGCCCGCATCAGCGCCGCCCGCACCTGCCGCGCCTCCCTCGCCTCGTCCGCCGTGCCCCGTCTCCCCGGGGCAGCCGCCGTCTCCCGCTCCTGAACCGCGATCATGCTCCGCTCCTCTCCGGATCCACTGCCGCTCCCATCCCCCCTCGCCCAATGGGGGCCACGCGCCCCCGATCCCGGCGGGCGGGTCGTTGCTCCGCTCGACCTGCGGTGTGCCCGTCTCGCGTTCCGCTCAGGGCGCGGGCGGGGTCCACGGCCCGGCCGTCGCGGTGCGGCGGCCTCCTCGCGTCCCCGCCGAATCCCCCCCCCGACCGCCCCCGCGACGCCCCCTCACCGCCCGTTCGCCCGCAGGCCCTGTGCGGCGCGGGGGGAAGCGCAGGAGCGTGCTGTGTCAGGAGGCGGGGCTCGGCGGCGAGGTCGAGCGTGAGGACGGCCTCCACGCCCTTGTGCGTCAGGAGAAACCCCGCCCCCGCCACCTCGCACGACAGCCGCAGATCGCTCCAGCCCTCGCGGGTGCGGAAGGTGTGGTGGGCGCGGACCTCCGCCAGGGCGATCCCCACGGCCAGCGGGTCCTCCGCGGCCAGGGCCTCGCCGAGAACGTCCGGAGGGTCCTCGGGATCGATCCCCTCGCCCCGCAGCCACAGCCCCGCCGCGCCGCCGCCACCGGCCTCCAACTCCAACTCGTACCCCTCGGGGACAGGGGCGTGGCCGCCGGTGGGGGGGTGGAGGGGCACTCGCACCTCGACCCTCGCGGTGAGGCCGATCAGGCGGAGTTCCGCGTCGAAGCGGTTGCCGTAGCGATGGGTCTCCACGTGGTCGTAGTCGGCCCACACCGCCCCGATCAGACGCGGGCGGCCGTGCTCGATGGCCTGACGAAGGGCGGCGATACAGGCGGATTGGGCTTGTTCCCCCCGGAGTCGCCCGGCTCCCCGCTCCGCGGCCTCGTCCGTTGCGGATCTGCTCGGTTGGCGTTCATGTGTATCCATCATGTCGCATCGTGCTCCTTATAAGTTAACAAGATATCTAACAATGTCATTCGTGCAAGGAAAATAAGCCTCGGAAGGGTTCGCGGGAGGGGGCGGCTGGGGAGCGTACGGTATCGAACCCCCGGTGCGGACGGGGGTTGCGGGCGGCCGGGACGGGGAAGGAAATCTTGTTGATTTGCCCCTGTCAGCGGTCTGTGGACGCCCCAAGCGCGCGACGGCCGAAGCGTGTGCGACGGCTCAAGCGTGTGCGATGCCCCGAGCGCGTGCGCTGCCCGAAGCGCGTGCGATGCCCCGAGCGCGTGCGCTGCCTCAAGCGCGTGCGTTGGGGGTCTCCTGACC
>JAWLCQ010000051.1:0-27057 GCA_041687095.1 Phycisphaerae bacterium | reverse complement strand
AAGAGACCCGTGGGGGCCTGCGAGTAGTCAATAGCCGCCTTCCACCGACGCGGGGTCGGTGGGGAGCAAGGGGAAGAGAGGGGGGGCGGTGGGGAGGTTCGGACGGCGGTCGTGTTTCTGAAACACCAGGCGGCACGCTGTCAAAACGCGCCGCGAGGGGCGGGGCGGGTGCAGGGATGGCAGATGGGACGGGGAGGTGCGGAGGGGGTGGAAATTGGTAACTGCGGAAGTGCATGGGGGTTAACGTCTGGGGCACAGGGGTTGCTCTAGGTTCGGGGCGTCGCCTGCGCCCCATCTGTGGGGTCGGCGGGGGGCGTGGGTTTGTTTTGGATGTTTTCCCTCCGGCGGCGGGTCGGGTCGTACCCGTCCGGCGCCGGTGTTGCTGGAACTGGATGGCAGGGCGCCCCGGGTTGGGGCGGGTCTGCCGAGAGATGCAAAACGCGTTTGGAAGGAGAAACGGCTGATGGCAGCAAAGCAGCTTGCGTTCGAATCCGACGCCCGTGCGGCTCTGCTGGCCGGGGTAGAGAAACTCGCCCGGGCCGTCAAGACCACACTGGGCCCCCGCGGCCGGAACGCCATCCTCGATAAGGGTTGGGGCGCCCCCACCATTACCAAGGACGGCGTGTCGGTGGCGGAGGAGATCGAACTGATCGACAAGAACGAGAACATGGGCGCGCAACTGGTCAAGGAGGCCGCCTCCAAGACCTCCGACGCCGCGGGCGACGGGACCACCACCGCCACTGTCCTCACCGAGGCGATCTTCAAGGAAGGCTACCGCAACCTCGCCGCCGGGGCCGACCCGATGAGCCTGGCCCGCGGGATCCGCAAGGCCGTCGAGGCCGTCCTCGCCGAGGTCGCCCGCCTCTCGACCCCCGTCGAGGGCGACGCCGACATCCGCAACATCGCCGCCGTCAGCGCCAACAACGACCCCGAGGTCGGCAAGATGCTCGCCGACGCCATGAAGAAGGTCGGGCGCGACGGGGTCATCACGGTCGAGGAGGGCAAGGGCATCGAGACCTCCGTCGAGGTCGTCGAGGGCATGCAGTTCGACCGCGGATACCTCTCCCCGCACTTCGTCACCGACCCCGAGGCCATGGAGGCCGTCCTGGACAAGCCCCTGGTGCTGCTCCACGAGGACAAGATCTCCAACGTCGCCAAGCTCATCCCCCTGCTGGAGAAGGTCTCCAAGGCCAAGCGCCCCCTGTTGATCATCGCCGAGGACGTCGAGGGCGAGGCCCTCGCGACCCTCGTGGTGAACAAGCTCCGCGGGATCCTCAACGTCTGCGCGGTCAAGGCCCCCGGGTACGGCGACCGCCGCAAGGCCATGATGCAGGACGTCGGCATCCTCACGGGCGCCAAGGTCTTCACCAAGGACCTGGGGATCGACCTGGAGAGCGTCTCCATCGCCGACCTCGGGACCGCCAAGCGGATCACCGTCGATAACGAGAACACCACGATCATCGAGGGCGCCGGGTCCAGCGGGGACATCCAGGCCCGCATCGGCCAGATCCGCCGCGAGATCGAGACCACCACCAGCGACTACGATCGCGAGAAGCTCCAGGAGCGCCTCGCCAAGCTCGCCGGGGGGGTCGCGGAGATCCGCGTCGGCGCCGCCACCGAGGCGGAGATGAAGGAGAAGAAGGCCCGCATCGAGGACGCCCTGCACGCGACGCGGGCGGCCATCGAGGAGGGCGTCCTGCCCGGCGGCGGGGTCGCGCTCGTCCGCGCCCGCAAGGTGCTCGACGGGCTGAAGGCCTCGGGTGACGAGGCGACGGGCGTCCGCATCGTTCACGCCGCCCTGGGCGAGCCCCTGCGGCAGATCGCCGCCAACGCCGGGGAGTCCCCGGCCGTCGTGCTCCGCAAGGTCGAGCAGGGCGAGGGCGCGTTCGGCTTTAACGCCGAGAGCCTCGCCTACACCGACCTGGTCAAGGCCGGCGTGATCGACCCGGCGAAGGTGACCCGCACCGCGTTGCAGAACGCCTCCAGCGTGGCCATCCTCCTGCTGACCTGCGACTGCTGCGTCTCCGAGAAGCCCCAGGACGAGGGTGCGGCCCCCGCGGGCGGCCCCGGCGGCATGGGCGGCGGGATGGGCGGCATGGGCGGCATGGGTGGCATGGGCGGGATGGGCGGCATGGGCATGGGCGGCATGGGTGGCATGGGCGGGATGATGTAATCCCGAAGGTGAGAGGTGAGAGGTTAGAGGTGAGAGTGGCCCGAAACAGCGACAAACGTCTCGCGGCGCACCCTCTAACCTCTCACCTGTTTGCTGTGGACTGTTGAATTGCAGACGACGCCGAAACAAGCCTGAAGATACGCAACTGAAGGAGACTCGACCATGGCAGTGAAACCGTTGGATGACCGGATCCTGGTCAAGCAGAAGGCGGCGGAGGAGAAGACGGCGGGCGGGATCGTGCTTCCGGACACCGCGAAGGAGAAGCCCCAGCTCGGGACCGTCGTCGCCGTCGGGCCCGGCAAGCTGCTGGACAGCGGGGAGCGCGGGAGCATGAGCGTCAAGAAGGGTGACACGATCTACTACGGCAAGTACTCCGGGACCGAGATCAAGATCGAGGGCGACGAGTACGTCATCCTCCGCGAGTCCGAGGTCCTGGCCATCATCGAAGAGTAAGCGCATGCACCCCGCACCGCCTGCGGCGCGGCGGGGCTTGCAGAAGGAGCGTTAGACATGGCAGCGAAGCAGATGCTGTACGATACCGACGCGCGGGCGGCGATGCTGCGAGGCATCTCGCAGTTGGCCGCCGCCGTCAAGGTCACCCTGGGCCCCACCGGCCGCAACGTCATCCTCCAGAAATCCTTCGGGTCCCCGAAGGTGACGAAGGACGGCGTGACGGTGTCGAAGGAGGTGGACCTGCCCAACCGGTTCGAGAACATGGGCGCCAAGATGGTCAACCAGGTGGCGTCCAAGACCTCCGACGTCGCCGGGGACGGGACCACCACCGCCGTCGTCCTCGCCGAGGCCATCATGGCCGAGGGCCTCAAGAACGTCACCGCCGGGGCCAACCCCATGGCCATCAAGCGCGGGATCGACATCGGGGTGGCCGCCGCCGTCCAGTCCGTCGCCGACCAGGCCAAGAAGGTCAAGGGCGCTGAGGACCTCCGCAAGGTCGCCACCGTCTCCGCCAACTGGCACCGGGACATCGGGGACATGATCGCCCAGGCGTTCGACAAGGTCGGCACCGAGGGCGTCATCACCGTCGAGGAAGGCAAGTCCATCGCCAACGAACTCGAGATCGTCGAGGGCATGCAGTTCGACAAGGGGTACATCTCCGCGTACTTCATGACGAACCCCACCACGCTCGAGGCCGTGATGGAGGACGCCCTGATCCTCATCCACGAGAAGAAGATCTCCTCGCTGCGGGACCTCGTCCCGGTGCTGGAGAAGACCGCCTCGTCGGGCCGGCCCCTCGTGATCATCGCCGAGGACATCGACGGGGACGCGCTGGCGGGCCTGGTGGTCAACAAGCTCCGCGGCGTGCTGAACGTCTGCGCGGTGAAGGCCCCGGCGTTCGGGGATCGGCGCAAGGCGATCCTCCAGGACCTCGCCGTCGTCACCGGCGGGCAGGTCATCAGCGAGGACCTCGGGATCAAGCTCGAGAGCGTCACGATGGACCAGCTCGGGACGGCCAAGCGGATCGTGGCCACCAAGGACCACACCACGATCATCAGCGGGGCGGGCAAGAAGGCCGACATCAACGCCCGCATCGAGACCCTCCGCAAGCAGATCGAGTCCACCACCAGCGACTACGACCGCGAGAAGCTCCAGGAGCGCCTGGCCAAGCTCACCGGCGGGGTCGCTGTCATCCGCGCCGGGGCCGCCACCGAGGCCGAGATGAAGGAGCGCAAGGACCTCATCGACGACGCCGTCCACGCCACGCGCGCCGCGGCCGAGGAAGGCGTGGTCCCCGGGGGCGGGGTGGCCCTGCTGCGGGCGATCCCCGCCGTCCGCGACGCCGCCAAGAAGGCTCGCGGCGATGAGCGGATCGGCGTGGAGATCGTCGCCAAGGCCCTCGAGGCCCCCTGTTGCCAGATCGTCGACAACCGCGGGGACAACGGCGAGGTCGTTGTCGCCGACCTGCTCGAACGGTCCGGCGCCGAGGGCTACGACGCGGGCGCGGGCGAGTACGTCGACATGCTCAAGGCCGGCATCATCGACCCGGCCAAGGTGACCCGCACCGCCCTGCAGAACGCCGCGTCCGTGGCGGCGCTGCTGCTGACGACCGACGTCATGGTCACCGAGTACGACGAGAAGGACGAGCACCAGACGGCCAAGGCGGTCTTCTAGCCCCCGGCCGCTCGTCGCTCGGATTCCGGACCGGAACCCACCCCAGGGGCGCCGCGGCGGTAACGCCCGGCGCCCCTGGGCGCGTCCGGTGGAACGTGGGAATGCAAATGGCTGAGAAGCGAGACTACTACGAGATCCTTGGCGTCGCCCGGGAAGCCGGCCCGGAGGACATCAAGCGCGCCTACCGCAAGGGCGCCCTGAAGTTCCACCCCGACAACTACAAGGGCGACAAGACCGAGGGCGAGCTGAAGTTCAAGGAACTCGCCGAGGCCTACGAGGTCCTCTCCGACCCCGTCAAACGCCAGCGGTACGATCGCTTCGGCCACCAGGGCCTGCGCGGGACGGGGATGCACGACTTTTCGAGCATGGGGTTCGGGGACATCTTCTCCATGTTCGAGGATATTTTCGGGGAGATGGGCTTCGCGGGGCAGCGCGGCGGGGGGGGGGGGATGGACCGCGGGCTGGACCTGGAGACCGAGGTCGAACTCTCGCTCGAAGAGGTCGCCACCGGGGCCGATCAGACCCTGGAGTTCGAGCGCTGGGACCTGTGCGGGACGTGCGGGGGGAGCGGGTCCAAGCCCGGCACGACCCCGCAGAGCTGCCCGGCGTGCGGGGGGTACGGGCGGCAGCAGCAGATGCTGGGCCCGTTCGTGCGGGTGATCACCTGCCCGCGGTGCAACGGCAAGGGGCGGGTGGTGACGGACCCGTGCGACGCCTGCCGCGGGTCCGGCCGCCAACGCAAGCAGCGGACGCTGGCCGTGCACATCCCCCCCGGGGTGTCCGACGGGCAGATCCTCCGCGTGCCCGGGGAGGGCGAGCCCAGCAGCAGCGGGACGCACCGCGGGGACCTGCACGTGTACGTCCGCGTCCGCGAGCACTCGATGCTCTCGCGGCGGAAGGACGACCTGATCTGCCAGGTGCCCATCGCGTTCACGCAGGCGGCGTTGGGCGGGAAGGTGGAGGTCCCCACCCTCACCGGGCCCCAGGAGGTCGAGGTGCCCTCGGGGACGCAGAACGGCGACGTGATCCAGCTCAAGCAGCAGGGGCTGCCCAACCCCCGGACCCACCGCAAGGGCGACCTGTTCGTGCAGGTGTTCATCGAGGTGCCCCGCAAGATCACCCCCCGCCAGCGCGAGCTGCTCGAACAGCTCGCCGAGACCGAGCAGGCCCACGTCACCCCCCAACGGAAGAGTTTCTTTGATACCCTGAAGGACTGTTTCAGCCCCGACAAGAAGTGACCCGCCTCAGGGGAGGAGCGGAACCATGAGCAGCAACGCATACGACCACGACTCCAACGACGTCCCGATGGATGAGCCGCAGCCCGAGGGGCCCTGGCCGGCCTCCGGGGAGGAGGAGGCCCCGCGAACGGGCGGGACCGGCGGGACCGCCGAGGCCCTCCGCGCCGAACGCGACGACCTGCTCGACCGCCTCCAGCGCGTCAGCGCCGACTACCTCAACTACCAGAAACGCGTCCGCAAGGACGTCGAGCAGGCGCGGACGTTCGCCAACGAGGAACTCATGCGGGCCCTGCTGGGCGTGCTGGACGACATGGAGCGCGCCCTCGAGGCCGCCCGCGCCAACCACCCCCCCGACGACCCGCTGCTGACGGGCATGCAGATCGTCCACGATAACGCCCTGCAGACGCTGGGAGGGTTCGGCCTGCAGCGCATCACCGCCGCCGGGCAGCCCTTCGACCCCGACCGCCACGCCGCCCTCATGCAGCAGCCCACCGACGCCGTCCCCCCCAACACCGTCGTGCAGGAGCTGCAGAGCGGGTACGAGCTTCGCGGCCGCACCCTCCGTGCCGCCAAGGTCATCGTCAGCAAGGCGCCCGAATCGGAGTAGACGCCGCCACCCGCGATCCCGAAGTGAAAACCCGGGGCCTGTCCCCCAACCGTCCGCGGTCCGCTCGCCCCGTGGGGCGAGGCGGGGACGGTGGGCGGCCCCGCAGGAGGAGTTCATGCCGACGTACGACTACGAGTGCACCGCGTGCGGGCACACCTTCGAGCAGTTCCAGTCCATCACCGCCCCGGCGGTCCGGAAGTGCCCCCAGTGCAAGAAGCTGAAGGTCAAGCGCCTCATCGGGGCCGGGGCGGGCATCATCTTCCGCGGCAGCGGGTTCTACCAGACCGACTACCGCAGCGACTCCTACCGCAAGGCCGCCTCCAACGACAAGCCCGCCACCGAGTCCAAGAGCGAGTCCAAGAGCGAGACGAAAAGCGAGCCCAAGAGCGACAGCGGCGGCGGCAAGAAGGACAAGGCCTCCACGTAGCGAGCGCCCCGCCCCTCGGCCGCCCGGGCCTGGGACGCGTCCGCCCCGGGGGACGGACGGGGGCCGACCGAACCATCGGGCTCGTCCACCCGTCCCGTCGGATTCGGAAGGTTCGAGGCAAAACCTTTGCAGCCCTATCTGAGGCACGTATAATCTCTGGGCGGGCCGGGCTCCGCGCCGTCCGCGACGGCGAGCGGTCCGCGCTGCGGCGGACCAGGCCCCGAGGTCCGCAAGGCCCCACGGGGCGGGCTCGCCGCAGGCTCGCAATCGCATCGCCAAAGGAAAGGGACTCGGAATGGCCGACGACAACCAGGTGCTCCGCAAGGTGAACTGGCAGGAAGTCTTCAGTTTCTCCCATATCTTCAAGAGCTTCAAGATGGCCGTGCACCCCAGCAAGCTGGTGCTGTGCACGCTGGCGCTGCTGCTGCTGTTCCTCACGGGCGTGGTGCTGGACCTCCTCTGGAGCGCCGCCGGGAGCTACGCCCCCCCCGGGTCGATCGACGTCTACGCCCGCCGCCCCGCCGTCTACGACCAGCGGATGGAGCAGTGGGAGCGGACCGAGCAGCGCAACGAGGCCCTCCGCCGCCTGGCGGCGATGGAGGAGCAGTTCGTCCAGCTCTCCGGGTTCCAGGGCGAGCTGAACAAGGGCCCCTCGACCTACCTGACCAGCCGCTTCGGGGAAACCCTCCGCGAGTACAACCGCAACCAGCAGCCCGCCCCGACGGCCCGCACGGCCGAGCAGATCCGCGAGGCCTACAAGGACGAGAGCGTCTCGGAAGTCCTCGGCGACGCCGAGGACAAGCTCGACGACACGGTCGAGAAGATCCGCGACCTCCTCGAATCCGCCGAGGAGAGGGCGGAGGACGCCATCGCCAAGGAGAGCATCCCCGAGGAGCGGAAGGAGGAGCTGCAGGAGCAGCTCGACCTGCACTCCACGCTCGCCCGGCGGGCCCTGGCGCAGTGGAAGTTCGAGCAGCAGCAGCAGATCGACGCCGTCCGCGGGGACACCATCGCCGAGGCCTTCCTCGACTACGAGTGGACCTACCTCCGCCGCGCGATCTTCAGCGTCGCCTACGGCAACTTCACCGGGGGGCTCGCCCGCCACGAGCAGATCCTCGGCAGCCGCGAGCCCGCCCCCATCGCCCGCGCCGACAACTTCCAGGCCCCCGTCGTCGGGGGGCAGGACCAGGAGGGCTTCCTCTTCAGCGTCCTGATGATGGGGCGCGGCGTGGCGTGGCTGGTCACGGAGCACTGGCTCTACGCGCTGGTGTACCTGCTGACCGCCCTGGCGATCATCGCCCTCCTCGGGGGCGCCGTCCACCGCATCGCCGCCCTGCAGTTCGCCCGCGAAGAGAAGATCTCCATGGTCCAGGCCCTGCGGTTCTCGGGCGGGAAGTTCTTCAGCTTCTTCTCGGCCCCGCTGATCCCCATCGGGCTCATCCTCGTCCTGGGCCTGCTGATCACCCTCGGGTCGCTCCTGGTGAACATCCCGGTCGTGGACATCCTCATGTCCATCCTGCTGTTCCTGGCGCTGCTGCTGGGGCTCGCCATCGCGTTCCTCACCATCGGGCTCGTCGCGGGGTTCCCGCTGATGTACCCCACCATCGCCGCCGAGGGCTCCGACAGCTTCGACGCCATCAGCCGCAGCTTCTCCTACGTCTTCACCCGCCCGTGGCGGACCCTCCTCTACGGGCTGGTCGCGGTCGTGTACGGCGTGCTGACGTACCTGTTCGTCCGCCTGTTCGCGTACCTGGCGCTGGCGGCGACGCACATGTTCATGAGTTGGGGCGTGTTCGTCGGCGGCGACACTCTCGGGCCCAACGCCGACAAGCTCGACGTCCTCTGGACCGCCCCGACGTACTGGAACCTCTCCGGGCCCTTCAGCTGGGCCGCCATGGATAGCTGGTACGAGCGCGTCGCGGCCATGTTCATCTGGCTGTGGACGTTCCTGGTCGCCACGGTGGTCTTCGCGTACCTCCTGTCCTTCGCGGCGTCGGCGAGCAACGTGATCTACTTCCTGCTGCGGCGGAAGGTGGACGCCACGGACCTCGACGACGTGTACGTGGAGGAGCCCGAGGAGGAGCCCCTCGCCCCCGCCGGCGAGTCCGCTCCCCCGGCCGAGCCGGCGGCGCCCAGTGAGCCCGCCGCACCCGTCCTGCCCCCGGCGAGCCCGGAGACGGCCCAGCCCCCCGCGGGCGACGCCGCTCCCGAGGGCGACCAGCCCCCGCCCCCGAGCGGGACCGAGGGCGGCGAGGAGACGCAGCAGAACCCGTAGGCGGCTTCCCCCGTGCAACCCCGCGGACCCGCATCCGTCCTCCGATGGATGCGGGTCCGCTGCGTTTCTACCCATTGCACACGCCGCCCCCGCCGCATAGAGTTCCCCTCTTCATCCGATACATAGGAGAGACCCCATGCAGACGATCGATCTCGGCGGAATGTGGGAACTGCGGCAGGGCGGGCAGGACGAGGCGATCCCGGCGACCGTGCCCGGGTGCGTCCACACGGACCTGCTCGCGGCCGGGCGGATCGAGGACCCGTTCTTCCGCGACAACGAGAACCGCCTCCAGTGGATCGGGCACACCGACTGGGCGTACGCCCGCGAGTTCAACGTGCCCGAGGCCTTCCTCCGCTCGCAGCGCGTCGCGCTCCGCTGCGAGGGGCTCGACACGCTCGCGGAGATCCGCCTCAACGGCCGAAAGCTCGCCGCCGCCAACAACATGTACCGCACCTGGGAGTTCGACGTCGCCCCTCTCCTCCGCCCCGGGGCCAACCGCATCGAGGTCCGCTTCCGCTCCGCCGAGCGCGAGGGCGCGAGGCTCCAGAAGGCCCACCCCGTCCCCGGGCTCGACAAGCGCGTCGAGGTCCAGGGCAAGAACTGGCTCCGCAAGGAGCCCTGCAACTTCGGGTGGGACTGGGGCCCCAAGCTCGTCACCTGCGGGATCTGGCGGGACATCGCGCTCGTCGCCTTCGACACCGCTCGCGTCACGGACGTCCACATCCGCCAGCAGCACGGGAAGGGCAAGGCCGTCACGCTCAACCTCGCCGCCGCCGTCGAGGCCGTCGCCTCGGGCGCGAAGCTCACGGCCGCCGTTCGCGTGACGCTCGATGGAACCCCCGTCGCCGAGGCCGCCGCCCCCGTCCGCCGCAACGGCGCGTCCTGTGAACTGACGGTGAAGCAGCCGCAGCTCTGGTGGCCCAACGGGTGGGGCGAGCAGCCGCTGTACGAGGTCACCGTGGACCTGCTCGACGCGGCGGGCAACCGGGTGGATACCGTCACGAAGCGCATCGGCCTGCGCTCGATGCGCCTGGTCCGTGAGAAGGATCAGTGGGGTGAATCGTTCTACTTCGAGGTCAACGGCAAGGCGTGCTTCGCCAAGGGCGCCAACTGGATCCCCGCCGACGCCTTCGCCACCCGCATGACCCGCGACCGCTACGCCCACCTCATCCGCTCGGCCGCCGACGCGAACATGAACATGCTCCGCGTCTGGGGCGGGGGGATCTACGAGGACGACGCCTTCTACGACCTGTGCGACGAGATGGGCGTGCTGGTGTGGCAGGACTTCATGTTCGCCTGCAACGCCTACCCCACGTTCAACGAGGCGTGGATGGACAGCGTCGCCGCCGAGGCCGTCGATAACGTCCGCCGCCTCCGCCACCACCCCTGCATCGCCTTCTGGTGCGGGAACAACGAACTGGAGCAGTGCAACGTCGGGCCCGAGTGGACCGCCTGGAAGATGTCCTGGTCCGCCTACACCCCCCTCGCCGACACGCTCCTGGGCGACGTGGTGCAGCGCGAGGACCCCGACCGGGCGTACTGGCCCTCGAGCCCGCACTCGCCCTGCGGGGACCGCGCGGACTTCAACAACCCCACCTGCGGGGACGCCCACCTGTGGAACGTGTGGCACGGGAAGAAGCCCTTCGAGTGGTACCGCACCTGCGAGCACCGCTTCAACAGCGAGTTCGGGTTCCAGTCGTTCCCCGAGCCCAAGACCGTCCGCGACTACACCGAGCCCCAGGACCGCAACGTCACCAGCTACGTCATGGAGCACCACCAGCGGAGCGGGATCGGCAACGTCACGATCATGCAGTACATGCTCGACTGGTTCCGCCTGCCCGGGGACTTCGACAGCACGCTATGGCTGTCGCAGATCCTCCACGGGATGGCCATGAAGTACGCCGTCGAGCACTGGCGCCGCTCCAAGCCCCGCGGGATGGGCACGCTGTACTGGCAGCTCAACGACTGCTGGGGCGTGGCGTCCTGGGCGTCGATCGACTACTACGGGCGGTGGAAGGCGACGCACTACCTCGCCCGCCACTTCAACGCCCCGCTGCTGCTGTCGGCCGTCGAGGACCCCGCCAAGGGCACCGTCGAACTCCACGTCACCA
The DNA here is from genome assembly GCA_041687095.1 of Phycisphaerae bacterium. Taxonomy (GTDB): domain Bacteria; phylum Planctomycetota; class Phycisphaerae; order SM23-33; family SM23-33; genus JAWLCQ01. Next base: position 16,099 of record JAWLCQ010000051.1, on the reverse strand, counting down.
GCGACCGCCTCACGCCCGCCAAGGGCACGATCCGATGGACGCTGACCGACCTTGACGGGAACACCGCCGCCTCCGACACCGCCGCCGTCACCATCCCCGCCAACCGCTCCAAGCGAGCCCTGAGGATCGAACTCGACGAGCCCCTCAAGGCCGCGGGCAATCGCGAGTGGATCCTCTGGTGCGAACTGGAGGTCGATGGGACGGTCGTCTCGCGGAACCTCGCCACCTTCGCCCGCCCCAAGCACCTCGACCTCCGCGACCCCGAGATCGATGCGAAGGTGAAGGACAACAAGGACGGGTCCTTCGCCGTCACCCTCACCGCGAAAAAGCCCGCCCTGTGGGCGTGGTGCGAACTGGCGAATACCGATGCGGAGTACAGCGACAACTTCGTCCACCTCCGCCCCGGGGACCCGCAGACCCTCCGCGTCACCCCCATCAAGCCCCTCACCCGCGAGCAGTTCGAGAAGCAGCTCAAGGTCTCCTCGCTGGTCGACACCTACTAGTCCACGAATTACACGAATTGCACGAAGAGGACCGGGCGGCCGATAGCGGCGTCCCGGTCCTCTTCCCATTCGTGCAATTCGTGTAATTCGTGGACTGTGGAATTGGTGGACCGAACCCCCCGCCGTGAGCTACCGTAGTGGATGGTTGACGGGACGGTCCCGCCTCTGTACCTGTCGTCGGTCTCTCGCACACGGTTCGGAAAGGGGTTCGCCATGGCAGCGGACACGCATGCGCCTGAACGTTCCACGTCTTCCTTCGCCCCCGCCACGGTCCGGCCACGCAGAAGGGCACGAGGAGTTCTTCTGCTGTCGCTGCTTGCGGTGCTGCTGGCGGCCGCCCCGGTGGCGGTGGCGCAGGAGAAGGTCAAGGGGCAAGGGAAGGAACAGACGGTCACCGCCTACCTCATGGTCCAGCCGCGGGAAGGGCTTCTCGCCCAGGACCACATCACACCGGGCGATGCCATCGATCGCTACGCCCGTACGATGGCGATCCTCGTGCGGACGGAACCCGTCCTGCAGCGGGTCCTGGCGGGAAACGCCGACGTACAGCACACCCAGTGGTACAGGACCGACCCGAAGACAGCCCTGTCACGCCTGCAGGAGGCCCTCAGCCAGACCGCCGCCGTCCACAATTCCTACCTCATCGCCGTCTCCATGAGCGGGCAGGACCCGAACGACGTGGCCACCATCGTCAACGCCACCGCCCGCGAACTCACGAGTTTCGCGGCGGAGATGCACCAGGCACCCGCTCGCGCCACCGTCGCCGGGCTCCAGAAGGCGCGTGAAGACATGCGGGCCGAGCTGAAGGGGGTGCTCGGGGTCCTGGGGTCTCTGACACCGCGGGAGGCCCCGAACCCGCAGCAGACGCTCGACACCCTCGGCCGACGGATCCAGGAACTGACCGACCGCCTCGCCGCCGCCGAAGCGCAGCAGGCGGAGGAAGAGAAGACACTCGTGCAGCAGCAGCTCGCCGAGGCGCTGCGGCGGTCGGGCGAACTGCAGGAGACGCTTGCACGCATCGAGATCGAGCGGGAGCGCGAGGCGCAGCTCGTCGCGAAGCTCCGCGAGATCGAGAATCGGCTGGGGGAGCTGAAGCTGCAAAGCGCATGGCAGCCCCTGATCCTCATCGCCCCCGCCACAGGCAGTGCAGCGGATCCGGGGTAGTTCACAGTCCACGAATTTCACGAATTACACGAAGAGGGCCGGGCAGCCGTCATCGGCCGCCCGGTCCTCTTCGTATTTGTACCCTTCGTGAAATTCGTTCAATTCGTGGACTGTGTAATTCGTGGACTGTGGACTACTGTACCGGCTTGAGCACCATGCCCGTGGCGATCTTGGGGTAGAAGTAGGTGCTCTTGTGGGGCATGGATCCGCCCTGGTTGGCGATGGTCTCGACGGCCGACAGGGGGGTGGACTGGAGCAGGACGCACAGTTGGACCCGGCCGGTGCGGAGGGCGTCGATGGCCTCGGACCCGCGAGCGGTGTACTCGACGCGGGTGGCGTCGGTCCGCCACGCCCCGAGGTGCCCTTCGAGGATGAGCTTCTGCAGGACGGCCACGTCCAGTTCCCGCCACTCCTTCGTCTGGTCGGGGCAGGCGGTGAGCATGGCGTCGGGGTCGCGGAGGGCGGCGACGCAGACCAGGGCCCCGTCGGTGAGGACCATCGCCCCGGGCCCGTAGGCCGCCAGGAGTTCGGTGGGGTCGGCGAGGTCGTCGAGGGAGACGTCGGCGTTCCACCAGGTGAAGTCGGTCGCCCGCTCGCGGAGGCGGGCGAGTTGGAAGTCGTTGCCCAGCCCGCTGACCATGCGGTGGGTGGGCAGGATGACCAGGCCCGGATCGTCGCGGGCGACGAGGGCGAAGAGGACGAAGTTGGCCGGGTGGTCGGGCCCGATCTGCCCGCTGTCCCGCAGGCGCTTGGCGTACTCCATCGCCGTCGTGTACCGGTGGTGCCCGTCGGCGATGTAGACCGGGGTGCTCCGCACCGCCGATGCGATCGCCTCCACCGCCTGCGCGTCGGAGATCACCCAGATCCGCTCCTGCACCCCGTGGAGCACCGCGTGGGCGTCGGGGGGGCGGTGGCACTGGGCGTCGAGGGTGTCCTGCACGCGGCGGTGCTCGTCGGCGTAGAACCCGAAGATGGGGGAGAGCTGCATGTGCGTGTGCTCGGTGAGCTTCATGCGGTCGGCCTTGGGGCCGGGGAACGTGTGCTCGTGCGGGATCACGTCCTCCCCGAAGGGTGTCGCCCGCACCCCCGCCAGCAGCGCCCGCCGCACGTACGTCCGCCCCGCCCATGTGTACTCCTGCTCGTAGGCGTAGACGCTGGGCGCGCTGTCCTGCACGAGCGTCCCGTCGCTCTGCCACTGCGCCAGCCGCCCTGCGGCGGCCGCGTACGCCGAGTCCGGCCCGGCCGACCCGGGCGGGAAGTGGGGGACGTCGACGGCGACGATGTTGCGGTCGGACCGGTCGAGGAGGACCTTCAGGTCGCTCTCGCTCAGGATGTCATAGGGCGGGGCGATGAACGGGGTGACGTTCCCGTCCTCGCCCGCATACCGCCAACCGCGGAATCCGCGAATGTCCATGGTGCGGGCTCTCCTTGCTCTGAAGCGACCACGATACCGGCCCGCTCCCCGCGATTCAACGATCAGGCGCATTGCCAAGCCCGGTTCCCCGGCTGCCACGCCTGCGCGCCCTACGGGCTCACCTCTTCATCAGCCGGTGGTCCCAGACGAGACGGTGGCGGGGGCCGATGACGATCCGCCCGAAGTCCGGGTGCGATGGGTTCAGGAGATAGTTGTGCTCGGAGGGCACGACGACGCTGGGGACCCGCAGGACGGCCGACCCGGCGTCCTGCACCCATGCGTCCCCGATCCGCTGCACCGTCAGCGGCGGGGGGGAGGTCCGCCACGTGCGGGGCAGGCTCGCGGGGTCCACGGGGGTGACGAGCGAGTCGTCGAAGGTCACCTCGAAGAGCACGTAGCTCGAGAGCAACTCCTCCGCCTGCAGGTGCACGAGCATTTCGAGCATCGCCAGCGACGCCGACCCCGCCACGTACACCACGGGCACTCCGGGGCTGTTCCACCGCCCCCCCGCGACGCGGGCGCCCTCCCCGGAGAAGGCGGAGGCGGCGTGGCGGGCCTTGACGATCCGCCAGGCGTGAACCGTCATCCCAGGACCCCGTGCTCGAGCCTCGCGATGAGCTTCTCGACCTCGCGCGCCCCCACGTCGGTGGCGGCGAACTCCAGCGGGACCTGGTCGCCCAAACCAGGCTGCGGGCGCTGCAGCCACGCCCGAGCCCCCGCCGTGTCGCCCTCGAACAGGTCCACCGCGAGATCGAACACCCGCGCGACACGCAGGAGGCGGTCCGACTCATCCCGCCCCAGCCGCCCCTGCGCCTGCCGCCGCGCCAGCGTCCGCAGCGGAATCCCCGCCGCCCGCGCGATCCGCTCCAGCGACAGCCCGCTGGCCTCCTGGAACCGCCCCACGCGCTCGAACTCGAACCCCTCCTCCACCAGCGCCACCAGCTCGGCCGCGTTCTCCGTGCGCAGCCCCAGGCTCCGCCCCGACCGCCCCCATCGGAACTCCCGCCCGCGTGGGTTGCCTCTCGCCCGAGCCGCCATCGTCGCTCCTCGCTCTGTGGGTGCCGTATGGCATCATTCTAACCGCCATATGGCACGGATGCAAGCCGTGCGTTGGCCCGGCGCGGCGGTCCCGGGGAAGGGGGGGGGACGCAGCGCGGGCTGCGCCCGCTCCCAATGTCGATGTTCGACTTTCGAGCTTCGTAACCGTTCACACCCTTCCGAACAGCAGGAAGGGCGTGAAGAAAGGGGCATGTCGGCACCGAGGCGAGCGTCCGATTTACTCTCCCCACCGGCCCCGTGCCGGTGGTAAACGGCTATTGACTACTGCGGCGGTCCCCTCCCATTTCCTTCTTCCTCCTGCTCCCCACCGACCCCGCGTCGGTGGTAAGCCGGCTTCCTGACTACGGGATCACCAACGGGCGCGGACGGTGCGCGGACCCGGCGCAGCGGCCGTAGTCGGGAGCCGTTTGAACCACCGACGCGGGGTCGGCGGGGGAGAAGAAGAAGAAGAAGAAGAAGCAAGAGACCCGTGGGGGCCTGCGAGTAGTCAATAGCCGCCTTCCACCGACGCGGGGTCGGTGGGGAGGTTCGGACGGCGGCCGTCTTTCTGAAACACCCGGGGCACCGCGTGAACGGTTACCGATTTTCGATTGGGCTGTCGCCCTTACCGCGGCCCCAAGTGAAGCGAGCGCCGTTTGAGGACCGGGAAACATCCTCGAAAACACGAGGATATTGCGCGTTTGCAGTGCAGAGAGGGCCAGGCGGCCCGGCCGGGCCGCCTGGCCCTGTTTCTCCGTCAATCACGAGCGAGCGCGTCTTACGCGCGGGTGCGGCGGCGGATGAGGGCCCCGGCCCCCAGCGCCAGCAGGGCCAGCGTGGCGGGTTCGGGCACCTGGGCGGACTCGAACGTCGCATTGTAGTCCACCCCGTCGAAGGACAGGGCGACGTTGCGGATGGCCCGCTGCTGCTGGGTGTACGCGTCGTTGCCGACCGTGTCGCCCCAGATCAGCGCCACGCCATAGCCGTTGACGATCGTCGCGTTCCCGGCGGCGTTGATGGGCGCGAACATCGAACCCCACTGGTCCCACCCCATCGCCGGGCTGCGCTGGTAGTCGTACATGCCCGCGATGGTGTAGTTGCGGATCCCGCCCCAGGTCATGGCCGTGTACGGGTCGCCGAACTCGTTGGTCAGCTCGTTGTGCTCGTAGACGGCCACGAGGGCGTCGGGGTTGATGTCCTCGCGGGTCAGGTCGATGGTCATGCGGGTCCAGTTCTCATCGAGGACCTGCGTCTGGGCGACGGACGCCAGCCCCCCGGAGGCGGGGGAGAAGATCCCGTACTTGCCCGCCCCGTCGGTCATGAAGAAGTTGATGCTCGTATACCCGCCCAGCGTGTGCTGGTACTCGAAGGTGAGGGTAAGGTCCTTGAGGGACTGCCCGACGGCGACGTCGGTGACGGCGAAGGTGCGGGACCCGTCGCGGTAGCCGTCGGGAACCTGCTTGCCCTTGGTCGACAGCGTTCCCGCAGGGGTGCCGTTGTTCTCGTACCAGTACCACTCCTCGCTGTTTCGCGGCTGTTCGTGGAAGGTCAGTTGGGCCCCGTCGGGGGCGATGGTGAACTGGTCGTACCCATGGACGGTGGCCACGAGCCAGGTGTCGTCGGCGGCGAGGCCCTGGGCGGCCGTCATCGCGAGCACCAGTGCGGCGGCGGCAATTCCTGCGCGTGCGAGTGTCTTTCCCATCCTGTCAGCTCCTTGTCATGAGGTTCCGGCGGTTCCGGTGGGCGGGCGCCGGAAAGCATGCGCGAGCCCGGCTCAGGGCTCGTGTCCGGCGGCCTGTCCACCACAATGTGATTCTTACCCCGTGACCCCGTACCGGCGGTCGCGGCGGATGTTACCATGAGGCCGTTGGGCAGGGCTTCTTCTGCCTCCAGCGGCCCAAGTCTGCTTTCACTCTTCAGCGGTCGGCTTCAGCGGTCGGCGAGCGGCCCCGCGGAGCCCCTGGCTGACCGCGGATCGCGTTCGTCGGGCTGCTCCTGCAAACGGGTGAACCGTCACACCGCGGCAAGGCGCGCAGGGGACATCAGGCAGGGGGAAGGCGAACGAAGACCCCTCCTGGCCGATCCATCGCACCGGCAGGCTCCACACCGGCGTGACCCACTCCGCCGCGTTCTCGGCGGCGGCCGAATCGCTTGACACAAGCGTACCACGAAAACACTGAGAGTCAAGGCCCTTTAGGCAGATGGCTTGAAATTGAAAAGTCGACGCTTCCCCGGCAAGGCAGGCAGAGGGCGCGAAACGTGGTTGCGCGGGTGCCGTGGGTTGCGGAGCGTAGCGAAGCAACCACGTCTGATACGCATCCCAAGGGATCCGTGCGCACCGTTGGTTTTGACGTGGCTTCTCCCGTCTCCGCCACGGTGCCGCCGAGGCAAGCCGCTTCGCTTCGCAGACCACGGCGCCCGGCTCTGTCAGGCCGTCTACGACCAAGCGCAGTGCACGGGAGGGTGGCGATCCGCTCAGCCCGAAGGGCTGACACTCGTGAGCCCGGGGCAGAGCGAAGCGCCGCCCCGGGTCCCGCTGCGATTCAGCGGCTGAGTGTCCGATGCAGTGTGCCGCCGTGCGTGCTTATCGACCAGCGGCCTTGTAAGCTTGGTCGGGGCGATTCGGCTTGTCCGGGTACCTCAACCGCAGGAGACCTTCGTTAACCAGTGGTGTGAGGAAGCGACTCCGAATGGCTGTTGAACTACGATCCATGAGTTCGCCCAGGTGAGCCGCTGTAAGAAATCGGTTCGAGCAAAGCAGCAGGATGATGCGCCGCGTCTCTTCTGGGGCAAGTCGCTTGCTGCTGGAGGCGGGAACAGAGAGCATTCTGAGGTCTCTGAGTTCTTCTTGGGGAAGGTCTTCAAGCGAATGTGAGGAGTCCCATGTCCCCTTATGTGAGGAGTCGGGCTTATGTAAGGAGTCCTCGGTCTTGTGTGAGGAGTCTTGTCTCTTCTGTGCGGACCCAACAGAAAGCGAATCTACCGGCAGGCGATAGCTCGCCCAGCGTTTCTGTCCGTCCTGAAGAAGGAAGCCGCGAGACGTAAGTCCTTGCAAAGCCGCAGTTACGTCGGCTGGATGCTCTCGGCGAAGCTCCTGCATTCGAGCATTGGTCACGCTGCCCTCCAAATCAGCCGTGACAAGAGCTTGGACCTCAAGAGGGCCAAGCCTGCTGAACCTCGGTCCGAATCGCTTCTCCAATTTCCGGACCGACTCTTCCGGCAGGAGGCTGACCATCGGCAGCACCAAGTGGACGCGATCCGGCCTGAAGGTCTCTCGGATGCCTGGCCAACGCCAATGCTGTGACTGCCACCCCTGCCGGATCTTATCGATTCCCGAGCCCGCACGCTCTCCCCCGCCGATCAGGACAAACATCTGCTGCAGAGACTTATTCCGGCATTCACTCACCCCTCCGCGTAGCAACTGCTCGAAGGACACCAACAGCGTCCCAGGGTTTGACATCTCCAGCCGGTCCTTATGCTTCTCAATGATGATCCCACCTTGGCCTCGGTAATCGGCATGGATCAGTGCATTGACCAGGGCCTCTCGGATGGCTTCATGGACAAGCGTATCGTCTCTGCGTAGCAGGTTCGGCTCCAACTTGAATGGAATCTTCAGGTCGGAAGTCAGCTTCTGGATCACCCGCTGGAAGAACTGGAAGAGATTGGCGACCCACGTTCCATCCACCGTCAGCCGGTCGGTCCATCGCACCTGAGGATCGTCTGAGAGCCGCTCCCGGTAGTCCACGTTGTATTCGGGCACCGCAGATGGATCACGAATGGCTTCATCCTTCCCGAACATCAGCAGGCCCGCCAAGGTGATCCCTTCGCGGCCAGTGATGCGGTCTCGTCGCCATCCCCCGAGTTTCTCCAGGAAACCTGGCAGATCCTCTGACAGCCACGGATGACCGGGAGAACGAGCGGAGAACCGCTGTCGGTACTGCTGAAGGCTGGCCTCGTCCAGATCGAACATGCTGAAGTTCTCAACGATCCGGCTGTCGGCTGGTTCGTCCGAACGATCGGCCAACATGCGACCGACCTCATACTCGTTGCAGCGATAGTCTCCGTCGTGGTTCCGGCGGAAGGTTCCGGTCAAGGGGTTCTGGCCCACATACACAGGCCGCTCGTGTCGGCTTGCCCGAGGGATGCAGATCGCCAAGATCTGTCTGCCAGCAAGCTCTCTGGCTTTGACGCTGTCGTTCGTGAGCAGGTTGACGCTTACCTTGCCCCGGTTATTGACCGTGTTCCAGAAGTCCTGCTTGAGCTTCCCAGGGTCATCAACTCCCGAAACGGCGAAGGTGCTCTCCTTCTGCTCCACTCCCAAGACAATCGTTCCCCCCTCCGTATTCGCCATAGCACTGTAGGTCTCCCACAGGCTGCTGGGCAGGCCTCCCTTGGCGCACTTGAATTCCCAGTCCGCATCTTCTCCCAAGGCCAGTGCGTTGAGTATCGACTGTGCGTCCATCTCTTCTACTTCATCGTCTCCTGCAGCGCCAGGACGGTGTAGATCGTCGCGAGCTTGGAGCCCTCGAACCAGCGGGGCTCGGCGTTCTCCCAGTAGCCGCCGGGCTTCTGGAGCGTGGCGAGGTGGGCGATCAGCTCCTCGCGCCAGTTGTGCCCCTCGCCCTTGAGGTCGGTGATGACCGGCTCGCCCCAGGCGCGGAGGGCCTTGGCGAAGGTGTGGTAGTAGTAGTACAGGCCCTGGAGGCTCTGCAGGTCGGGCATGTTGGGGTTGCTGTCCAGCCGCCAGTAGCGGCGGATCCACTTGAAGGCCCCCTGCACCCGCGGGTCCTGCCGCTCGACGCCCGCGTACAGCAGCGACTTGAAGCCCACGTACGTCATCGACCCATAGCTCCGCAGCCCGCGCCCGCCGGGGACCTCCCCGGCCTTGCTCTCGCCCATGGCCAGGTCGCCCTGGATCGCCGGGGCGTAGATGAAGCCCCCGTCGTTGACGGCGTCTTTGGCCCAGGGCTGGGGGTTGGTCTCGGAGAGGTTCTGCGTGCGGGTGACGAAGGTCAGCGCCTTCTGGATCGCCGGGTCGTCGTTGGGCACGCCCGCGTCCTCCAACGCCTGCATCCACATGCCCAGGTTGCTCAGGTCGGGGCGTCCGTGCTTCCCGTAGCTCACCCCGCCCATCATGGGGTGCTCGGCGTCGATGGCGTCGCCATCGGGCGACTCGGCCCCGGGGACGATCTGGATGCCCTTGAGGTACTTGACGGCCGCGTCGAGGGCGGGCTTGTGCTGGGGGTCGCCCGAGGCCGCCAGGGCCATGACGGCGACGGCGGTGGTGTAGTTCTCCTGGCCCTCGCGGGGGTCGTAGATGCCCCCGTTGTCCTGGCGGTAGCGGAGCAGGACGTCGAAGCCCTTCTTGACGGCCTCGTGCCCGGGCCCGTACTGGGGGTCCTGCAGGAGGGCCTTGAGCGCCATGGCGGTGACGGCCGCCTTGAAGCCCTGCTGGTCCCCGATGGACCACCCGCCGTCCTCATCGCGGTGGGCCAGGAGCCACTGCACGCCCTGGGAGGCGAGCTTCTGGGCCTGGGCGCGGTGCGCGTCGTCCATGGTGGCGCCGGCCGGGGCCGTCGGGGCCGTCGCGGCCGCGGGCTGCGCCTGCGGCACCGCCGGGGCGCCCTCGTTCTCCTGTCCCTCGGAGCAGTTCACTGCCACCGTCAGCAGCAGCATCGCCACGATCGTCATTCCCACTCCGAATCGGCATTTCATGGTTGCTCTTCCTTTCATCCAGGTCCTCAGGCCATCGTAGCACGCGACGCGCGCAGAGTCATCGCCCCCGCCTTCTCCCCTTCAGACGAACGAGCGAGGCGAAGGTTCGCCTTCTCCTGAAGCGGAGACGCTCGAACCTATCTGCGTTTGCCGTGGTTGCTCCCGGCTCCGCCAAGGCTACGCCGCGGCAAGCCGCTGCGCTCCGCAAACCACGGCACCCCGCGCATGTCACGGCACCCGCCCAGTCAACCAAGCAACCAGCACCCGCTTCGCCTACTCCTCGCGCTGCATCACGTACAGCGCCGTCGCCAGCACCCCCAGGATCACCGCCACCATCCCCCACCCCAGGGCCATCTCCACGTTCTTGCCGTAGAGGTTGTACAGGACGAGGATGAGCCCGAGGGTGGAGAGCATGAGGCAGACGCCCGCGCAGAGCTTGGTGACGCGGAAGGGCTCGTCGTCGGGGGGCGCGAGGCGGCGGAGGTGGTCGCGGATCTCGCGGAGCAGGGCGAGGCCCTCGTCGTCGCCCCCCGGGGCGGGGGCGGGGCGTTGGGTGGCGAGGGGGGCGGGGCGGTCGCCGGGCCCCTGCGTCGCCAGCGAGCCCGCCCGCTGGCGGGTGGCGGTTTCCCCGCGGGTGATGAGCTTGGCGGCGTCGACGAGGTTGCGGACGACGAAGTCGGCCTGCGTGTCCTCGTCCTCCTCGGGGGGCGAGGCATGGGCGAGGTGGGCGGGGACGCGGACGCGGATGGTGCGGCACCCGGCGCGTTGGCCGGCCTCGACGTCGCGGGGCGAGTCGCCCACCATCCAGCTCTGCCGCAGGTCCAGGTCGAGTTCGTCGGCCGCCTGCAGGAGCATGCCGGGCTTGGGCTTGCGGAGGTCGGAGTCGAGGGCGAACCCCTCGACGGTGCCCTCGGGGTGGTAGGGGCAGTAGTAGATGGCGTCGAGGTGGGCGCCCTTCTCGGCGAGCTGGCGGCGGAGTTCGGCGTGGATCTGCTCCAGGCCCGCCTCCGTCAGCAGCCCGCGCGCGATGGCCGACTGGTTCGTGACCACCACCAGCCGATACCCCGCCTGCGCCATCGACTTCAGCGCCAGCTCGACCCCGGGCAGGAGCTTCACCTTCGAGGCGTCGTTGAGGTACCCCGGGTCCTCGATCAGCGTGTTGTCGCGGTCCAGGAAAACGGCTTTGTGGGCCATGGCAGACTCCGTCTGGGAATTTTCGATTCTCGATTTTCGATTTTCGATTGGCCCGCCCGTCAGCGCCGGCGAGGCGTGAGGGCCTTCCAGTGCCGGCAATCGAAATTCGAAAATCGAGACTCGAAAATCCCTACCGTCCGTACGTGGTGAGGATTCGTTCGATGATATTGGTGGTGCTCAGCCCGTCGACGGCGGCGAGCTTGGCGACCGTCCCGCCGTAGCCCTCGACGATCTCCTCCCCGACGATCTTCCCGGTGGTCCCGCCCTTGACGAGGATGTCGGGCGTCAGGAGGCGGAGGAGGGGCTCGGGGGTGTCCTCGTCGAAGATGGTGACGTAGTCCACGCACTCCAGGGCCCCGAGGATCTCGGCGCGTTCGTGCTCGGGGATGACCGGCCGCGAGGGCCCCTTGAGGCGCTGGACGCTGGCGTCGGAGTTGATGCCGACGACCAAACAGGCCCCCAGCTCGCGGGCCTGCTGGAGGTAGCGCATGTGGCCCATGTGCAGCAGGTCGAAGCAGCCGTTGGTGAAGACGACGGCCTCCCCGCGGCGGCGGCGGCGGTGGAGTTCGTCGGCGAGGCGGTCGCGGGGGAGGATCTTGCTCCCGCGCAGACCGATCATGCGGCGGAGTTCGTCGATGATCTCGTCGCGGCGGATGGGGACGATCCCGAACCGTTCGACCTCGAGCCCCCCGGCGACGTTGGCGAGGCGGCAGGCGGATTCGCAGTCCCAGCCCTGGGCGAGGGTGACGGCGAGGACGGCGAGGACCTCGTCCCCGGCCCCGGTGATGTCGTAGACCTGCCGCGGGCGCTGGTGGGGGACGAGGGCGTGCTGCCCGTCGCGGGTGTAGAGGAACATGCCCTCGCGGTCGAGCGTGATGACGACCGCGTCGGACTCGGCGGCGGCGACGATCCGCTTCGCCGCCTCCACGAGCGAGGCGTCGTCGTGGATGGCGAGGCCGGAGGCGAGGGCGGCCTCGTAGCGGTTGGGGGTGAGGAGGGTGGCCCCGCGGTAGCGGCGGTAGTCGGCGATGCGGGCGGGGTCCACGATCACGGGCAGCTTCCGGGCGCGGGCGTCGGCGATGAGCTGGGGGGTGAAGTCGTCGTCGAGGACGCCCTTGTTGTAATCCTCCAGGGCCACCAGGTTCGCCGACTCGAGCATGCCCCGCAGCGCCGACCGCAGCGAGACCTGCACGGGCGCAGACAGCGGGTCGCAGACCTCCTCGTCCACGCGGAGGATCTGCTGCGGGCTGCGATGCTGCGCCAACCCCACGTAGCGGGTCTTGATCCCCGTGGGCCGATCCGGCAGCGCCAGCAGGGCCGACGTCTCCGCGCCCATCGCCCGCAGCAGGCCCGCCAGTTCGCTTCCGGCGGGGTCCTTGCCCAACAGGCCGACGCAGGCGACGTTCGCCCCCAGCGCCAACGCCGCCGCCGCCACGTTGCCCGACCCGCCCACGCGGGTGTCGGCCTGCACGACGCGCAGCACGGGCACCGGGGCCTCCGGGCTGATCCGCTCCACGTCGCCATGCACGTAGCGGTCCAGGAAGAAGTCGCCCACCACCACGATACGCGGAGAGCCCAGACCCTCCACCCGATGTACAAGTTCCTGCATGGGACCGATTCTACGAACCCCCGGGCCCCAAAGCAATTCCGCTTGAGGAACGGGCACCGCCACCGCAAAGTCATCCCCGCGCACCGCAGACCCGTCGGAGCGGCCTTTGGACTGCGGTGGCGAAGACACCGCTTTGGCTTGGAGAGCGAGAAAGCGCCAAAGCGGTGTCGCCGCCGCCGGTAGCTCACAAGCCTTCGCCCCGCCCGGACCAGCCGGACGGGGGCGAGAACAAGAAGAGGGAGAGCCGCCGCCGGTAGCTTACAGGCCTTCGCTCCGCCCGGACCAGCCGGACGGGGCGGTGGGTGCACGATCATTCCTGCTCCCCACCGGCCCCGTGCCGGTGGTAAGCGGCTACCAACTACAGCGGCGGCCCCTTTCCCTCCCCGTCCTCCTCCTGCTCCCCACCGACCCCGCGTCGGTGGTAAGCCGGCTTCCTCGCTACCGCAAAGCCCTCAGGACCCCCACGCGCAGGAGGCGTGGCTCGTCCCTGCCGTAGTCGACAGCCGTTTGAACCACCGACGCGGGGTCGGTGGGGAGAAGAAGAGGGAGATCGGGGAAGGCTGTGGGTAGTCGATAGCCGCTTACCACCGACGCGGGGTCGGTGGGGTCCAGCAGATACGGTCGTGCACCGTGCGCGGTGTCCCGTGCGTGGTGCGCGGTCCGCGCGGCAGCGCACCACGCATCGACCGCTTACCTCCATGCCCCTCCCGACCCACCGGCGGGGGCGGAGATGCCGAGGTGTGCAGAACAACGACGTCTCCTGACTCGCCGCCCCCCAAGGTGCGGCGTTGCAGGAACGGTCGTGCCCCCCGGGGAAGGCTTGGGGGAGCAACCCCGTTCCATCGACGCCGGCCGCACCTCCGCCCCGCGGCGTTGCTCTTGCTCTTCGCGACGCCGCCGCATCTCCCGCCGCCCGAAGCAGAACGCGCCCTCCCTGTACTTCCCGCCCCGGCAGAACTCGCGGCCGCTCAGCCCGCTCCGCCCCTGCTCCCCAAGGATCCGCCGCCACTCCGCCTCCCGCGCCCGGTCCCGACCCGTGCTCTCGGCCATGCTCGTGCTCCTTCTCGCATGGCCCGATCATCCCCCACGCCCCGGATGGCTACCAGATGTGGCTGGCCGTACGCGTACCCACGTCTCGGCACGACATCATGCCATAAATAGTAAGGTGTCCCCAGATTCTTGGGCAACGTCATCTATCCAACCTCTGAATGCGCAGATCCTTCCGCATGTATTCCAAACGTAACTTCCGTCCGGTCTCCGGATTCAACACCGCGATGATATGCCCCCCACGGTCATCCGGCAGACCCCACGCGAGAACCTGCGCCTCTTCTTCAGATCGCCCGATCAGGCAGAACCCGCCATCTCCCGCACCGACAGTGATCGAGTTAATCTGCCAAAGAACGCTCCCGTTCTCTAAGAATCCAACAAGATTCCGGCTGTCACTTATCTCGCCATGTGGCCCCAGCAGAGCAACGAATACATGCCCATACTGCCTCACAACAACCACTGGGGCTTCACACCGCACTACGACACCAGCCCTGAGTTGAATAACGTTCCCCTCTACTGCGACTCCTGTCTCCTCCATCTGATACGCTTGCGGCGATAGCTCATCCAGCCATTCCTTCGCTGCGGCCATGAACTCATGGCAAAGGTAGGTCAGGCTATCCACCACCGCATCGACCTCATCCGGCCGAACGTGCTGCCAATCGCCGCCCGGCAGGCCAAGCATGCCCAGGATGCAGGCGTTGCTGATGAGCGGCGGGCCGTGTTCGGCACCTACAGAATGGCGATAGGTCAAAGCGAATGACCCGCCCCTGTCCATATGGGTCCTTACCTTCCATTCGCATATCCGGGTTTCCCATGCCCAGAGTCCCCCGCCACGATGGGCTGGGCTCACGCCGAACTCCGCTGTGAGCCGTTGCTTGGCCACCTGCGTCAAGCGTCTTCCAGGACCCTCCCTCCCTGTGTCGGGACTCGCAATATCACTGTTGCGCGGTTCCAGCAGATACCGCACGAACCCGCGGGCCTGCCTCACTTCCTCCTGCGTATGCTCTACTCCGATGACCTGAGCTGCATGTGCAGACTTGGCAAGTGCAGCAATCAGCGCCTCCTGCTCCTGGGGACCGCGTCGTGCGACGGCGTCAACGGCCCTGTCGGCCAGACGTGCGTCATAGACCCTCAGCAGTGGGAAGCCCGACACGAACTCTCGAGCGATCCTTGCCTTGGACCACTGGTACGTGCGTTGCAGAAAGACCATTCTGACCGTCATGCAACTCCTCAGATTCCACGGGCAGCCAGCCGTGGGAATGCCATCTGGAGATTGAGAATAATAGGAAAGAATATTGAGTATTAGGGACGCTACCCGAGTTCCGCAAACCCCCGGTCGAGGGAAATCGGGTAGCGTCCCTAATATTCCCTAATATTCCTAAGATTCGGAGTAACCGACGTGACACTACCTGTCCATCGACTCCGGTTGTGCCCCGTTGTGCCGCGGGGCGCGTTTAGGAGGACTTGCATACCGTATTAGCACCATACCAAGTACTGCCCACAGCAGACAGGGAATTGGTAACCGGATCACTGCGATCGGGAGTGGTTGTCCTACAATAAGGTGTTCTCCGTCTATGTCAGTACGGAACACACGAGACCACAAGATGCGATGCGCAACACGGTAGCGACTACACCCAATGCCCTCTGCGCAGATGAAGAACCCTGCGGGAATTGGTGTAGACGAGTATAGGCCGGGCTGATGCACCTGTCTCAGAATCTGCCCGTTGACGCTATACGCCACTTCCAAGTCATCCGGAAAGACGACGAGGACTGACGCATCAGCAGAATCGAAGCCTCGCACGATTCCGTTCGGCCTCATGAACCAGCCTATCAGAAAACGCCCCTCCGGACTATACACCTGCATGCGTTGGTAGTGTTGGGAATAGACAAACAAGCGGCCTTGTACATCCACGGCAACGAACACAGGCTCGTTTGGCAGTTCAACGCGCGAGGAGATGCACGGGCCGAATGCCCCGTGCATGAAGAGGCTCGCCAGTAGCAGACAGAACCCAGCCGCTGCGGCTGCGACTAGCGCGATCCCGAGTCCTTTGATGAGCAAGATCCAATAGCTTCTCCGGGTCCTGCTCACTCTTGGTTGGGTCATCAGAATGCCACGTCCTCACTTGGAACAACTTGCCAATAGTTCGTCCATAATATTAGGGACGCTACCCGATTTCCGCATCATTCGCCCTTTCCGCGCGCTGCCCGTCCGCTTCCCCACCGCGCTGGCGGGGGCGGCCGACGGGGCCGGGACGCAGGCGGCGGCCTACCAGCGATTCCAGACGAGACACGAACCCCTCCCCCCCGACCGGGCGGTTGTTCCCCCGCTGCGTCACGCCTGCCAAGCCGAAGCCTTGGCGAAGGCTGGTGATGCGGCACACCGGGCAGGGCGGTTCGTGCGGCTCGCGGCATGAC
>JAWLCQ010000050.1:0-29112 GCA_041687095.1 Phycisphaerae bacterium | reverse complement strand
CAGCGGGTGGGGCGAGCGGGTCTCGAACATGCCCCAGCGGACGAAGTGCTCGTAGCCGCTGGAGAGGGCCCCGGACGCGACGGCGGCGGCGATCTCGGGGTACTTCTCGAGGTACCAGCCCTCGCTGAAGACCCCGCGGAGATCGGTGACCATGACGTCGCGCGATAAGGACCACCGGACATTGTTGTTTTCGTTGAGTTCGGACACCGCCGAGGAGACGTCGGTACGCACCCCGACGTAATACGTTCCTCCGGGGGCGCCCCAGGGGATGGGCCAGGTGGCGGCGACGGTGTCGGTCGATCCGGCGGTCAGCCCGTCGTGGTCGGTGGCGGAGTAGAGGATGACGTCGTCGGCGTTGCCCCAGACGGTGTCGGTGGACAGGCGGGCCTCGGTCGTGAAGGGTCCGCAGCGGCCTTGCCCGTCGTTGGCGATGGTCCACTGCCCGTTGAGCGTCTGCCCGGGCACGAACCGTCCGCCCGTGTGCGACATCCCTGAGACGCGCAGGTCGGGAGTATTGGGGACGCTGTAGGCGGTCAGGGCCCACGAGGCGGACACGGATCCGCTTTCCCCCTCGGCCGCGTAGCTGTCGGTCGAGTACTGCTGCACGAGCCCTACGTTCTCGGCGAGCCACATGGTCCGATTCGTCGTGCCTCGGACCTCCGTCGAGTTCACGGTGATCGTCCAGTTGACCTCCCAGGTCATTCGCAGCGCCTGGAAGGATCCGGCGGTTACGTTCACGGGTTCCCACCCGATGACCGACACCGCACTCGTCGCCGTCCCATACGCGGTGGTAGTGCCGTACCCCCGAATACGCACCGTGAGCGGAGCACTCCCGGTGAAGCGGTCCCCGACGTCCACGCTCGAGTCCCAGAGGTACAACCCCCCCCCGAACTCCAGGGTCCCTTCCTCACTGTCGCCCAGGAGCGACATCTCGTAGACCAGCGTCCCAGTCCCATCCTGCATGCTGAAGTCGCTGACCGCCGACAGAGTCTCGTAGTCCTCGTCGAACTCCTCCTGGAAGCGAATCTCCTCCTGGAACTGGTGCGCGATCCGCGAACCATAGCGAACCGTGTCGTTGATGGAAATGCTCTCGGTCGCCGCGACTCCTTCCATGGTCCCGCTGTACTCCCACCTGGAGTTCACGCGCAGCGGGAAGTAGTCGCCCATGTACACCGAACCGCTCATCGTCCGGATCAGCCCCGACGCATCCAGCACCTCCCCCGCCGTCGAGGAACTTGCGCACACCGCCTCCCCCACCGGATGCGCCACGTTCTCCAGGAGCACCTGCCCCCCCGTATCCAGAAGCAGACGCGGCTCGAGCATCTCCACCGACGGGGGAACGTGAGAACGAGACCGTGAGTTCATGACGGACTCCCTTGTCAAGTGACAGACCCGTAGGGGCACACTGGACCCCGCGAATGGAACCCAACACCGGATCGACCCGATTTCGCACCGGCGCGGAAAGGAACCGACACCTCCCGCCCGGCCGATCCACTGACAGCACAGACCCCCAGCCTACGGGACACAATTCCCCTATTGTCTGGACGCCTATCGCTCACCATACCATGAAACATTCTCTTGTCAAGTCTTCATCCCATTTTCAATGACCAGTTTCAGCAGTTTCAGGGACAGTTTCACGGGTTTTCGGGACAAGGGTTTCAGAGGGTTTCAGGGTTTCAGGGACGGGTTTCAGGGACAGGGTTTCGGGTTTCAGGGACGGGTTTCAGGGACAGGGTTTCAGGGACAGATACCACAACTCCCGCTTCTTCCTCTCGGAACACTGGAGGGCGGCTGCTCTTTCTTGCTTCCCCCGCAGCGTCACGGGATGCGGCGCGCGGGGAGCACTGCGTGTGAGGCCGTCCCGCGCCGTCGAATCCTACGCCCGGCCGCCTGACACGTCAAGCGCAGTGCGGGATCGTCACCCGGCGGCCGGTGGTCGGGTGGCGGGGCGTCCTGTCCTTTGGCGTTCGTTCCACGATCCGCGCGCAAGGGCCCCCCGCCGGTCTGCCAAGGGCCCCCTCATCTGTCCCTCGCCTTCGCTCGTTCCCAACGGGGCAAGCTCCCCGAGGGGAGCTTGCCCCGTTGGGGGAAGGGTCTGTCGCCCGCTGCGCGGTCGAAGGGGGCGCTCCAACGACGCTGACGCGGCGCCGTCCCTCGCCCCTCCCGGACGCCGGGGGTCAGGAGACCCCCGTCGCAAGCGTAGGAGGCGAGGTCAGGAGCCCCCCCGTCGCAGACCTGTGGGGCGGGTCAGGAGACCCCCGGCGCAGGAGGCGGGGGATATTCGGGACGCCGCCCGATCTCCTTATCATCCATCCCTTGCATCCCGTGTATCCCTGCTTATCCGGTATCCGCGTTCCTCCGCGTTCATCCGCGCTCTTTCCCCTCCGCCAGGATGGCCGCTCCCAGGGCGCCGGTCATCTCGGGAGTTGGGACGATCGTGACGGGCAGACCCAGGGCGGTGGAGAGGGCCGCGGCCATGCCGGCGATGCGGGCGACGCCGCCGGTGAAGGCGACGGGTTCGTCCACGCGCCGCCCGGCCATCGTCACCACGCGAGACGCCACCGCGTCCAGCACGCCGGCGACGATGTCCTCGCCCTTCGCCCCCGACGCCAGCAGGCCGATGATCTCCGTCTCGGCGAAGACGACGCACATGCTGCTGATGGCGGCGGGGCTGGCGCTGGCGGCGGCGAGGGGGCCCAGGTCGGCCAGGCCCACGCCCAGCCGCTGGGCGACCATCTCCAGGAACCGCCCGGTCCCGGCGGCGCAGCGGTCGTTCATGGCGAAGTCCCGCACCCGCCCTTCGGGCTCCAGGCGGAGGAGCTTGCTGTCCTGCCCGCCGATCTCGATGACCGTCCGCGCCGCGGGGCACACGGCGTGCACCCCGCGGGCGTGGCAGGTGATCTCGGTGATGGTGGTGTCGGCGGGGACGGTGTTGCGGGCGTACCCGGTGGCGACGGTGCGGGCGATGTCCGCGCGCGAGCGGCCGATCCCGGCCAGCAGGCCGTCGAGCAGTTCGCCCGCGATGCGCTCGGGGTGCACGCCCTGGTCCACCGCCCCGGCCGCCAGGACGGTGCGGGCGGCGGGGTCGAGCAGGACGATCTTGGTGGAGCGGGATCCGGCGTCGATACCGGCGGTGATCATGGGGTTCTCCGATCGCGGGCGGCTTCCAGGAGGGCTTGGATGCGGGTGCGAAGCCCCGGGAGCATGGGGTCGATGAGGGGGGGCGTTTCGAGTTCGACGACGGGGATGCCGAGTTCGCGGCGGAGGGCGTCGGCGATGACGGCGCCTTCGGTGGCGCAGTGGCTGGCGCCGGGGATGCGGGAGACGACGGCGGCCTGGGCGGACCAGCGGCGGGCGTCGCGGACGACGCGGGCGGCGCGGTCGCGGGCGGGCCCGGCCATGGGGTCGGCGAGGGCGGTGCGGGCGAGGGCCTCGAGGGGGGGCAGGTGCTCGGGGATCTCGTCGAGGGCGTGGGTGAAGAGGTACTCCGTCCCGCACACCCGCCCGCCGCACTCCTCCAGGACGTTCATCATCCGCAGGTCGGCGACGGGGTTGACCCAGAAGGTCCGCACGGCGGCGGGGTCCAGCACGCCCTCGCCCGCGCGGACGCGGCGGCGGGCCTCGGCGAGCAGGTCCTCCAGGACGCGGAGGCATTCGGAGCGGTCGGAGCAGAAGTGCAGGGCGAGCATCTCGGCGATGTGCAGTTCCAGGGCCGGCAGCGGGGCGACGGGAGCGGAGAACGCCAGGTCCCGCAGTTCCGCGAGCGTACGGCGGACGCGGTTGGCGTGGGCGATCCCGCATCGCAGCATGTCGTCGGTCAGTTCGCACCCGGCGGCGGCGGCGAGCACGTCCCGCACGCGCTGCAGCTCCCCCGCGACGAAGTCCACCAGCGCCCGCGGGGCGCGGAGGGGCAGATCCCAGACCGCATCGGTGGTGGGCGCAGGGATCCCCCCGACGCAGTCGGGGGGCTTAGGGGAAGCGTCTTCGCATCCCTCGGAAAGAGCAGGGATGCAGGGGATGCAGGGGATCGGAGTTGATTCGTTTTCATCCCGTGCATCCCCTGCATCCCCGCCTGCTTCGCGGGATGCCGCGTTGCCCTTCGTGCGGAGGGGTGCGCTTCCGGGCAGGTCCACGCTCTCCTCCCCCGGTTCGGGGGGCCGGCGGTGGGGGATCTCCCACCAGGTGATGGGGTGGCCCATGGCCGCCAGGCGCTGGGCGATGGCGGAGAAGTCGTCGCAGGCAGCCCCGACGCTGCAGAGGAGCACGTCGGGCAGCGGGAAGTGGGCGGCCGACTCGAACGCCCCGAGCATGGCGCGGACGGGGCAGAACGACTCGTCCACGCCCATCGCGTCCGCCCGGTGCAGCAGGCGGTCGGAGCGCTGCATGATGCAGGGGATCCACCACGCCCCGTCGGGGTAGAAGGCGACGGTGCGGGGCAGGGCGAAGGCGAGGACCGGGACGGTCCCGAGGTCCTTCATCGCCCCCACGAGCAGGTGGCCCTCGGCGCGGGCGGCGCGGAGGCGGTCCTCCTCGGTGAGCAGGAAGTTCCACAGCCGCAGCCCCGCCGCCGACGGGTCGAACCGCAGTTGCGCCAGCCGCAGGTCCCCCCCCTCCCGCACGTGCCGCCGCAGCGGGCCCCCGTAGGCGGGCTCGCGCAGAGGGCCCGCGCGGAGCGCGTCGTACCGCGCGTCCCACTGCTCGAGCGTCAGCGTTTCGATGCGTCGCGTCACGTCAGGGACTCCACCAGTGCCCGCACCCGCGTCAGCGTCCGCCCCGCCGTCACGCCCGCGGAGGCGAAGTCCAGTTCGAGCACGGGAATGCTCAGTTCGGCGCGGAGGCGGTGGGCCTCGGCGTTCCACAGGTCGCACCAGGGGACGCGGCGGAAGAGCACCGCCCGTGCGCCGCGGGCGGCGAGCGTGGTCTTGAGGGCAGCATACCACGCCTCGTTGCCCCGCCGCGCCGGATGCGGGAGGTTCAGGTACGCCCGCGCCAGGGCCCGCAGGGGCTCGGCGGCGAGTTGGGAGGACGCGGGGTTGAGCGGGGGCTCGCCCTCGGCGATCACCGCCGGGAGCCCGCCCTCGCCGCCGTCGGTGGCGTCGAGGACGATCCGCAGGCCCTCGCGCTCGATGGCGTCGAGGACGTCCAGGTCCCCCCGCGTCAGCTCGCCCCCCACGAGGGCGACGGGTATGCCTTCGCGGACAGGCGGGGATGCAGGGGATGCAAGGGATGCGGGGAATGAGGGGCGGTCGGGACTGGAGGCTTCGGATCGCCGACACGCGCAGGCGATGCCTTTGGAGTGCGGCGGCTGTGACGCCGCCATAACGCTGCCGCGGAAGCGTTCCGCACGTTCCCGGACGACGGGGGTCAGGAGACCCCCGTCGCACGCGTTTGAGGCGCCGCACGCCACCTCGCCGCCGCGAGCCCCACCGCTTCCGCCGGAGGCGACGTCGATCAGCGCCTCGTGCAGCGCCCGCGCGCTGAGGCGCTCGCGGAGGTCGAGGACCTGCCGGCGACGGGCGGCGAAGTCGCGGATGGTGCGGACGAGCGTGTCGCGGGATGGGGCGGTTCCCCCGAGCCCCACCAGCCAGCGGCCGAGGCGCTCGAGTTCGCGGACGTAGAGGTCCAGCAGCGGCCCGGCGCCCCAGCGGGCAGGGACGTTCAGGAGGAATACGGGCGGAGCGTCGGGGCGGTCCAGCACGTCGGGCAGGCGGCGCTGCTGGTCGCAGAGCGTGGTGAGGACCAGGGCGACGGGACGGTGGGCCGAAGCGTCTGGCAATGGTTCCAGGACCGCATCGCACCGCGGAGAAGGCAAAGATCGCGGAGAAGACCGTGCGACGTCTGCTTGCTTTCCCTCTCCTCTGCGTTCTCCGCGATCTCCGCGGTGAGTCATGCCGCCGCCCATCGCCCTCCGCAGCGCCTCGGCCCCCATCGCGCGGGCGACGGGGCACATGCCCTCCTCGGGCAGAGCCCGCGTCCAGCGGTCGTGCGTGACGGGGGGTGCGATCCGCCGCGGGCGGAGCGCGTGGGCGGCGATCCACTCGGGCGGGACGTAGCAGCCCGCGAACAGGATGTCACACCGGGGGGCTTCGTGCGTCATGGGCTCACAGATCCTACTACGGTCGCCGCGTCCCGCGGGTTGCCAAACGCCGCCCCGCTCTCTTCATCCCGTGCATCCCCTGCATCCCCGCTGCTTCCGCGGAGGCACGAATAGGCCGGCCGATCACCGGCGGGTGGCGATGAAGCGGCCCTGGGCGATCTTTCCGTCGTGCGCCAGTTGCCGCAGGAAGTCCATCTCCCCCGCCATCGCCCCCAGCCGCGCCATGTCGAACCCGATGATCTTCAGGGCGTCGTACGTGAGCTGCATCGAGAGCATGTTGATGTACAGGTCGGCGTGGGGGGCGAAGCGGTGCGTGTCGGAGGCCTCGCGGACCTCGCAGCCGTTCTTCGTGAGCAGGGCGGCGTACTCGTCGATCGTCAGGAGGTTGGGGAACTTCATGAAGGCGAGGAAGCGGGCGGCTTCGTCGTCGGAGAGGCCCTGGGGCCCGATGACCCAGTCCGTGAACGCGATCGTCCCCCCGGGGCGGGTGAGGCGAACGGCTTCGCGGAGGAGGGCGGGCTTGTCGACGACGTAGCACCAGGCGTCCTCGCCCCAGGCGAAGTCCGCCAGCGCGTCGGGCAGGGGTGTGCGGCAGACGTCGGAGTGGACGAACTCGATGCGGTCGGCGAGGCCCTCGTCGGCGACGCGCGAGCGGCCGCGTTCGATGACGGTGGGCGTGGCGTCCACGCCCAGCATCCTCGCCACCCCCCGCAGCCGGACGAGGAACCGCATGCCCGCCCCCGTGCAGCAGCACAGGTCCACGCCCTCGCTCCCCGGGGCGATCCCGGCCCGCTGGGCGAGGTCGGCGGAGGACGACAGCCCCCCGATATGGATCTGCTCGCCCATGACCAGTTCCCACAGGTCCCCCTCGGGGCCGGAGTAGACGGTTTGAACGTTCTGGAGCGTAATCTCAGGGTTGGCTTTCATCGTTCCTCTCAGGGTTGCTCATGGGACGGAAGGATTGCGGATTGCGGATTTGCGTGGGTGAGAAGGCAGCGTCCCGTGCGCGGAGGGGACTCCAACGGACGCCAAATGGCAAGCCCGTGCTGGATCCAGCGCGCGATCCGACCGGGGCTTGCCATTTGGCGTCCGTTGCCCTCGCTGCTGCAGACCCCCAGCACGCGACGGGACCATGGAAGGCCAATCCCCCAAATCCGCAATCCACGATCCGCAATTCCTCATGCTCGTACCGTCTCCAGCAGCGCCTCGACGCGGACGCGGATGCGCTGCGTGTCGCTGGGGGAGTAGTCGGTCTGGATCTGGAGGTAGGGGAGGTGCAGCTCGTTGTGCGCGAGGTCGCGGACGCGGGCGGATTCGACGTCGTAGGTCAGGCACGCCTGCCAGGTGAGGTCGATGATGCACTGGGCGCGGTAGTCGCGGGCGAGCGTGCGGAGGAGGTCCAGGCGGCCGTCGTTGGGGGTCAGGACCGAGCAGGGGAGGCGGTAGTACTTCTCGGCGATGGCCGCCAGCGGGTCGGGGGCGTCGGGGTCCACGTCCTCGAGGATGGGCTTGAGCCCGCTGCAGCTCTCGAGGGCGACGACGAGCCCGCCGGCCGCTTCGACGATCTCGATGGGCCGCTCCGCCCCGTGGGCCATGGGCACGCCCGTCATGAGGACGCGGACGCGATCGGCGGCCTCGGGGGGGCCCTCGGTGTTCGAGAACAGTTCGATGGCCCGCTCGTACTGGGCGAAGTCGCTGCACAGGCCCGAGATGCTGCTCTTGAGGTCCAGCAGTTGCCGGCCCGTCAGCGGCGGGCGGGCGGCCTGCATGGTCTGGGCGAGGCGGCGGCGGAGGGAGCGCTCGCGGTTCATGGTGGCGATGGCGTCGCGGAGGCGGGCGTCGGTGATCTCCACGCCGAATCGCTGCTCCATCGTTTCCTTGAGGCGGCCGATCTCGCGCGTCCAGCGGGCGAGGTTGTCGGGGTCGCTGGAGCGCTGGGGCAGTTCGAGCACGAGCATCGGCCGCGTGCGGGCCATCAGCTCGTACATCTTTTTCTTGCCGTCGCAGGTGGTCTCGGCGACGACGAGGTCGGCCATCTCCAGGAAGGGGTTGGACCCCTGCACGTGGTAGCCGTACGTGCTCTTGATGAGCGGGCAGAGATTGGCGGGCAGGTCGGTTTCGGCGGCGGGGATGGTGTCGGCCGATCCGCCGCACAGGCAGACGGGGACCGCCCCGGCGGCGAGGATCACCTCGCGGGGGGTGTACTCGCAGAGAATCCCCACGATGGGCGTACCGGCGGATTTGGCGGTGACGGCGTACTCGTAGCAGTTCCCGATCATGTTCTCGAAGTGCGCCAGGGGGCAGGCGCTCGCGCCCGCGTCCTTCGATCCGCCCGCGCCGCACGACCCCGCCGGGGACTGGCTCGTCCCACCGCACGCCGACTTCGGTTTCGCCTCACCGCCGCATCCACTCATGTTCGCCCTCTTTCCCAGTCCCTGGTGCCTATTCCCTGGTCCCTGGTCCCTAGTGCCTATTCCCTAGTCCCTAGCCCCTAGGCCTCTTGCCCCGCGCCCTCTTCCTTCTCGCACACGATGTGCAGTTCGTGGCACTCGCCGCACTCGGTGACGGAGTGGGTGCGGGCGAACTGCTCCCAGTGTTCGCGCTGCCGCGGGGTGAGGGCGCCGGTGCCGCGGCACAGCGGGCAGGTATGCTCCAGCGCCCGCAGCAAGGCCGTGCGGATGAACTCCGACCGGTTCGGGATGCCCCGCATCGCCTCCATCAGCTCCGCACTGACCTTGAACGTGATGATCTCGGGTTTCGCATTGGCCATGGCCGCCTCCCGCCCCGCGTGGGGGACGTTCGCCGCCGCCCCGCCCGCGAGGGGAACGTTGGGTGGGTCCAGTATACCCGATGGCGGGAGGCAGACCATGGCGGAATGCGAAGCCGCTCCGGGGGCACCCCGCTCCCCACCGGCCCCGTGCCGAATGGCATGAAGAAACTCGCTCCCGCCGATCCCGCCAAGGCCTCTTCCGCCCCGACGGGGCGGGGGAGAGTAGCCGGGGGCGCAGCGCAGCGAAGCCCCCGGTACACGCACAAAAAGGGCAGAGCCCCGAAGGGGCGAGGGAGTTGGAAGACCAGGAATCGCCCCGATTGTCCGGGATTCCCCCGCCCCTTCGGGGCTCCAGAGAATGGCCCCGCGTTCCGGGGGTTCCGCTTCGCTCCACCCCCGGCTACTGTCCGACGCCCCCTTTGGGGGCTTGGGAACCACGGCCCGGCAGCGGCGGGACTCGTGGCATTCTTTCATGCCATTCGACACGGCGCCGGTGGGGAGCCGGAACTTGCCCCGTGCCCGGGGGAACGGGAATCCGCCATCCGCAATCCCGCCCGCCTACCGCACGCGGTGAATGGCGTGCTCGATGGCCTGCTGGATCTCGCGGGGGCGGGAGAGGGTGGTCCAGGCGGGCAGGGGGATGTCGGGCGCAAGGACGTCGGGGTCCTCGGGGGACGCGTCGGTCGGGCCGCCCGTGTTGTCCGCCGGAGCCGCCGGGGGCGGGGCGGACGGCCGCTCGCGCAGCACGAACGCCAGCGTCCCCACGCCCACGATCCGCTCGGGGCGCGACCCCGTCAGGCACACCTCCTGGATCCGCAGCAGCGAGCACTGGTGCACCTGCACCCGCAGCATGCCCAGGATCCACAGGACGCGGCGGTTGGTGAGCACGTACATCCGCCCCAGCCACTGGCCCATGGCCCAGACCAGCCGCCCGAGGGCGACGACGCTCAGGAACGACGCCATGTCTCGCAGGGGCAGGTCCCAGATGCCCCCGCGGTCGAGGGCCCAGGCGGCGGCGGCGACGATGGCCAGGCCCGCCAGGACCGGCCAGGACACCAGCAGGATGTACCACAGGCTGGGGCGAACGGCGAGGAGGATGAGTTCCCCGTCGTTGAGGATCCCCGCCGCCAGGGCCGCGGGGGGCGCGACGGCAGGGGGTGCGGAGGGCGGTCCGGCGCTCATGAGCCCCCCTCCCCGGCCTGGCCCCCTGCCCCGCACTCCTGCCCCGCGTGCTCCCGCAGGACGCAGATCTCGGGCAGGTTGCGGTAGCAGTTGTCGTAGTCGAGCCCGTAGCCCACGAGGAACTCGTCGGGCACGTCGAAGCCCACAAAGTCCGCCTCGGTGCGGTCGGGCAGGTCGGGGCGATCCTTGCGGAGCAGCACGCACGTGCGGAGCGACCGCGGGCGCAGGGCCTCGATCTCGCCCCGGAGGCGATCGAGCGTCCGCCCGCTGTCGAGGATGTCGTCGAGGAGCAGCACGTCGCGGCCGGCGAGGTCCAGGGGGAGATCGGACAGCAGTTGGGGCCCCTGGGAGCGGGTGGCGGTCCCGGGGTAGGAGCGGATGGAGACCACCTCGATCCGCAGGGGCAGGGGAATGCGGCGGATGAGGTCGGCGAGGAAGATCAGGGCTCCGGTGAGCACGGCGATGATGGTCAGTTCCTCCGTCGGGGCGGCGGCGATGGCCTGCCCCAGTTCCCGGACGCGGCGGTCGATCTCCTCCCGCGTCACCACGACGCGGGCGATGTTGCGGTACAGCGGTTCGGGGCCGGGGGACGGAGACACCATGGCGTTGGATTCCTTTCCTGCTGGAGCGTCCGGTCATGGTACGTCCGTTCCTGGGCGTCCGCAACGCCCCGCGGCGAACCCGTCCCGCGGCGGGCGGCAGGACCCCCGGTCCCGCGGCCGCGAGGCGGGCAAATTCGAAATCCGAAGCACGAAACCCGAAACAAAGCCGAAATCCAAAGGACCGAAATCCCAAACCTTCGTCTCGGGGCTTTGCCCGGGACTTTGCCGTCCCCATCCGCGGGGGCCGGTTTCTGTCATTTGGATTTCGTGTTTTGGATTTGTTTCGGATTTCGGATTTCGGATTTCGGGTTTCGGATTTCACCCGGCCCACGGTGTCCACGCCCCATCGAGCACCGTCATGCCCGATCCCATGGGCCTGACTTCGCGTCCACTTGCAGCGGCCGTGGGACGTGATATGATTATAGCGCGAATGGGCGGCGACCGGCGGCATAGGAGCGCTAGACTATCCTCATGACGGTGCGGAGTGTCCGACACCCAGACGGCCGGTCGAACGAAACCAGACTCCGAACAGGAAAGGAACAGCGAATCATGCGAGCAACCCGTCTATGGATGGTGGTGGCGGTATGCGTACTGGGGGCGTCGGTCAGCGCGTGGGGGCAGGCGGCCCCGCAGGGGGGCGCCCCGGGGGCCGTCGTGCAGTACGTCCCGCAGGACGCCATGGGCGTCGTGATCATCAAGAACCTCAAGGCCACCCTCAACAGCACGCAGGACTACATGAAGGCGATCGGCGTGGACCAGATGCTCCCGCCCGAGATCAGCCAGAACCTGCTGGGCATGCTCACCCAGAGCCTCCAGCTCGGGCAGGGCTTTGACGCCAACGGCGGGCTGGCCATCGCCATGCTCAACCCCCAGAAGTTCGGGATCGACCTGCCGAAGATGCTGAGCGACGAAGACCCCGCCCCTCCCGAGAAGCTCCCCTTCGTCGTCTTCGTCCCGGGCCAGGACATCCAGAGCGTCTTCGGGGCCTACCAGCCCACTGAAGCCGGCAAGTCCCAGAAGATCATGCTGCCCGTGGGCGAGATGTTCGCCCGCGAGATGAAGGGCTACGTCCTGCTGAGCCCGATGGAGGAGGCCCTCGAGGCCGTCCAGACCGGGCAGGCCCAGCTCCCCAAGGCCCTCAACGCCCTGCAGAGCCAGATCATCGACGACTCCGCCCTGGCGATGTACCTCGACGTCAACCAGCTCGCCCCCCTCATGGAGGCCGTCGTCCAGAAGCTCCAGCAGCAGGCCGACCAGGCCAAAGAGCAGGGCTACGGCGGCGATGAGCAGCAGATGGCCGCCCGCGTCATGGCCGTCTACGCCGAGATGTTCAAGCAGGTCGAGAACGCCGTCCTCGCCGTCCGCATGACCGACCAGGCCCTGCGGGTGGAGAAGGCCGCGGTCATGAAGGCCGACACCAACCTCGCCAAGCTCATGCAGGCCCTCAAGAGCGGCACGGGCCCGCTGCTCCACCGCCTGCCCAACCTGCCCTACGTCCTCGCCGTCGGGTCCCACACCGGGGGGCAGCAGGCGCAGCAGATCCAGCGGGACATGGCCCGCGCCATGGTCCAGTCCATGATCCAGGACGAGCAGGTCCTCGCCCGCATCAATGAGCTGCTGAGCATGGAGGACGGAAACGTCAAGACCATGCAGTTCGTTGTCGGCGGGGCCCCGCAGGGCAGCGGCGTGTTCGGGGCGGCGGCGGTCTGGGAGGTCGAGAACCCCGACCAGCTCAAGAGCGCCCTCGTCTCCTCGGCCGCAAGCATCAAGGAGATCATCCTCGCCCTCATCCCCGAGGACGAACGCGAGGAGTTCGAGCAGCTCGAGATCAAGTTCGAGCAGAACGTCGAGAAGGTCGGGGACACGACCGTTGACGCCATCGTCCTCACCCATCCCGAGATGGCGGAGATGGACGAGGACGATAAGCAGGAGATGGCCAAGGCCCTCGGGGAGGACAAGCTCCGCGTCCTGCTCGCCAGCCCGGCCAAGAACCTCCTGGTCGCCACGTTCGGGGGGTCCGTGCCCTTCCTCACCCAGGCGATCCAGACCGCCACCGAGGCCAAGGGCCTCGCCCAGGACCCCGGCGTCCAGAAGGCCCTGGCCATGCTGCCCGAGAACCCCCAGTCGGTCTTCCTCTTCAGCCCGTCGAACCTGCTGAAGGTCGTCCAGACCGCCGCCCAGGCGATGGGCGAGGAGGCCCCCCCGATCCAGTTGACCTCGACCCTCCCGGTCGCGGCCGCCACCAAGGTCCAGGACAGCACCCTGCACGGGGTGATGATCCTCCCCAACGAGCTGGTCAAGGAACTGGTCCAGATGGCCGGCATGTTCATGATGGGCGGGGGCGGCGGCGGCGGGGGGATGCAGGAGGAGCCCTACGAGGGCAACGGCGGGGAGGACTTCTGACCGCCCCTCCCCTCCTCCCCTCCGATCCTGCAGGGATCCCGGGGATGCAGGGGATGTGAATCACCGAACACGAGCAGCCGCCGGGCGAGAGGCCTCGCCCGGCGGCTGCGTTGCGTTTGGGCGCCCTTGCGGGCGAGGCCTCAGGAGAGCGCGGGCCGCGCGGAGGGGTTGGGTGCACGACCGTTCCTGCGCGTAACGTGCGGTCTGGCCATTGGCCCGGAGAGAGGGGGATTACGCAGATTTGAGGGATTACACAGATGGGGAGTGAACGGCGCGTCCTCATCCTCGGCGCAACCTCCGATGGACAGAATCCCATCTGTGTAATTCCATGAATCTGTGTAATCCCTTTCTCTCCCCTTCCTCTGGCCGGGCGCCGCGGCGGGGTTCACTGCGCAGATACGGTCGTGCACCCGGAGGGGTTTCACGGGGACGGGATTCTGGTATGCTGTCGCCTGCCTCGCGGGACGGCGTCCCTCCGCGGCCTGGCCGCGTACCGGGCGGCCGACGGCGGCGACGCGCCCCGCCTGGACAAGGAGACCCTCGATGGCCGCTCGTCCCTTCCGCCCCGCCGCCCGCACGTTCCTCTCCCTCGCCCTGCTCGCCCTCGGCGCCCTTGCGGGCTGCGGGGGCCGCGCCGCCGACGCGCCCTTCGCCCACGACGTGAGCGGGCCCGTCCGCCCGTGGACGAATGAGAGCTTCCGCAGCGACCCCGGCGGCCTGCGCTTCGCCGTCATCTCCGACCGCTGCGGCGGGGAGCGTAAGGGCGTCTTTCCGGCGGCGATCGAGAAGGTCAACCTCCTGCAGCCGGAGTTCGTCCTGTGCGTGGGCGACCTGATCGAGGGGTACACGGAGGACCCCGCGAAGCTCGACGCGCAGCACGCCGAACTCGACGCCATGCTCGCCAAGGTCGACGCGCCGTTCTTCTTCCTGCCCGGCAACCACGACGTGACCAACGCCGCCATGGTCGCCCAGTGGGAGCGGCGGCGGGGGCGGCGGCACTACTCGTTCGTCTACAAGGACGTCCTGTTCGTGATCCTCGACAGCCAGGACGGCCCGCGGGGCAAGAACGGCGCGACGAGCCCGGGGCTCAGCGAGGCGCAGGTCGCCTGGGCCACCGACGCCATCGCCCGTCATCCCGACGTCCGCTGGACCTTCGTCCTCATGCACCAGCCCCTGTGGGTGTACGAGGAGGGCGGGCTCGCCAGCGCCCGCAAGAAGGCGATGAAACCCATCGCGACGGGCTTCCCGCAGATCGAGTCCGCCCTCGCCGACCGCGACTACACCGTCCTCGCCGGGCACTACCACCAGTACATCCACGGGACCCGCCACGGGCGCAACTACATCATCCTCGCGTCCACCGGGGGCAGCAGCCAGGTCCGCGGGGTGGCCGAGGGCGAGTTCGACCACATCCTCTGGGTCGCCCTGGGGCCCGCGGGGGCCCCGCGGCTGGCCAACCTGCTGCTCGACGGGATCCTCCCCGAGGACGTCCACACCGAGGCGGGCCTGCGCTTCTCGCAGGGCCTCGCCTTCGAGGGCGACAAGACGGTCCGCCCCGACGCCACCATGTCCTTCACCCTCCCCCTCGCCAACCCCTTCGACCACGACCTCGCCGGGCAGCTCTCCTGGGACCTGCCCCCCGACACCGCCTGGGCCGTGACGCCCGCGAAGGCCGACATCCGCCTCGCCGCACACCAGAGCGAGCCCCTGAGCTTCACCGCCCGCGCGGGCGCGACCGGCCGCCTCTTCCCCCTCCCCACCTGCCGCCTGCGCCTCACCGCCGGGTCCCAGGCGTGGCAGAGCACGCTGCCCCTGCCCATGGACGTGGACGCCTACCTCCGCGACCACCGCCCGACGCTGACGGCGAGGAAGGCCCGGGCGAAAATCGCGATCGACGGGAAGCTCGACGACGACGCCTGGACGCCCGCCCCCGATGTCGCCCCCGAGGCCTTCCAGGCCTTCCTGCTGGACGGCGATCCGACCGTCGGGACCCAGGCGTGGGTGGCGTGGGATGAGCAGTACTACTACCTCGCGTTCCGATGCGACGAGCCCCGCATGGACCTGCTGGCCTCCGCCGAACGCCCGCGCGACGACGCGGTGTGGGACGACGACTGCATCGACGTGATGATCGCCCCCGATGCCGCCCAGCCCAAGGCCTACTACCAGTTCATCGTCAACCCCTCCCGCGCCGTCTACGACTCCAAGGGCATGGACAAGGCCTTCAACGCCGCCGTCCAAACCGCCGCCGAACGCGGCCCGGCGGGGTGGACCATCGAACTCGCCATCCCCTGGGCGGACCTGGGCGCCGCCCCCGCCGCGGGGGCGAAGATGACCTTCCTCCTCTCCCGCGCCCGCCCCCAGCGCGCCGCCGACCGCCGGCAAATCCTGCAGTACCCGGCCCTGAACGCATGGAACCACCGCTGGGAGCATCACGGGCACCTGATCCTCGGGGAATGAGCGCGGAGAGCCCGACAAGAGACGCCAAGGAGCCACGATGACGCAACCGAACCCCAACGTCCCGGCCCACCAGGGCGCGGAGACGGGCATCCCCACGCCCCGCTACACCGTCACGGTGGGCGGGCAACCCATCGAGGTCCACGGGGCGCGGAGCTGCCGCTCCCCCTGGCCGTTCCGCTGCTTCAAGGACGGGGAGCACCCCAAGCTCCGCAAACCCAGCCCCGACGCCCCGGGCGGGGTCGCGCAGGTGGGCCCGGCGGGCAACGCCCCGTACGCCTTCGCGGGGTTCACCGTCACCGCCCCGGCGACGGTCACCGTCACGAGCCCCGCACCGCTGGGCCGCGTCCGGGTCCGCCCCGCCAACGCCGCCGCCGTGCAGGCCATCGAGGGCGACACCATCACGCTGCGGATCGACGGGCCCACCAAGCTCTCCATCGAGCCCGACGGGCGGCACGGGGGGCTGCTGCTGTTCGCCGACCCGCCCGAGGCCGACCGGCCCAACCCCGACAGCCCCAAGGTGCGCTACTACGGGCCCGGGGTGCACCGCGCGGGCGTCATCGAACTGCACGACGACGAGACGCTCTACCTCGCCCGCGGGGCGATCGTCGAGGGCGGCGTGCGCGCCGACGGGGCGAAGAACGTCCGCGTCATGGGCCGCGGGATCCTCTGCGGGGACCCGTGGGGCTGGCGCGAAGGCCCCCAGCCGCACATGCTCATGTTCAACGACTGCGAGAACCTCCTCGTCGAGGGCATCACGATCCGCTGCTCGTGGCAGTGGACGCTCCGCCCCTTCGCCTCCCGCCGCGTCACGATCCGCAACGTCAAGCTCTGCTGCGGGAAGAACCTCAACGACGACGGGATCGACCCGTGCAGCACCAGCGACGTGCTCATCGAGGACTGCTTCGTCCGCACGCACGACGACTGCATCTCCATCAAGGGCCACTGCCCCGACCGCCGCAACGGCGAGCGGATCGAGGTGCGGAACTGCCTGTTCTGGAGCGACCTGTCGCGCGTCCTCATGGTGGGCCCCGAGAGCCACTGCGAACGCATCGGCGACATCCACCTCCACGACTGCGAGGTCCTGTACCTCGGGCCCCCGATCCGACAGGCGGGGTTCGGCGACTGGGACGGGGCCGCCCCCGCCTTCTGCTTCGAGGCCGGCGAGGACTGCCGCATGGAGGACATCCGCATCGAGAACGTCACCGTGAGCGTCCTGCCCGAGCGCGACGGGAAGGACGTGATCCTCATCGAGCCCACCGTCAACCAGTTCATGAAACGCCGCACAATGGGCACCCTGCGGAACCTCACGTTCACCCGCGTCGCCTTCGTCGGGGACACGCCCTGCACCCCGGCCATCCGCGTGTGGGGCAAGGACCCTCAGCACACCGTCGAGGGCGTGCACTTCGAGAAGTGCACCGTCTTCGGGCGACCCCTCGGCGGTGACTACACGGGCCTGACGATCGGGGAGCACACGGACCGGATCACGTTCGAACCCTGAGCGGTTGGTTCACAACGCCCCCTCGACCGCGTACACTCCCGCACCGGACACCGACCTCAAGAGAAGGAAAGAGCACCACCATGATGCAGGACTGGTTCAAGGACGCCAAGCTCGGAATCTTCATCCACTGGGGCATCTACGCCGTGCAGCGCCGCGGCGGGGAGTCGTGGCCCATCGCCGGGGCAGCGGTCAGTTGGGACGGGTACATGGAACAGATGCAGCAGTTCCCCGCCGACCAGTACGACCCCGCCCGCTGGGCCGACCTCTTCGCCCGCAGCGGGGCCCAGTACGCCGTCCTCACCACCAAGCACCACGACGGGGTCGCCCTCTGGCCGACGAAGCAGGACGGGCCCAGCATCCCCAACGCCACCGACCTGCCCGACCTCGTCGCGCCCTACGTCCAGGCGATCCGCGACAAGGGCCTCCGCGTGGGCCTGTACTTCTCCCACACCGACTGGTCCAACCTCGACCACATGGAGGTCATCACCGGCAAGTCCCGCGAGGAACTGCTGGACCTCCGCAAGACCCCCACCTGCTATCGCGACCTGTGGGCGCAGGCGCAGCAGACCGACCTGTCGGGCAGCGAGCATCACCAGCAGGCGTGGGGGCGGTTCCTCGACTTCCACCGCGCGCAGCTCACCGAGATCCTCAGCAACTACGGGCCCATCGACCTGATCTGGTTCGACGTCATGCTCGGGCGCAAGGGCTTCGACTACCGCACCGCCGACATCCGCGACACCATCCATGGGATCTGCCCCACCACCGTCATCAACTCCCGCCTCCACCCACACGGGGACTACGAGACCCCCGAGCAGTTCATCCCCGTCCACCCGCCCAAGGGCCCGTGGGAACTGTGCATGACCACCAACAACACGTGGTCCTTCACCGGGCGCGAGGAGCAGTACAAGAGCCCCTACGAGATCCTCACCATGTTCTGCGAGTGCCTGGGGATGGGCGGAAACCTGCTGCTCAACGTGGGCCCCGACGAGCACGGGGTCATCCCCGCCCAGCAGGTCGAGCTGCTCGAGACGCTCGGGGCGTGGATCCGCAAACACGCCGAGGCCGTCCACGGCACCCGCCGCGGGCTGCCCCACGGGTACGCCTACCACTTCAGCGCGATGAACAAGGCCCGCGACACGATCTACCTCTACGTCGCCCACACGCCCAAGGAATCCACCCCGATCAAGGGCATCCACAACTCGATCAAGCGGGTGACGGTCCTGGGCAACGGGACCGAGTGCGCCACCAAGCGCATCGGCGGGGCCCCGTGGATGAACGTCCCCGGGACGCTCTGGATCGACGTGCCCCACACCGCCCTCGACGAGAACGTCACCGTGCTCAAGATCGAACTCGACGGTCCGCTGAACCTCTACGGCGGGGAGGGAGTCGAGATCGACGTGAACTAGCCGTTGGGTCCCCGTTCACGGGAGTGCGGGCGATCAGCCCCGCACCGCCTCGAAAAAGGGGACAGGCACCTGCGCGGCAAGAAGCACGCCGCTACGGAGCCAGTCCCCTTTTTCGAGGCTCCCTGCGCCTACGCCTTTGGACTGCGGCGGTTCACCGCCGCTTTTCGCCCCGCGCTCGATCTCGCGGCCGCCGCCTCCGCCGAACCGCCTCCAAAGCACAAGGAACTGTTGCGGAACACATCCCGCCCCTACTGAAGGCCTGTGCCGCATAGCCAAACCGTGGGCACACCACCAACGACCCGTGGAAAGCGGCGGTGAACCGCCGCACTCCACAGAGGCCCGAGGCGATCCGGCGACTGCCGGCGTCACCTTGAAACAGGTTGGTTCCGCCACGCCGTTGGGCAGCGGCCGAAGCGGCGGCGGAAGCGGGTGGAGAAGTAGAAGGGGTCCGCGAATCCGACGCGGGCGGCGATGTCCTGGATGGGCAGGTCGGTGCGGAGCAGGAGCGTCCGCGCGTGCTCCATGCGGACGTCCTCGAGGTAGCGGATGGGCGAGACGCCCGTCTCGCGGCGGAACAGGTGGGCGAAGCGCGAGGGCGAGAGCCCGGCGGATCGGGCGAGCTGCGGGACCGTCAGGACTCCGGTGTCCGGGGCGTGGATAAGGTCCAGCGTCCGCTGGATGCGTTCGTCAACAGCCGGGCTGTTCGCGGAGCGGAGTTCCCCAGCCAGCAGGAGCAGGCGTTCGAGGGCGTTCTCCGCGAGGAGGTGGCGGCGGGGCAGGCGGGCGGACCAGTAGTGGTGCGTGTCCTCCAGCGCCTGGAGGGCCTGGCGGCCCTGCGGGGTGCGGGGGATGGGCAGCTCGGGGATCCCGCAGCAACCGATCGGCCAGTCGAGGCACTCCCGCAGTTCGGGGCGCGGGTCGAAGATGAGCCAGACCTCCTCGCCCCCCTGCTGCCCGCGGAGGGCGTAGGGGGTGGCGGGGGGCGTGAGCAGGAGCACCCCGTTGGGCTGGGGGCGGAAGCGGCCCGCGGGGCCGGTGCGGCGGAGCAGGGTCCCGCTGTACGTCAGCTCCAGCGTCCAGCAGGGCAGATCGCCCCTGCGGACGAAGGCGTGATCGTCGGGGTAGGTCTGTCGGCCGGTGGCGACGAGCATAGCAGGATCTTCAAGGTTCGGGGCAGAAGGTTCCATTCCACGTGCGGCCAGTGCCGCGTAGAGTATCGGCAACCGTTCACGGGACCGTGCAAACGGGTGCCACCCTCAAGCCGCATGCTGTTGGCGGCTTGGGGGTGTTTGGCCCACTACGCTGCAGCACCCCCAAGCGGCAGACAACGCCGCTTGAGGGTGGCACCCGCGAACGGTTACGAGTATCGCACGGCCGCGACCGGAAACTCAAGCTGTGAGAAACCCCATGCCCCAGACGCTTGCGATTCACGGCGGGACGCCCGCCCTCGACGGAACCGTTTCCTTCCACGCCTGGCCGCCCCCCCTCGACGCGGCCGGCGAGCAGCTCCTCCTCGACGCCGTCCGCCAGAACAACCACTCCGGCGGGGGGCCGCACGTGCGGATGCTCGAGCAGGAGTTCGCCGCCTGGAACGGCAACCGCCACGCGATCGCCACCTGCTACGGCGGGGCGGCGTTGCACATGTGCGTTGCGGGCTGCGGGGTGGGCGCGGGCGACGAGGTCATCACCACCGCCCTGAGCTGGACGACCTCCGCGACGTGCATCCTCCACCACATGGCCATCCCGATCTTCATCGACGTCGACTGGGCGTCGATGCACCTCGACCCCGCGAGGATCGAGGCGGCCATCACCCCCCGCACCAAGGCCATCCTCGTCGTGCACTACTGGGGCGTGGCGTGCGACATGGACGCGATCCGCGCCATCGCCAAGACGCACAGCCTCAAGGTCATCGAGGACGCCTGCCAGGCCCACGGGTCGCTCTACAAGGGCCGCAAGGCCGGGACGCTCGGGGACTGCGGGGCGTTCAGCTTCAACCAGAACAAGAACCTCTGCGGGGGCGAGGGCGGGATGTTCGTCACCGACGATGACGACATCCTCCACAAGGCCAAGGCGGTCATGTCCTTCAGCGACATGCGCCCCGCCGACGCCGGGCGCGACTACCACCACTACGGGCTGGGGTACAAGTATGGGCACGGGAACCTCCCGGCCGCGTTCGCCCTGGCGGGGCTGCGGCGGCTCGACGCGACGAACGCATGGGGCATCGAGAACTGGAACCGCCTCGACGGGCTGCTGGCGGGCACCCCGCACCTGGTCCGCAGCTACAGCACGCCCGAGCGCCCCACCAACGGGTACGCCTACGTCCTGCGGGTGGACCCGGGCTATGCGAAGCAGCGGGGCGTGGCGCTGTCCGGCCTCACCAACGCCATCGCGGCCGCCCTGAAGGCCGAGGGCGCCCCGTTCTCCCGCGCCAACTGGCTCCTGCCCGCCCACGGGGTCTTCCAGGCGAAGAACGCCTTCGGAAAGGGCGCCCCCTGGGCGCACTACGCCCGGGGCGATATCGACTACTCGCTGGGGCAGTGGCCCGTCGCGCAAGACTGCATCGACACCTGCCTGTGGGGCATCAACCTCCACCGCCCCCCCAACCGCGCCCCGCAGATCGACGGGCTGGCGGGGGCGATCCGTAAGGTCTTCGAGAACCTCGACACCGTGACCGCGGGAACGTAGCACCCCGCCCCAAGGAGCAGACCATGACGACAGACAACCTTCCCTTGAGCATCGGCTGGGCGGCGGCGGACCTGACGCCCGATCGGGCGGTGGAGATCTGCGGGCAGTTTCACACCCGCGTCTCCGAGGGCGTAGCGGATCCGATCACGGCGACGGTGATGGCGGTGTCGAGCGGGGAGGGCGATCCGTCCGCGGCGGCGGTGCTGGTCAGTTGCGATCTCGTCTGCATCTCCGACAGCCTGCGCGACGCCATCCGCCGGGCCGTCTCCTCCCGCCTGCCGCGCCTGGACCCCCAGTGCATCCTCCTCAACGCCACGCACACCCACACCGCCCCGGAGGTCCGCCTGCCCGAGGATCGCCAGCGGCTGGGCGGAGGGATGTCCACGTCCGGCATGTGCCTGGACCTGCCGACGATGGACCCCGCCGAGTACATCGCCTTCGCCGCGGGGCGAATCGCCGAGGCGGTGGAGGCGGCCTGGAACGGCCGACGGCCGGGGTCGATCGGGTTCGGCCTGGGCCACGCCGTCATCGGCCGCAACCGCCGCAGCGCGTACTACAGCGGGGAGAGCCGCATGTACGGCAAGACGGGGGCGGCGGACTTCAGCCACGTCGAGGGCTACGAGGACCACAGCGTGAACGTGCTGGGCGCGTGGGACCCCGACGGCCGCCTGACGGGCCTGGTGGTCAACGTCCCCTGCCCCTCGCAGGTCAGCGAGAGCGACTACCAACTCAGCGCCGACTACTGGTGCGAGACGCGGGCGGAGCTGCGCCGGCGGTTCGGGGAGGGGCTGTTCGTCCTGCCCCAGTGCTCGGCCGCGGGCGACCAGTCCCCGCACGTCCAGTGGGGCAAACCCGCCGAGGAGCGCATGCGCCGCCTCGCGGGGCGGACGCAGCGCGAGGAACTCGCCACCCGCATCGCCGACGCCGTCTCCGCCCTGCTCCCGCTCATCGAGACCGAGCGGGCCGCCTCGCTCCCCCTGGCCCATCGCGTCGAGACGGTCGAGCTGTCGCGGCGGATGCTGTCGCAGGCGGACGTGGACGACGCCCTCGCCGAGGCCGCCCAGCTCCGCGCGCAGTACGAAACGCTCCGCCGCGACCTCGACGCCAACCCCCAGAAGCGCCACGAGCCCCGCTGGTACGTCCCCCTCACCGCCGCCTACCGGCGGATGAAATGGTGCGAGGGCGTCCGCACCCGCCACGAGATGGAGCGGACGCAGCCCAAACTGCCCGTCGAGGTGCACGTGCTTCGCCTGGGGGACGTCGCCATCGCCACCAACCCCTTCGAGTACTACCTGGACTTCGGGATCCAGATCAAGGCCCGCAGCCCGGCGGTGCAGACGTTCGTCGTCCAGCTCGCCGGGCCGGGCACGTACGTCCCCACCGCCCGCGCCACCGCCGGCCGCAGCTACGGCGCCATCCCCGCCAGCACGCCCATCGGGCCCGAGGGCGGACGCGAGCTGGTGGACTGGACCGTCGCGGCGATCGAGGGGCTGTGGGGGCGCTGACGGAGCGGCCTGGGTGCACGACCGTATCTGCGCAGTGAACCCCGCCGTGGCGCCCGGCCAGAGGAAGGGGAGAGAAAGAGATTACACAGATTGATGGGATTACACAGATGAGATCTTGTCCATCGGAGGATGCGCCGAGGATGAGGACGCGCCGTTTACTCCCAATCTGTGTAATCCCTCAAATCTGCGTAATCCCCCTCTCTCCGGGCCCAGGGGGCGGACCACGCATTGCACGCAGGAACGGTCGTGCACCCGAGCGGCCTTTTCCCTTTGCGTCCCGGCCCGCCGCGGGGGTATAGGTCTTGGGCGGTCGCGATCCCCACAGCAAAAGGACGGACACCATGGCGAAGAAGGCGTCGCGGATCTTTGATACGGATCGGCGGATCCGGTTGGGCATCTGGGGGCTGGGGCGGGGGATGAGCTTCTTCCGCACGTGCGAGGCGCTGAACATCGACGTCGTCGCCGGGTGCGACTACGTCCCGCACATGCGGGACCGGTTCGCCCGCGACTGCCCCGGGGCCTTCGTCACCGACAACGAGGACGACTTCCTCGCGCAGGACTTCGACGCGGTGCTGCTGGCGACCTACTGCCCCGCCCACGCCCCCCACGCCATCAAGGCCCTCCGGGCGGGCAAACACGTGCTGTCGGAGGTGACGGCGTTCTTCACGATGGCCGAGGGCGTCGCCCTCGTCGAAGCCGTCGAGGCCAGCGGGAAGGTCTACAACCTCGCCGAGAACTACCCCTTCGCCCCCCAGTTCCTGTGGCTCAAGAGGAAGTGGGACGAGGGGCTCTTCGGGGACCTGATGTACGCCGAGTTCGAGTACGTCCACGAGATCCGCTCCCTCGCCTACACCTACATCGACGGGACCCCCGTTCAGCCGGGCTGGACCCTCCACAACTGGCGGAGCTGGCTGAACTACCACTACTACTGCACGCACTCGCTGGGGCCCGTCATGTACATCACGGGCACGCGCCCGACGCGCGTGGTCAGCCTCCCGGGAACCCAGCGGCTGGCGGGGTATCCGCACGAGCGCAGCGGGGACATGGGCGGGGTCGCGCCCTCGCTGATCCACATGTCCAACGGAGCGGTCGTCCGCAACCTCATGGGAGCGACGACCAACGACGTGCACTCCCAGCGGATCTGGGGCACGCTGGGCGCCGCCGAGAGCGGGCCCCAGGGCCTCCTGCTCCGCCTGGGCGGAAGCGGAGGGTCCCCCAAGCTGCCCGTCAAGCCCGCCATGAGCGACCTGGAGAAGCGCTCCCTGGCGACGGGGCACGGCGGGGGCGACTTCTGGGTCCTGTACTTCTTCGCCCGCCAGATCCTCACCGGGGAGAAGGCGCCCTGGGACATCT
This sequence comes from Phycisphaerae bacterium, assembly GCA_041687095.1. Lineage (GTDB taxonomy): Bacteria > Planctomycetota > Phycisphaerae > SM23-33 > SM23-33 > JAWLCQ01. The sequence continues at coordinate 5,157 of JAWLCQ010000050.1, read as the reverse complement.
ACGCCGCCGCCGACGTGACGATCCCCGGCATCCAGGCGATCCGAAGCGGCATCGACGGGGGGACGCCCTACGAGGTGCCCGACTTCCGCGACCGGGCGCAGCGGGACCGCTACCGCGACGACCACTGGCGGCAGGAGGCCCTGCCCGCCGATTCCGCCTTCCCCCCCACCGCCGATCGGGAACTCACGCAGCACTTCTCGACGACCATGGCGAACCTCATCGGGCAGGCGCTGGCGTGGCGGGCGTACGCCGACTGGGCCAAGGTCGCCGACGAACTCGACTCCCCCGCGCAGCTCCTGGGGATGCTCGAGCGCGTCGTGCACCAGTTGCCCGCGATGCGCCAAACGTACGCGATGGCGATGCGGATGATCGACGCCTACCCCCACAGCCGCGCCGCCCGCGTCCTGCGGGAGATGCTCGAGGTCGGCGGGGGCATGGACGCCGTCAGCGACTCCGCCGCCCGCGCACTGAAGCGCAAGCACGCCGCCCTCGTCCGCAGGCACGGATCGGTGCAGGCGGCGACGCTGACGACGGCCGAGGCGAGCAGCCTGCTGCCCCCCGACGCCCCCATCGAGTCCGTCCCCCTGCCCAGGCGGGGCGTGGCGTTCTCCCCCGTCCCCTACGACACCGCCCACCACTTCGTCGACGTCCGCCCGGTGCACCAGGGCAAGGACGGGCTGGTCTACGTCCGCGGGTCCATCGAGCTGCCCCGGGCGGGCAAGGGCAGGCTGCTCTACGGGGCGGACGGGCCCGTCCGCGTCTGGGTCAACGGCAAACCCGCCGGGTGCGAGCCCAAGGCGACCAACCCCGCCGCCCCCGACGAGTACCAGGCGGACGTGACGTGGAAGAAGGGCCGCAACGACCTGCTGTTCGCCCTGCGGACGAACAAGGGCAACGCCTGGGGCCTCATCGCCCGCGGAGTACTATGAGCAGTTCCCGCCAGCGAATGATCGACACGCTGCGGTATCGCGGCCCCGACCGCCTCCCGGTGATCTACCACCCGTCGGAGGCGGGGCTGTACGTCCATGGCCAGAAGCTGCTGGACCTCTTCCGCCGCTGCCCCCCGGACAACCCGATCGTCTTCGACCGCATCCCGCAACCGCCCCCCCACGCGCTCAACGCCGCGGGCGAGTACCACGAACTCATCACCAACGAGTGGGGCGTCGTGATCGAGCACTGCATCTTCGGGATCCAGGGCCAGCCCGCGAAGTACCCGTTCGGCGACTGGCGGGAGGCGGGCGACTACGCGTTCCCCGCCATGCCCGCCCTTGCCTCCCCGCAGTTCCTCACCGACCGCGCGGACCTGCAGCGCGCCAGCCAGGACTACTACACCATCAGCGGATGGTTCTCGCTCTTCCTCCGCCTCTACGAGATGCGCCCGATGGAGGACGTGCTGGTGGACCTGACGGTGGGTGACGCGGACCTGCTGCGCTTCCTCGACCGGCTGGTCGAGTTCTGGGAGGAGCGGATCGCGTACTGGCTGGCGGCCGGTCTGGACGCGTTCATGTTCGCCGACGACTGGTGCATGCAGACGGGGATGCTGATCTCGCCCGCGGTCTTCCGCGAGGTGTTCGTCCCCCGCTACCGAAGGCTCATGCGCCCGATCCTCGACGCGGGGCGCGAGGTGTTCTTCCACATCTGCGGACAGGCGGAGGAGATCCTCGACGACCTGTTCGACCTGGGCGTCACCTGCCTCTGGCCGCAGATCGCCTGCTACGACGAGGAGGCGTTCGCCCAGCGGTGCAAGGAGCGCGGGGTGAGCTTCTACATCCATCCCGACCGCCAGCGCCTCGTCCCGCGGGGCACGCCCGCGGAGATCCGCGAGACCATCCGCCAGTACGCCTCCCGCCACCACCGCCTCGGGGGCGGGGGGATCTTCTACGTCGAGATCGAGAACGACGCCCCGTGGGAGAACGTCCGCACGCTGATCGAGTCCATCCACGAGTACCGCTGAGGGCAACCGCCCGCCTTCGCCCGCGGCGTCATGGGGGCGCCTGGATCCACTGCGAGCGCCGGAACCCGCCTGGACAGTCCAAAGCCGTAACCGTTCACGCCCTTCCAAACAGCAGGAAGGGCGTGAAGGAAGGGACATGTCGGCACCCAGGTGAGCTTCCGGTTCCCTCTCCCCACCGACCCCGTGCCGCTTGCCTCTTCTTCTCCCCACCGACCCCGCGTCGGTGGTAAACGGCTATCGACTACTGCGGCGGTCCCCTTCCATCCCGCTCTTTCTCCTGCTCCCCACCGACCCCGCGTCGGTGGTAAGCCGGCTTCCTGACTACGGGATCACCCACCGGCGCGGACGATGCGCGGACCCGGCGCGCGCTGGCCGTAGTCGAGAGCCGTTTGAACCACCGACGCGGGGTCGGTGGGGAAAAGAAGAAGAAGAAGAAGCAAGAGGTCCGTGGGGGCGTGCGAGTAGTCGATAGCCGCCTTCCACCGACGCGGGGTCGGTGGGGAGGTTGGGACGGCAGCCCTCAATTGGCACTTACAAACAGCATGACCATTCACGCCTATGCACGCGGCGACAGGAGTCTGAAGAAACAGCGGGAGAGAAGGGGCCGTTTCTTCTCTTCACGCCTTCGCCGCTGTTTACGAAGGCGTGAACGGTTACGCCGTTTTGAATCTGTTTCGGATTCCGGGTTTCGAGTTTCGGATTTGCCCCCCACGCGCGATGCCGTGGCCAAAGGGCCCACCGAAAACCGGCACACCCCGGGTGGGCGGGAAAAGAGGGTGACTGGCGCGGGGGGGTGTGATATGGAAAGCCCATGAACCCGATCCACCAGATGCTGTTCCAGAGCGGTTTCGAGCCGGGGACGCTCGGTGTGCCCGCCGAGGCGCACGAGATCCTCACGGGCGCGGACCGCTCGGTGGCCCCGCCCAACGACTGGGACGCCCTCCGCCGCAACCTCCCCCCCTCTCACCCGTGGGCCTCGGCCGCCGCCGGCGACCCGCCCGCGCCCACCGATGGGCCCCGCCTGGGGTACTTCGACATCCAGTACCTCGGGGGGACGGCGGAGGAGCGGTTCGCCCGGATCGTCGAGGACCCCACCGATCCCGGGAACCGCGTCCTGCACTTCTGGATCCTGCACCCCAACGAGCGTTACCGGGGCGGGGCGAAGGCGAGGGTGCAGGCGAGCCTCTACCGCAACCGCGGGCTGACGGCGGTGACGGGGCGGGTGCGGATGTACCTGCACCCGGACCTGGAGGCGCTGCGGGGGTACGAACCGGGCTTCGCGTGGTGCACGCTGCAGGAGCTGTGGTTCGGGCCCTCCTGGGAGGGCGGACAGCACCCCTTCCGCATCAGCCTGGGCCTGCACCGCGACGCGGGGGCGGGGGGCGAGCTGCACTTCTGCGTGCACGGGCAGCCGGCACACGTCGAGGGCGAGGAGCACTTCCCGCAGTACCCCGGGTGGGGGCGCCCGACGTGGGAGATCGTCCAGCGCGGGTTCGACGTCCCCACGGGCGTGTGGATCGAGTGCGAGACGCAGTACCGCATGGGCGACGCGACGACCGGCCGCTTCGCCTACCGCGTCCGCCCCGCGGGGGGCGAGTGGACGACGATCTTCGACGTGAGCGACTGGACGTACAACCCGCGCTCCCCCGCCCCCGTCCCGTTGACGGACTGGAACCCGATGAAGCTCTACACGTCGGCGGCGGTGGTGGGGTGCGTGCGCGACAGCGGCGGGGCGACGCAGGTGTTCTGGGACGACCTCGCCATCTGGGGCGGATGAGAGAGCAGCCATGAACGTGACCCTGTCCGATCCCGTCGTCGCCGCCGTGTCCCAGGTCGGGGAGACCCGCTGGGGCTTCCATCAGTTCCCCGCCCTCACCCGCCTGCCCGGGGGGGAGATCCTGCTGATGTGGGCCGACGCCGCCGACGCCAGCGAGACCCACGGAGCGCCCGCCCCCACGCTCGTCTCGCGCGATGAGGGGGCCTCGTGGCAGCCCTTCGCGGGCGAGCCCTGGCCCCGCCGCCCGCACTACAGCGTCTCGGAGGTCTTCGGCGGGGAGCACCTCGCCATGCCCTCCCAGCCGTACCTCAACATCGCCGACGCCGCCGTGACCCTGCCCGCCCCCGTCGCCACCGCCAACATCTACGGGACCGTGCGAAGCTACCGCGTCGCGGACCTCCCGCCCGCGGTGCGGGACTACTACGGCCGCATCCCCGCCCAGCGCTACGCGCCCGCAACGCGGCAGTGGGCCGACGACGTCATCGAGTACGACCTGGCGGACATGCTCGCGTGGAAGCGCGACGGCAGCGACGTGCTCCCGCGGACGTTCTTCGAACGCTCGCTGCTGCGGGTGGGCGCCGAGCTGCTCTACGCCGACTACCGCGTCCACTACGCCCTCCCCGACGGGACCGTCCCCGCCAAGAGCGCCACGCACCTGATGGTCTCGCGCGACAACGGCCGCTCGTTCACCCGCCGCACCACCATCGCCGCCGACCCCGCGGGCGAGGACCTCTACGGCGAACCACACCTCGCCCCCACCGCCGACGGACGCCTGGTCTGCATCCTCCGCAAGACCGACCAGCAGCAGAAGCCCATGGCCATCACCTGGTCCCCCGACGCGGGGCGCACCTGGACGCCGGTGCGCGAACTGTTCGAGTTCGGCGTCTGGCCGTGCGTGGTGCTGCTGGGCTGCGGGACGCTGGTGCTCAGCTACGGCCGCCCCGGCGTGCACCTGCGCTTCGATGCAACCGGGACCGGGGAGCAGTGGTCCGAGCCCCTGTCGCTCATCGCCGGGACGCACCACGCCATCCAGCGGGACTCCTGCGGGTACACGAGCCTGCTGGCCCTGGACGGCCGCTCGCTGCTCATCGCCTACTCCAACTTCCAGCACCGCGACGCGGACGGCCAACCGCGCAAGGCCATCCTCGTGCGGCGGGTGACGGTGGAATAGCTATGCAGCGCGTAGGGCGAGCAAGGTGCGTAGGGCGCGCAAGCGTCGTAGCGCAGCGAAGACGCTTGCGCGCGGGAGAGCGTGCTCCCGCGCGCAGCCGGCTGCGCTGCGCTCCGCCGCCTGCACGCCCTACCGACTGCACGCCCTACCGCGTGCGAGGCCCCGAGGGCAGCGAGTGGCGGATCGCCGAGCTGTGCCGGGTGCCACGGCTGCGCCGTTCGCAGCCGTGTCCTTCGCGCCCGCACGGCTGCGAAC
>JAWLCQ010000049.1:0-29292 GCA_041687095.1 Phycisphaerae bacterium | reverse complement strand
GGAACAAGCGGACGGCCTCCGCGCCAGCGCTATGGCGGCGCGTCGGTCGCGGCGGGTCCCGCCGCGAAGGGGGCGATCCAACGGCGCTGGCGCGGCGGCGTCCCTTGCCCCTCCAGGACCCCGGGGGGCAGGAGACCCCCGGGGCAGGAGGTGCGCAGACCCGTGGCGTTCCAACTCGCGGACGCGCTGCCCCCGAACTCGCGGATCGCCCGCGAGTTCGCGAAAAGGGGGACATCGCGAAAAGGGGGACAGGCACCTGCGCGGGGAACAGCACCCCGCTCCGGAGCCAGTCCCCCTTTTCGCGAACCGTTGCATCCCGCGCACCGTCCGCTATGCTTTGCCGGCAGACATCGCAGCCACTGGAGAGCCCCATGAACACCTGCAAGGACCGACCGAACATCCTGTTCCTGTTCACCGACGACCAGCGCTTCGACACCATCGCCGCCCTGGGCAACCCCGAGATCCACACGCCCAACCTCGACGCCCTCGTCAACCGCGGGACGGCGTTCACCAACGGGTACATCATGGGCGGGACGAGCGCCGCCGTCTGCATGCCCTCCCGCGCCATGCTGCACACCGGGCGGACGCTGTTCCACATCCAGGAGCAGGGGCAGTCCATTTCGGCCGAGCACACGCTGCTGGGCGAGCACCTGCGGGCGAACGGGTACGCGACGTTCGGGACGGGCAAATGGCACAACGGCCCGGGGGCGTATGCGCGGAGCTTCTCGCACGGGGACCGCATCTTCTTCGGGGGCATGAGCGACCACTTCCAGGTCCCGCTCAACCCCTTCGACCCCGAGGGGAACTACCCGAAGGAGCGGATGTACTTCGAGGACAAGAAGCACTCCAGCGACCTGTTCAGCGAGGCGACGGTCCGCTTCCTGCAGGGCTACGACGCGGCCGATCCGTTCTTCGCGTACGTGTCGTTCACGGCCCCGCACGACCCGCGGGACACGCACCCGCAGTTCCACGCGATGTACGATGCGGCCAAGCTCTCGGTGCCCGAGAACTTCCTGCCCGAGCACCCCTTCGACAACGGGGAGCTGCGGATCCGCGACGAGATGCTCGCCCCGTTCCCCCGCACGCCCGAGGTCATCCAGAAGCACCTCGCCGACTACTACGCCATGATCTCCCACATCGACGCCCGCATCGGGGACGTGATGGACGCCCTCAAGCGCAGCGGCCGCTACGAGAACACGATCATCGTCTTCGCGGGCGATAACGGGCTCGCGCTCGGCCGCCACGGGCTCATGGGCAAGCAGAGCGTGTACGACCACAGCGTGCACGTGCCGCTGATCCTCGCGGGTCCCGGGGTTCCGCGCGGCCAGCGGCGGGACGCGCTGGCGTACCTCATCGACATCTACCCCACGCTGTGCGACCTGGCGTGCCTCCCGACGCCCGCCAGCGTGGAGGGCCGCTCGCTCGCGCCCGTCCTGCAGGACGCAAGCGCAAGCGGCCGCGACACGCTGCTCTTCGCCTACCGCCACCTGCACCGCGGGGTCATGGACCGCCAGGGGCGCAAGCTCATCGAGTACAACGTCAACGGGCAGCGCACGACGCAACTGTTCGACCTCCGCAGCGACCCCTTCGAGCAGGCCAACCTCGCCGCCGACCCCGCCCGCGCCGCCGACCTCCAGCAGATGCGCGCCGAACTCGACCGCTGGCGGACCGACCTGGGCGACACGCGCGAGCAGGGGCAGCAGTTCTGGGGGGGCGGACAGGCGTAGGGCGCGCAAGCGGGAGGGTCGCGCGGCGTCATCCCGCGTGCAGACGGCTCCGCTTCGCTGCGCCGCCTGCACGCCCTACCTGCTGCGCACGATATCTGCTGCGCGTCGTCCCTGTCGTCACGACTTCATCGTGAGCACGATCTTGCCCATCTGCTCGCCGTTGTCCATGCGTTCGGTGGCGTCGCGGATCTGGGCGAGGGGGTACATGCGGTCGATGACGGGCTTGACGTTGTTGATCTCGAAGGCGCGGAGCATGGCGCGGAGTTCGGAGTGCGTGCCCAGCGTCGAGCCCAGCACGTTGAGCTGGTTCCAGTAGATCTTCTGGATGCTCAGCTCGGCCTGCGCCCCGGTGGTCACCCCGCAGTTGACGATCGTCCCCCCGCGGCGGACGAGGTCGAGGTCCATGGGCAGGGTGGCGGCCCCGACGGAGTCGAAGGCGACGTCGACCTTCCGCCCGTCCAGGGTCTCCAGCAGGGCGTTGGCGGGATCTCCGCAGAGCTGGTAGTTGAGCGTGTGGTGCGCCCCGAGCTGGCGGGCGCGGGAGAGCTTGTCGTTGGACGACGAGGTGACGACGATCTCCGCTCCCAGCAGGCGGGCGATCTGCAGCCCCGCCAGGGCCACCCCGCCCCCGATCCCGTGGATCAGCACCGTCTGCCCGGGGCGGAGGTTCGCCCGCGTGGTGAGCATCCGCCAGGCGGTGAGGTACGCCACCACCAGCGCCGCCGCCTCCGGGAACGCCCAGTCCGCGGGCTTGGGGACGACGCACCGGGCGGGCAGGACGGCCTTGTCGGCGAATACGCCCTGCGTCGCGAGCCCCACGATCCCGAAGTCCTCGCACAGCAGCAGGTCCTCCTCCGCGCACTGGGGGCAGCGGAGGCACACGCCCGGGTAGACCAGCACCTCGTCCCCGGGCGAAACGCCCGCCACGCCGTCCCCGACCGCCTCCACCACCCCGGCCGCGTCGGTCCCCAGCACGTGCGGGAAGGCCAACTCGCTCCGCCCACCCTTGCGGACCCAGAGGTCCAGGTGGTTCAGGCCGGCGGCGTGGACGTCCAGCAGCACCTCGCCCGCGCGGGGCGTGGGATCGGGCAGGTCCTCGACGCGGATCACCTCGGGCCCGCCGTGTTCACGAATCACTGCCGCCTTCATGGCATGTCTCCTTCCGAAACCAGCGTGACGATCGGCCGCTCCGCCGCCCCGACGCGCTCCCAGCGCGTCGCGCGGCCTCGGCGGGCTCCCGTTAGCCCCGGGCGCAGGGCCTACGGGAAAGTCTATGCGCGGTGCGGGGGCGATTCCGCGGTTCGGGCTCCGGAAGAGTCGGCCGCAGAGACGCCGAGGCACAGCGCGGGCTGAGCCCGCTCCCAATTTCGATTTCCGATTTGCGATTTCCGATTGGGCTGACGCCCCTGCCACGGTCCCAGTCGAAAGGAACGCCGTTTGAGGACCGGGACACATCCTCGAAAAAGCGAGGATCTTGCGGGTTTGCAGTGCAGAGAAGGGACTACATCGGAGAGAGTTCCTCCCACAGGTCGATGAGGCGGTGGTAGTTGGCGATGATCGTGGGGTGGTACTCGCCGATGGGCCCGGCGGTGGTCTGGAGGATCATGCGCCGGCGGGGGCCCTCGAAGGCGGCGCGGACGGCGGATTCGGTTTCCGCGAGCGTTCCGCACTCCAGGATGCGGGCCTCGATGTTGCCCCCGAGCGTCATGCGCCCGGCGGCGAGGGCCTTGGCGTCGGCGAAGGGGATGTCGCCGTCGGGCGGGGGCTCGACGGGCTCGAAGAAGTCCGCCCCGCGGGCGATGGCCTTCTCGAGCGTCGACCGCACATTGCCGTGGCAGTGCACGTGGGCGATGGCCCCGCCCGCGTGGATGCGTTCGATGACCTGCCGCTCGGGGCCCTGCACGAGCGCGTCGTAGAGCGCGGGCGAGCCCATCGGCGGGGTGAGCCACTCGCACCCGCCCATCCACACGTACTCGACGGTGTTCTCGGCGAGCACGCGGTCGAGGATCGCCAGTGTGCGGTCGAGGCACACCTGCGTGAGTTCGCGGATGAGGTCCAGGTGCGTGAAGCACAGCTCCAGGAAGTACTCGTAGGACATGGCCCCGGCGACGCAGACGAAGGGCGACGACACGCCCGCCCGGAGGTAGCCGCGGCGGTCGAACGCGGCCGGCAGGTTCGACAGGTCGGGGGGCACGGCGCCCTCGGGGACGTGCCAGGGGATCGAGGCGAGCTTCTCGAGGTCCTCGACGCTCTCGACGGGGTACTTGGCGGTCCACGTGGTGCGGATGCCCGGCGTCCTGCCGGTCACGGTCGTCAGCGGGCCCTTGGGCGTGTCGAAGGTCCCGACGGCGACGGAGTCCCCGTTGGGCTTCACCTCGCTCGTCCAGCGGACGTGCTCGTCGTTGGTCATCAGCCAGCGGTTCATGCCCGAGGGCACGGGGACGGGAAAGACGGTGTGGTCGATGACCCGCTCGCCCAGTTCCCGCCGGCCGGGGTCTTCGGCCTTGGCAAGCTCCTCGCGCGAGGCGAAGTGCAGGTCCTCCAGTTCCAGCGGCACGCGATCGGTGGCCACTCCCCGCAGCGCGGCGAGCCAGCGTTCCCTCGGCGTCATCATGGCGAGATCTCCTGCGGCCCCCGGGGTGGGGGCGGTGGGGGCATGATAGGACGGCGGGGCGAGGGAGGAAAGTCGAAACCCAACGGGGCGGGCCCGGGACCGCTGCCCGTCGGGACCTCCTTCGACATTGCCGGGGCCCGTTCCCCGTGGCCCGGTGGTCCTCGCGGAGGCCCGGGGGTTTCCCCCCCGCGAGCCTGAGGCCGGCGCCGGGTTTGCGGGGGCATGTTTCCTCAGCGGGGGATGGGGGAGGCGGCCCCCGGGCTCCGTGGGGGCGGCGCCGGCGGGGGCTGTAGCGGTCATAAGTGAATGACGGGCAACTCCTTGATGGCAGATCGTACCTTGGGGATGGGCGGTGGGATGGGGGAATCCGGCATAGAAAAATCCGAAATTCTCCGATTTCCCTGAACAAATCCTTTTCCAGATCCGAATATACTCATAGCGAGCGAGCGATTGGGGCCATCCCTCCCTCAGGCCCCGCGGCCAGCGTGGTTTTCCGTCCTCCTTTCCCCGCTGGCCGTCTTTTTTGCGCCGACCTCCCCTCGCCCTCCCGCTCGCCTCCCCTCGCCTCCCCTCGCCCCTCCCCCACGCGCGTGCGCCGGGGGGCCCCTGAGCCGCTCCATGCGCCTGCGCCGGTGATCTCCTGACCCCCACCTCCTGCGCCGGGGGTCTCCTGACCCCCGGCGTCCTGGAAGGGTGAGGAACGCCTCCGCGTCAGCGTCGTTGGAGCGCCCCCTTCGCGGCGGGGACCGCCGCGACCGGAGCGCCGCCATTACGCTGTCGCGGAAGCTCTGTGGACGTTCCCGGACGTTGGGGGTCAGGAGACCCCCAACGCATGCGCTCGGGCCGTCCCACGCGCTCGGGCCGTCCCACGCGCTCGGGCCGTCCCACGCGCTCGATCCATCCCACGCGCTCGATCCATCCCACGCGCTGGGGCCCTCCCACGCGCTCGATGCGTCCGCATGCGCTCGGGGCGTCCCATGCGCTCGATCCGTCCCACGCGCTGGGGGCGTCACGCGCTGGGGGCGGAGCTGGTGAGCAGGGCGTGCGTTTCGTTCGCCAGGGCGGCGATGCTGACGCGGGGGTAGCCCTGCACGCCGGTGATGAGCGTGTCGTGGACGGGGCCCGCCCAGCGGGGCGCGATGGCGGACGCCCCGCGCATGGCCCCGACGATGGAGCCCACGGTCGCCCCGTTGCAGTCGGTGTCGAAGCAGGGCTGGACGGTGCGGCAGATCGAGCGCCCGTAGTCGCCCTCCCCGTACAGCAACCCCGCCGCGACGACCATGGCGTTGGAGATCGTGTGGCACCAGCCGTGCGCGGTGGTCTCGTCCCATCGCTGGTGGATGCGCTCGACCGCGTCGTCATAGCCCACGCCCCCCGCGTGCCAGTCCATCACCCGGCGGACGTCGGCGGCGAGGCGGCAGCGGGCGGGGATCTGGGCCAGGCCCGCTTCGAGGACCGTGCGGACGTTGTCGGTTCCGAAGGCGGCCGCCACCATCGCCGCCGCCCACATCTCGCCGTAGATCCCGTTCTTGACGTGGGAGATCGACGCATCGCGCCACGCCAGCTCGGCCGCCCGCTGCGGGTCCCCGGGGGCGATGTACCCGAAGAAGTCCGCGCGGATCTGCGCCCCGATCCACTCGCGGTAGGGGTTGCGGACGGTGGCGGAGCGTGGGGGGGCGATGTTCGCGGCGAAGTTGCGGTAGGCGACGCGTTCGGCGGTGCAGGTGGCCAGCAGGGGGAGGTTCTGCATCCAGAAGGTGGCGACGTCGCGCGGGGTGAAGGCGAGGCCCGTTTCCGTGACGAGCTTGAGGGCGGCGACGGTGTAGTTGGTGTCGTCGTCCATGGGCATGGCGTCGACGGTTTCGATGTAGCAGCGGCCCGGGGGGATCTCGTGCTTCGCCAGCACCTCCGCGGGGGCGTTGCGGGTGAAGTAGTCGTTCAGCGGCCAGCGCCCGGTGTCCTTCAGGTAGCCCCACATTCGCGGGCGTCGCCAGCCCTCGACGGGCTTTCCGAGCAGGCACCCGCAGACCCGCCCCAGCCACGCCCCATGGAGGCGGTGGGGGAGGGCGTCGGGGTCCACGGGCAGGGGAACCGCGGGCCCATTTGAGTTGGGCGGGCGGGCGGCGAGGATGCGTTCGAGGTCGGAGGGCTCATCGAAGCGGCAGTCGCTGCGGATCGGCAGGGCGAGGGTGCGGTCGAGGAGGGCCTCCGCGGGGGGCTGGTTGGCGGGGTCGGTGAGGTCGAGGGCGCGGACGCGGGCGAACTCCTCGCGGAGCGGTTCGACGTCCTTGCCCTCCTCCACGCACTGCCGCCATTCGACGTCCAGGTCGCCCGCACTGACGTACATCCACATGTGGTTCATCGCCTGCTCGGTCATTCGGCCGTCCTTTCGTCTGGGCGCAGGGAATACGCGAGGAGGGCGAGGGAGTCAATGGGGTGGAGGACAGTGGATTTCCAATTGCCAATCTCCAATTTTCAATTGGGCTGACGCGTTGGTCGGGTCCCTTTACACATGCAGGTGCACCTGGAGAGTGAGGAATCCCTGGCGAGGTCCGTTCCATGGCGCAGGTCCCCCCGTGCAAGCTCGCGCAGTGGACCCGGCAGGGGCGTTGGCTCAATTGGAAATTGCCAATGGGAAATTGGAAATCGAAAAGCCCCCCTCCGAAACCCTGCCCCGGGTGTCTGGTTTAACCGATGGAGCCCGGGCTCGACTGCGGCCGGGCGGTTTGATCCTCCGTGGAAAGGAAGTCGACGCATGACACGCAACGCGTTTGCCGCACTGGCCGTTCTCGCCCTCGCCGCGACTCTCGCCGCCGGGGCCGAAAAATGGACCGGCTACACCACCCAGCAGGGCCTCCCCAACGACGCCGTCCAGTTCATCGAGCAGGACGCCGACGGGACCCTCTGGGCCGGGACGGAGCAGGGCGGGGCCCGGTTCGTCGGCGGGAAGTTCGTGCCGATTGCCGATGAGAAGGGCAAGCCCATGGGCCACCGCGTGTGGGACGTCCTCCGCGCCGGGGCCAACAAGCACTACCTGGGCACCAGCGGGGGGGTGTACCTGCTGGAGGGCGACAAGGTCTCCCTCGTGCAGCGGGGCAACGTCGCCCAGATCCTCGCGGTCGACGGGAAGCTCGTGGCCAAGGTCAACGACGACGTGATGCTCTTTGACGGCAAGGAGTGGAAGACCGTCGAGTACTTCAAGGGCAAGCGCCCCGAGATCCTCGCGCAGATGTCCGACGGGCGGATCTGGGTCATCGTCGAGGCCGACGGGGCCTACGCCTGGGACCCCCGCACCGACAAGGAGCCCGACCAGCACCTCCGCGGGACCAGCGTCAAGGTCCTCCGCGAGGACAAGGACAAGCGCATCTGGGCGGGCCTGTGGGGCAAGGGCGTGATGGTGCTGGAGGACGGGACCTGGAATCGCCACCTCAAGCACGAGAAGTCCTACATCCTCGACATCGAGCAGGACGCCAAGGGCAACATCTGGGTCGCCACCAGCGCCCACGGGCTGTACCGCTACGACGGGACCGACTGGGCCCAGGACCTCGCCGACGAAGGCGCCATCAACATGCTCGAGGTCACCAGCGACGGGCGGGTGTGGATCAGCACGCAGATGCAGGGCGGGCTGCGCTACTGGGACGGCAAGCAGTGGCAGGTCTCGCTCGACTCCGTCCTGCCCATGCGGTGTATGCTCGAGACCAAGAGCGGGGAGATCTGGGCGGCCGGCGTGCTGGACGGGGTGCACCTGAAGGCGAAGTAGGCGGGGAACTAGGCACTAGGCACTAGGCACTAGGGAATAGGCACCAGGGAATAGGCGAATAGGCAAATAGGCACTGGTACTGCAACGAGCTTTGGTTGGCGGGTGAACTGGTTGGTTGGCAACGGTGTGCGTCCGGGCCCGCGTCTGCGGCAGTCCTGGGCAGGCAGTCGGCGCCGACTCCTGTTCCAGCCACCCGTCAACCAGGCAACCGGTAAACATCCGTTGTAGTGCCCAATCCCCTCTACATGCAGGACAAGCCGATGAATGGACGAGCAGTTTCGATCATGTTTGGGATCCTGGGGCTCCTGGCGTCGCTGGCGGCGGCGGTGGAAACCCCGACGTCGTCCGGGCCCGTGTCCCAGGTGGACACGCCCATCTTCCGCATCCCCATGCGCACCGTCCCCCCCACGATTGACGGGGTGATGGACGAGGCGGAGTGGCAGGATGCGTCGGCGCTGTCGGGGTTCTGGTACGACTGGGCGCAGTCCAAGTTCATGTTCCTCGCGTCGGGCCATACCCAGCTCCAGCTCTACGCGGCCTACGACAAGGACAACCTCTACTTCGCCTACACGTCCCCCGTCTTCCCGAAGAACAGTTGGCTGCTCGCCCGCGGGCGATACCCCGACGTGCTGGGGCACCCGCAGTACGGCCTGCAGTGGGACGACCACATCGAGTTGGAGATCCGCCCCTACCACGACGTGGTCAAGGCGTTCCGCATGGGCCTGTTCAAGTGGTTCGTGAACCCCATCGGGACGGTCACCGACTACCTCTGGTCGCTGGACGGCGGGGACGAGTTCCGGTGGCAGTCCGGCAACAAGGTCGCCTCCACGGTCACCGGCGACCGCTGGACGGTCGAGATGGCCATCCCCTTCGAGAACCTCCGCTTCGCCGGGTACAACGTCAAGGACGAGCAGGGGCAGGACCTCGTCCAGATCCCGCCCCCCGACGGGACCGCGTACCGCGTGTGGTTCGCCCGCGCGATCGGGGGCAACGGGGACTTCTTCAACGCCTGGGACGCCCACGTCTGGAACACCACCAAGACCAAGATGGTCCTCGACTCCAAGGCCGTCAGCTTCCAGGTCAACGAGCTGGGCGACATCATGGACGACGTCATCGACGTCCACCTGACGGTCAAGAACCACAACAACCGCAGCGAGACGGTGCGGGTGGGGTTCTTCGTCGAGAGCGCGGAGGGGACGATCTACAGCAGCTACGAGGACGACCAGTGCCCCGACGGGCTGCTGGAACTCGTCCCGGGCGAGACCCGCAAGCTCCACCTGACCAAGAAGTTCCCCGGGATCACCACCGAGGGCAACGTCCTGTGGTTCGACGTCCGCTCGGCCGGTTCGCCCGCCAAGCCGATCTTCCTCACCCGCCTGGTGGACTTCCACTCGATGGACGGCGGGCGGGTGCGCCTGGAGGACGGCAGCGAGATCAGCTACCGCTGGCGGCGGATCGACGTGGTCGAGCGGATGCGCCCCCCGCGGAAGGAGTTCGAGTTCTGGTATAACTACTCCGCCTACACCAACCGCATGAGCGCCATCGTGGACAAGGGCATCTACGGCGGGAGCGATGAGGCCCAGACGGCCGTCGAGGCCAAGCTCATCGTCTCCGAGGCCGAGGGCTCGGAGCGCGTCATCATCGAGGTGGACCAGGCCTTCATCGGCGACTACTGCTCGTTCCTCGTGGACATGCCCCAGATGAACAGCGGCAAGTACCGCGTGAACCTCCTGCTGTTCGACCGCAACAAGCGGATCGTCGGCGAGCAGAGCCCCGGACCCTTCAAGGTCGGGCGCTACGAGTGGGTCAAGAACGACAAGGGCAAGAACGACGTGGTCTGGGAGCCTTTCGAGCCTATCAAGGTCAACGGCAAGGCGATGGAGACGCTCAAGCACGTCATCACCCTCGCCGACAGCGGCCTGCCCGCGCAGATCTACATCAAGCCCGACGTCCGCGACGTGCCCCTCGAGCACCGCGCCAATCCCGCCGGGGCCGGCGAGAAGGTCCTCACCGAAGTGGGGCGCGGCAACCAGTTGCGCAAGCCCCTGCGCCTCGAGGCCATCGTCGCCGGCCAGCGCGTCGAGGCGAAGGTCGTCACCCCCGCCAAGATCACCCGCCAGTGGAAGAGCGAGGTCGAGTACCAGTCCAAGCTCCAAGCCGGGCCCCTGAGCATCGCCCTCACCGTCCAGTACGACTGCGACGGGTCGATGCACGTGAAGCTCAACTACACCGCCGCCGACCCCGTCACGGTCGAGGGCTTCGAGCTGCTGGGCGACTTCCACGGCCTGTTCGACATGGCCGTCTCGGCCGCCCACGGGGGCGGGATGGAGGGGGCGGACCTCAAGAACTGCGCGATCAGCCCCACGGCCAAGGGCCTGGTGTGGGACCCCGAGCGGGTCGAGCGGGCGGGGCTGTACTACTCGCGGCTGATCCCGTACTTCACCTTTGGCTCGGGCGATCGGGCGTTCACGTGGATCTGCGACACGGACCGCTACTTCCGCCTGGACAAGGACGGGACGATGATGTCCCTGGAGCGTGAGGGCGACGACGGGATCACGTGGCGGGTGAAGATCGTGAACCATCCCGCGGAGGTCTCGGGCGAGAATCCCATCGAGTTCTCGCTGCTCACGCACCCCGCCAAGCCCAAGCCCAAGGATTTCCGCCGCTTGGCGTACTTCCAGAAGGGCGACACCTGGGCGCACCTGTACGGGGCGCACGGGGCGAAGTTCGGCACCGACGCGGAGATGAAGGCCTTCGCACGCGAGGCGAGCGGGGCCCCCGCGGACGTGCCCGACTCCGCCCTCGCCACCTACGCCAAGAAGGACCCGCCCTGGAACCGCTACTACCACCTCCGCGGGGGCACGGGCGCGATCCCGGCCCTGATGGAGAACGCCCTGACGGGCGACCTGCTGGGCGAGATGCAGGTCATCCCCAACCAGCAGACGGTGAAGCGGGTCATCGACGGGCAGGAGCAGGAGATCACGCAGGAGACCGGGGGGGGCATGGCCTACATGGGCAAGGCCTGGGAGGACCTCTTCGCGTGGCACTGGGGGCGGCAGGTCCGCCTGTCCCGCCGCCATGGGTTCTGGTGGGACGAGACCTGGCCCACCTACCGCACCAGCAACGTCGCCTCGGGCGAGGCCTACGTCCGCGACCTGAGCACCGTCGAGAAGGGCGAACTGCCCTGGCAGGACGGGTACGTCACGCTGAGCATGCGGAGCTTCTTCAAGCGGTTGGCACGGCAGTTCGTGGAGGCGGGCGTGCCTCAGCGCAACTACCTCTGGGCCAACAACTCCGCCACCTGCTTCGAGAGCTTCGCGTGGGACACCATGCTCGTCGAGGCGTGCTCCAGCGACCATAGCTCCTTCGAGCTGGACAACGTGGTGGTCTACCCCAACGCGCTGTTCAAGTACCACGCCCACAACTTCACGGGCCTGGTGACGCGGATCTGCCCGCGCGACGCGTCCGCCCGCAACGTCATGAGCCGCGCCGGCGATGACGAGCGGCTGGACCGCCAGCTCCTCGGGCGGGCGCTGCTCAACGACATCGGCGTGACGCCCACCGGCCCCCACGGGCGGTTCACGAACCTCGAGGAGTGCATCGCCTTCATCAACGCCCTGATCGACTTCGGGTACTTCGAGGCCGACGGGCAGACGGAGTTCCTGCCGTACTGGCGGAACGGGCCGTACGTCCGCTTCGGCGAGGCGCCCAAGCCCGGGCAGAAGGACCCGTACAAGGACGTCCACGTCAGCGTCTTCCGCCGCCCCGTGCTCGACGCGTCGGGCAAGGCGAAGGGGTACAAGGCGCTGCTGCTGATCCTCAACGAGAGCGACGACCCCGTCCGCGCCCCGCTGCACCTGCTCGACGCCAAGCGGATCCTCGGGGGCAACTGCACCCTGACGGTCAAGGACGTCACGGGCGAGTACGCCCTGCCCCAGGGCGCGTCGGCGGACCTGGCGAAGGCCCTGCAGCAGTTCGCCGCCCCCGCGACGGTCCTGAAGGATGTCGAGGGCGACGGCTACGTCGGAAAGGCCCGCAACGCCGCGGGCGAGTCCTACGGCCCCGTCCACGTGCTGCCGCACAACTACCGGCTGCTGTACGCCGAGTCGGTGCGGTAGGGCCCGACGAAGGATGACCTGCACCGCGGAGATCGCGGAGCCCGCGGAGAGGGAACGGAGAACGGTTGTTCTGCCCCGCTGGGCGTTCTCTGCGACCTCCGCGGTGAAACTCGATGCCATGCCTCGAACGGAGACAGACGAATGCATAACCGTACGATCGCGATCCTGACGCTCGGACTGATCCTGGCGGCCACCCTGCCGCTGGCGGCCGCCGACACCTGCTGGGGCCCCTACACGCCTCTCGACGTGCAGGGCCAGACCCTCAAGACCCTCAAGCACACCTTCACCCTCGACGCCTCGGGCCTGCCCGCCCAGATCGTCATCCACGCCGATCCGCGGGACCTGCCCCTGGAGAAGCGAAGCTCCCGCGCCCAGGTCGAGGACGCCGAACTCATCGCCCTCGGCCGGGGGCCCACCCTCCGCGAGCCCCTCCGCCTGCTCGCGGTCGTCAACGGGCAGGTGCAGGCGGCCAAGGTCACCTCCCCCGCCAAGCCCGCGGGCAAGAGCGACAGCCAGGCCGTCTACCGCTCCACCCTGCAGGCCGGTCCGATCCAGATGGAACTCGAGACCACCTACGAGTGCGACGGGGCCATCCTCTGCAAGCTCACCTACTCCGGCGGGAAGGTCGATTCGCTGGAACTGGTCCTGGACGTGCTGGGCCCCGTGGACCTCGCCTACGCCGGGCTGCCCGCGGGCTACAAGCCCGGGGCCATCGAGTACGCGAAGCTCTCGACGGCGCTGGCGCCCGACGAGGGCGTGGTGTGGGACAGCCTCACCGGGCCCCCCGCCGCCAAGGGGCCGTTCCTCGGGTACCTGTACTTCGGGTCGGGCGACCGCGGGTTCACGTTCCTGTGCGACGGGGCGACGGGCTGGACGCTGGACGCCAAGGCCCCCGCGATGACGATCGAGCGCGACAAGGCCGGACAGGCCACGTGGCGGGCGAAGTTCATCAACGCCCCGGGGGCCCCGGCGGGCAAGAAGACGGTCGAGTTCGGCCTGCTGACGCACCCCTCGCGTCCCAGGCCCGCCCACTACCTCAAGCAGCAGTGGCTCGCCTGGACGAGCGGGACCGACGGACGCGTCCCCGCCGACGGGCTGGGCGCCACCACGCTCGCCAACCGCGCCAAGCTCAAGGCCGCCGCCCGCACCGCCAAGGAGCCCCTCGCGCTGCCCGGGATGCTCACCGCCGGGGCGCTGGAATCCGTCGCCGCCACCGGGGAGATGACCGGCGGGGCGGGCGCGGACATCGTGTCGGTGGAGAAGGACGGGGCGGTGCTGTACCCGGCATCGCTGTTCCGCGTGCTGGCCGCCCCCTACACGGGCCTGGCCGTGCGGATCCGCACGAACATCGGGCAGGTCGTCACCCCCGGGGACCTGGCCAGCCCCGCCCGCATCACGCTGGGCCGCGCCCTCGCCCACGGGATCGGGGCGGACCTGGCGGGCCTCGCCCAGCCGGTGGACTTCCTCCGCGTGGTGAAGGCCCTGGAGGCCTTCGGGGCCTTCGACGACGAGGACACCGAGGTCATCCCGTACTGGCGGAGCGCGGGGGTGGCCCGCTACGGGGAGCCCTTCGACGCGTCCAGCGGGTTCGAACTCTCCGAGGGCGACCCCTACGCCCAGGTCTACATCACCATCTACCGCCGGCCGATTCGCGATCCCGGCAACCAGCGCGTCCGCGGGTACAAGGCCCTGTTCGTCATCCTCAACGAGAGCGGCCAGGCCGTCCGCGAGCGGCTGTTCATCGTGGACCCCAAGCGCGTCCTGGGCAACGCCAACAACTTCGCCACCGGCCCCATGTCCGATCCCGCCTTCGGGGCGCTGGACATGAGCCGGATCCTCGCCATGGCCCCCCAGGTGGACTGGCGCGAGGAGATCTCGCTCGCCGACTGGCGCATGAAGGGTGCCACGTACCTGCTGGACCTCGAAGACCACGGCCGCGTGAAGTCCGCCGCCAACAAGGGCCGCTCCGAAGAAATCTACGGTCCGCTGTTCGTGCACCCGCACGACTTCCGGATCCTCTATGGTCACTCCTACCGGTAGGAGTGGGTTCTGTTTCCCGCGGCGCCCGCGGCGAAACGCTCCACAAGCCGTAGAAAGCGTACACGAGCAAGAACAGAGGCTCGCCATGGACCCCGTACACACACACACCAGAGGAATCGCAAAAGGTCTTGTTGTTGTCCTGTTGGGATGGATGCTCCTGGGGACTGCCCCCGCGGTGGCGGAGGACACGCCCACGGCCGCGGGGGAAATCTCCACGCTGGACACCCCGGTCTTCCGCATCCCGATGACGAAGACGGCCCCGACGATCGACGGGGTGATGCAGGAGGGGGAGTGGGAGGACGCGTCGGCGTTGTCGGGGGTGTGGTACGACTGGTACCTGTCGGACTACCGGTTCATGGCGTCGCACCACACGCAGTACCAGGTCTACGGGTGCTACGACAAGGAGAACCTGTACATCGCCTTCAACTCCCCGGTGTACCCGAAGGACTCGTGGTTCAAGGCCCGCGGGCGGTTCCCGGACGTGATCTTCCACCCGCAGTACGGGCTGATCTGGGACGACCACATCGAGTTCGAGCTTCGCCCCTACCACGACGTGGTGAAGGGCTTCCGCATGGGGCTGTTCAAGTGGTTCGTCAACGCCATCGGGACCATGACCGACCAGCACTGGTCGCAGAAGTGGGGCGAGGGCATGGGCCACCAGTCCAAGGCGAAGGTCGCCTCGGATTTCGCCCAGGAGCGGTGGTACGTCGAGATGGCGATCCCGCTGAGCGAGCTGCGCCACGAGGACTACGCCGGTGCGGACGACAGCGGTCAGCCGCTCGTCCCGCTGCCCCCGCCCGACGGGACGGCCTACCGCGTGTGGTTCGTCCGCGGGCTGGGCGGGAACGGGGCCTTCCACAACGTGTGGGACACGCACGGGTGGAACACCACCAAGACCAAGATGATCCTCGACTCCAAGACCGTCAGCTTCCAGCTCAACGAGCTGGGGCCGATCATGGAGGATGTCATCGACGTGCAGCTCACGGTGAAGAACCACAACACCCGCAGCGAAACCGTGCGGCTCGGGTTCTTCGTCGAGTCGGCCGAGGGGACGATCTACAGCAGCTACGACAGCGAGGAGATCCCCGACGGGCTGGTCGAGCTGGTCCCGGGCGAGGTGCGGAAGATCCACCTGTCGAGGAAGTTCCCCGGGATCACGGAGGAGGGGAACGTGCTGTGGTTCGACGTCCGCTCCGCCGGTAAGCCCGCCAAGCCCCTCTACCGCTCCCGCCTGACGAAGTTCCACTCGATGGAGGGCGGGAAGGTGGCCTGGGGCGAGCACGACTGGATCAGCTACCGCTACCGCCGGATCGACGTGCTGGAGCGGCTGCGCCCCCCGCGGCGGGACTTCGACTTCTGGTACAGCTACTCCGCGTACGAGAACCGCATGTCCGCGATCGTCGATAAGGGCATCCACGGGGCGAGCGACGAGGCCAAGACCGCCGTCGAGGCCAAGTTCACCGTCTTCACCGACGACGCCGAGCAGCGCACCATCGCGGAGAACACCGTTCCCTTCCATCACGATCACGCCGCGTTCCTCTTCGACATGCCCCGCATGGACAGCGGGAGCTACAAGGTGAACGTCCTGCTGTTCGACCGCAACAAGCGGGTCGTGGGCGAGACGAACCCCGAACCCTTCGCCGTCCACCACGGGCGGTACGAGTGGGTCAAGAACGACGAGGGCAAGGGCGACACCGTCTGGGCGCCCTTCACGCCCATGGCGCTCCGCGACGACGCCCCGTTCGAGAAGGGCAAGTTCGAGACGCTCAAGCACGTCTTCACCCTCGATCCCAGCGGGCTGCCCGCGCAGATCGAGATCAAGCCCCACCTCCGCGACCTGCCCCTGCACAAGCGCTCCGCCCCCGACAAGGTCACCGAGGGCGAGCTGCTGGAGATCGGGCGCGGCAAGCAGCTGCGGGAGCCCCTCCGCCTCGAAGCGGTGGTGGACGGCAAGCGGGTGGCGGCCAGGGTCGTCGAGCCCGCCAGGCTCGTGCGGCAGTGGAAGAGCGAGCTGGAGTACGCCTCGAAGCTCCAGGTGGGCCCGCTGGGCGTGACGCTGGACCTGCAGTACGACTGCGACGGGGCCATGCACGTCAAGCTCACCTACGGGTCCGACAAGCCCGTCACCGTCGAGTCGCTCGAGCTGGTGGGCGACTTCGCCGGGCAGTTCGACCTCGTCGCGACCGCCCACCACGAGGGCATGAGCCAGGCGATGGGGGGAACCGACATCCCCGACTGCCGCCTCCGCCAGGGCGAGGGCGTGGTCTGGGACTCCGGGGACATCGGCGCCCCGGAACTGTACTACTCGCTGTTCGTGCCGTACATCACCTTCGGCTCGGGCGACCGCGCCTTCTCCTGGGTCGCCGACTCCGACGAGCACTGGACGATCGCCCGCGACGCGTCCACGATGTCCCTGGAGCGTGACAAGGCGGGGCTCGTCACCTGGCGGACGAAGTTCGTCAACGCCCCCACGCCCATCTCGGGCAGCAAGACCGTCGAGTTCCTGATCCTCACCCACCCCGCCAAGCCCAAGCCCGACGGGTACCGCAAGGAGGGCTGGTTCCAGCGCGGGGACTTCTTCGCCTTCGGGCAGGGCCTGGACTGGCCGAGCCGCATGGGGACGGACGAGGAGATCATCGCCCAGTGGCGCCGCGCCAGTGGCGCCCCCGACGACGTCCCCGAGGACGCCCGCGCCACGTACTCCAAGCCCACCCCGCCCTGGCGGTGCTGGTATCAGCTCCGCGGGCTGACCCCCATGATCCCCGCCATCGCCGACAACGCCCTCAGCGGCGACCTGTTCGGGCGGATGAAGAAGGCCGAGATCGAGGTCACCACCAAGCGGGTCGGGCGCGACGGGGTCGAACGCGAGGTCACCAGCAACCCCGCCGGCGGCGCCTGCACCCTCGGCCGCGCGTGGGAGGACCTCTTCGTCTGGCACTTCGGGCGCCAGGCCAAGCTCGCCCGCCGCAACGGTTGCTGGTGGGACGAGACCTGGCCGGGCTACCGCAGCGACAACCTCGCCGCCGGGGAGGCCCACCTCCGCAACCCCGCGGACGTGCAGCCCGGGGAACTGCCCTACCAGGAGCACTACCTCACGCTCCGCATGCGGAGCATGTTCAAGCGCCTCGCCCGCGTGTACGCGGAGACCGGCCTGTTCAACTACAACAAGACGTGGGCCTCGGCGGCCGCCACGGTCTTCGAGTCGGGCACGTACCACTCGATCATGACCGAGGCGTGCTCCAGCGACCACGCGTCGTTCGAGCTGGACAACGTGGTGGTCTACCCCGCCAGCCAGTTCACGCTCAACGCCCACAACTACACGGGGCACGTGGTGCGGCTGGTGTCGCGGCACGGGGACCGCAACAGCCACGCATCGCGCCCGGGCGACGACAAGCGCCTCGACCGGCAGATGCTGGGGCGCGGGCTGCTCAACGACGTCGCGGTGCAGTTCTTCGGCCCCCACGGGTGGCTGCAGCACAAGGAGCAGATCCTGCGGGTGATCAACGGGCTGATCGACTTCGGGTTCTTCGCCGAGGACGGGCAGACCGAGTACATCCCGTACTGGCGGTCGGGCAAGTACGTCCGCTACGGGGATGCGTTCGACGACGAGGGCGCGTTTGAACTCACCGAGTCCAACCCCAACGAGAAGGTGTACGTCAGCGTGTACCGCCGGCCCCACTACGACAAGTCCGGCAAGAAGCTGCTGGGGTACAAGGCGATGTTCGTGATCATGAACGAGAACGACGCGCCGGTCCGCTCGCGGCTGTTCGTGCTGGACACCCAGCGGCTGTTCGGCGGGAAGAATTGCGCGATGGGCAACGAGTGGGTGAAGGGCTACGACTGGTCGAAGATCCAGGCCCTCAACGAGGGCGAGGGGCTCACCGAGCCCCCGGACTGGTCGGCGGAGAAGGTCAGTCACCGCACGGATGGGAAGCTTGCGTTCCTGATCGACTTCGAGGACGGCGGGCTGGTCAAGGCCGAGCAGAACCCCGTCCGCGACGGGACGGAGATCTACGGCCCGATCTTCATCGGCCCGCACGATTATCGGATCGTCTGGGCGTGGTGCGACAAGAAGTAGCCGGTCCGCAGGGCGCCCGGGCGAAGGGAGTCCCGCCCCCGGTGGGGCTTCCTTCGCCCGGAGTCGCGGGTTTTTCGCGGCCTTTCCTCGGCCGCGGCGCATTGAAAGTACAGGCAGAACGAAGGATGGTGCCATGA
The DNA here is from genome assembly GCA_041687095.1 of Phycisphaerae bacterium. Classification (GTDB taxonomy): domain Bacteria; phylum Planctomycetota; class Phycisphaerae; order SM23-33; family SM23-33; genus JAWLCQ01. The sequence goes on along the minus strand of JAWLCQ010000049.1, from coordinate 10,818 downwards.
AGACGTACACCCTCGGACTGGCGATGGCGGTGCTGCTGGCGACGGGCGCATGGGCGGCGGCCCAGGAGGCGACGGAGGGCGTGCAGCCCGGGGACGATCCGTCGCTCGATCTCCGCGTGCTGCTGCTGAAGGAGGGGGACAAGACCCCGACGGACTTCACCGGCCGCAACGGCCCCGAGGGGGTCATTCGCGCGATCGACGAGTTTCGCAAGGGCGTGCCCAAGGGGCATACGGCCAAGATCGTGGTGCGGCGGTTCTACAACGCGAACTACGGGAAGTTCGATCATTACGCCAGCGAGTTCATCCCCCTGAACCCCAAGGGCAAGGAGGACGGGAAGGCTCTGTTCTACAGCCCGGGCGAGGGGCTGGGGGGGCTGGAGCGGACGGTGGAGTACAAGGACGGGGTGGCCCACGGGCAGGAGATCGTCTACGAGCGCGGGCCCGACCACAAGACGTACGAGCGGAAGTTCGTCCCGCACGAGAAGGGCGAGATCCACGGGATCGTCCGCATGCATTACTACGACGGAAAGCTCATGTCCGAGACGCCCTACGTCAAGGGCAAGCAGCACGGGGACGCCAAGAGCTACACAGAGGACGGATTCGTCTACCGCGTCACCCAGTACAAGGACGGGCAGTGCGAGGGCACGAGGACCGAGTGGTGGAAGCGGACCAAGAAGCTCAAGGCCGTCATCGAGTACAAGAGCGGCAAGGCGCACGGGACGGCGAAGGAGTACTTCGAGACCGGCGGGCTGAAGATGGAGGCCAAGCTGTGGGAGGACAAGTTCCACGGTGAACGGAAGGTGTACGACGAGACGGGCAAGCTCCGCGAGACGTACTACTTCATCCTCGACGAGCAGGTGAGCCCCGAGGAGTTCAAGCAGCGCTACAAGGTCCCCCCCGACCCGCCCGTCGAGGCGAAGAAGTAATCGACGGTAACCGTTCACGCCTTCACGAAGCTGCCTGTGACGGACGAAGGCGTGAGGAGAAGAAGCAGCCCCGAAGAAGGGGATTACGCAGATTCGAGGATTACGCAGATTGAGGAGAGGAACATGGCTCTTCAGTCTCATCTGCGTAATCTTGAAATCTGTGTAATCCCGCTCTCTCCGGCTGTGTCTTCAGATTCCTGTTCTTGCCTGGGACGCGTGAACGGTTACAAAAGTACGGTTTGAGAATTCGCCGCAACGGCCGCCAAGAGGGAGTGCAGTTCCCGGGGTTTCCGCCCCGGGCCCCTTGGCGATCCTCGCGTTGGTTGCGGTGGAACCGGGTGTTTGAGACGGCCCCCGAGATCGTCCCCGGGCGGGGGGGCGATGGCGGCGGCCCCGCCTCTTGACGCGGGCAGAATACCAGGGAGATATGACATGCAAACGCCGTGGCGGTACCGGGCGGGATGGGCGATGGTGGTGGCAGTGGTGTGCGCGTGGGCGGGCCCGCTGCGGGGGCAGGACGCGCCCCCTGCTTCCGGCGAGGAGGAATCGCCCGAGCGGACCTACGTCATCGCCCCCGCCGACAAGCTGCCCGAGGGCCTCCAGGGCCAGTACGTCGGGGACCTATACCGCAACCTCGGGAACATGGTCAAGGCGGTTCCCAAGGGCCACAGGCTCGAGGTGGTCATCACGAAGTTCATGAATCCCAACTACGGGACGATGGACGACACGATCCTCTCGGCCGTGCCCGTCAACGCCAAGGGCGAGAGGGACGGGATATACCAGCAGTTCGACACGGCCCGGCGGGGGCCGATCGTGGAGATCCCGTACGTGGCGGGCGTGAAGGAGGGGGAGGAGCGGCAGTTCGGGGTGGACCGTCGCGAGCAGCCCTTCGTCCGCAAGGTCGTCCCCTGGGTGAAGGGGGAGGTCCGGGGCACGGTGAAGATGTTCCACGAGACGGGCGAGGTCATGTCCGAGATCCCGTACGTCAAGGGCCGCCCGCACGGGCCCAGCAAGTCCTACGCCGCCGACGGGACCGTCGTGAGCGAGGTGACATACAAGGATGGCCTGATGGAGGGCGTGAAGAAGGACTACTGGCCCAAGACCAAGCAGGTGAAGCGCGTCATCCCCTACAGGCAGGGCAAGGTCCACGGGGACGTGAAGGAGTACTACCAGACCGGCAAACTCCGCAAGGAGATGCAGTTCTGGGAGGACATGCTCCACGGGGTCGAGAAGAGCTACGCGGAGGACGGGACGCTGGAGGACACGCGCTACTACGTCAGCGACGAGCGCGTCACCGAGGGCGTGTTCAAGGCGACCTACAAGGTCCCCCCGCCCCAGGCCCCCGACGACAAGGCCGCGACGAACAAGAGGTGAGGACGAAAGGGGGGATCGCGGATCCCGGATCGGGTCGCGTGGGGGATTCCCCGCGGAAAACGCCGATGTCACGGAGAGCCGTCGCTTCCTGCCCTCTCCTCTCCGCGCGCTCCGCGACCTCTGCGGTTATTCCGCGGTCCCGATTGCGGAAGGCGGACGGCCCTGACCGATACTATAGGCGGAGCATGCCCCGCCGCCGCCTCGCCGGGCCGCCCATGGAGAACCATGAACCGCCGCCGTCCATCGTCGCCTGATGCACGCGTCCCCCTCGTCCTGCGGACGGGCTGGAAGTACGCGTGGCTGCTGCTGGGGGCGCTCGTCCTCTACGCCGCGACCGCGCAGCGGAGCGTGGCGTGGCAGGACAGCGGGATCTTCCAGTGGCGGATCGCGACGTTCGACCTGTCGGGCTGGCTGGGGCTGGCGCTGGCGCACCCGCTGCTGATCCTGTTGGGAAGGGGGGCGATGCACGTCCTGTCGTTCCTGCCGGACCCGGCCGGGCGGATCAACCTCGTCTCCGCCCTCGCGGGCGCGGTCACCGTCGCCAACCTCTACGTCCTCATCCTCCGCCTCGGGCGTGGGGAGGGCCCCGACGGCCCCGCCCCCAACGCCCCCGCACTGCCCGCCGCAGGGACGGGAAGCAAAGACGGGCGGCCGGGATGTGACCCGAGCGCACCGCTGGACCCCCTCCGGTCCTTCCGCGTCATGTCCCTGGGCGCTGGCGCAGGCGCCGCCGCGTACGCCTTCGCCCACACGCCGTGGTGGCTGGGGACGATCTGCGAGTCCCAGGCCCTCTTCGCCGCCCTGTTCACCACCGAGCTGCTCCTGCTGGTGTCCCTGACCCGCCGCCCCCGCCTCCGCACCGCCGCCCTGCTGGGGCTGGTCAGCGGGCTGGGGTGGAGCACGCATAACCTGGCCCTGCTGGGCCTGCCCTGCTACGTCGCGGTCGTCGTCTTCCTCTGCCTTCGCCGCCGCCTGCCGTGGCGGGCGCTGGCGGCGGCGGGGGGGCTGTGGGTGGTGGGGGCGCTGCCGATGCTCGGCCTGATCGTGCAGCGGGCGATGGCGGCGGGGCTCGGGGACGCGGTGCGGTCGGCGCTGTTCGGGGACCAGTGGCAGGGGGCGGTGCTGGGTGCGGGGGGCAAGCACGTGGCGATGGGGTTCGGGTACATCCTCTACAACTTTCCCAACCTCGCCCTCCCGCTGGCCGTTCTGGGCGCCCTTCGCCTCCGTCGCTTCGTCCGCGGGCCGCTGCTGTGGGCCCTGGCGTACCTGGCGGGCGTCTACTTCCTCTTCGCCATCCGCTACCAGGTGACGGACCAGTTCGCCTTCTTCCTGCCGTTCTACGTCCTGCTCGCCGCCTTCGCGGGGCTGGGGCTCGCGAGCGTGGGGCTGCGTCTCGGCCGCGGACCGTCAAACGATCTCTCTCCGCAGGATGCTGGCAGCAGGTCTCCAGCGGACCCTCACCGCCCCGGAGCGTTCCGCGCCCTGTCGCTCATCACGCTGGGTACGGTGCTTCTCACCCCCGCGATCTATCTCGCTGCCCCCGTCCTGTGGTCGCGCCTGGGGTTGCCCCTGCCCGGGCGCAAGGACCTGCCGTTCCGCGACCCCGCGCGGTACTGGCTCCAGCCGTGGAAGTTCAACGAGGACTCGGCCGAGCAGTTCGCCGCCGCCGCCCTCCGCCACGCCGCTCCCGACGGGACCATCCTCTCCGACGGGACCGCCTTGCCCGCGCTGCGGTGGCTGCAGACGGTGCGGGGCGTCGCCCCGGGCGTCACGCTCCTGCACTTCGAGGACGCCAGCCCGGAGGTCATCGGGCTCGGGACCCCGAACGTCTTCGTCGTCTCCAACCTCCCTCGCCGCTACCCCGCGTGGCTGGACGCGCGGGCAACGCTGGTGAAGGACTCGCCCGACAGCGTCCTGTATCGCGTGCGGTGGAACGATGTGCTAGACTGAGGGGGGTGGGCATGTCAGAAGGCGGAGAAAGACGATGAAGTGGCGCGTAGTGCTGGAGCGGGATCCCGAGACGAACGAATGGGCCGCCTGGTGCCCCGAACTGCCCGGATGCGCCTCGGCGGGAGCGACGCGCGAGGAGGCCATCGAGGGGATTCAGGAAGCCACCGCTCTGTACCTGGAACCGACGACTCCCGAAGATCCTCCACCCGGGTGAGCGTACCTTGGAGTTTCCGTGGCATGGGCGTCTCGCCCATGCGTCCCACGGGCATCCTGCCCGTGGCGTTCGCCGGGGAATCCGCCATGGGTTGGGGAGGGTTGGGCTCGCAGTGAGGCCCCTCTCGCCTTTCGGCAGGGGCGAGACGCCCCTGCGACACACGGGCGAGACGCCCGTGCCACGGAGATGCGATGGCCCTCGGGCTTCCGCGGGGGTGAACCGCCGCATTCAAAGGCTGCTGCGATCCGCTTCCAGCGCGCTGGGACGACTCTGCGTCGGCCGAGCCGAAACCACTTGGCCTGCCGGGCGTTATAGGATGAGGCGCATCGCTGCCTCTGCCCTCGAAAGGAGCTGGACATGACGACCGCTACTCGTACGTTCGCGACGGTGCTGTCGCTGCTGGTCTGCTGCGCGCTGGCGGTGGGCGCGAACGCACCGGTGGAGGACGGTGCGCAGGTCCTGGAGGGCTTCGAGAACCTCAAGGCGTCGCGGTGGGAGGGCAAGCTGGAGTCCGTCTCGGGCGACCAGGCCGTCACCGAGGGCCGGCAGGCCGCCCGCCTGGGCGAGGAGTCCGTCGTCCACATCGACGTGCCCTCCGACCGCCTCGTCGCGGCGGGGTGGCTGTACGTGGACACGGCGACGGTGGACCCTTTGCCGCACCGCCTGGACCTCCGCATCTCGGGCGGGGGCGTCGATCACGCGTGCGCAGGGTACGTGAAGGCGGGTCGGGATACGCTGGCGCTTCCGCTGTCGTGGTGCGTGGGGCGGCGGGGGGGGAAGTGGCCCGAGGGGGAGACCCTTCGCATCTCCATCGCCAACCGCCAGCGCCAGGGCATCTTCCTCGACAACGTCCGCCTCCTGCCCGTCGCCCCGCCCCCCGAGGGTGCGGTCCTGGCGGACCTGGGCCCGGGCGGGCAGTTCGTCTGGCCCGGCTTTGCGGGGGCGGACCGGAAGTGCGAGTACCTTAACTGGCTGTGCGATGAGGACTACGTCCGCCACGAGGGCCGCTGGGACCTGCCCGATCCGCTCGCGGGCGACTTCGTCGGCCACATCCTCCGCGACAAGGTCGCCGTCGCCGTCGATCTCCAGCCTCCCTTCCCGGGGGGCGGGACGGCGTGGCTGTGGGTGACGCACTACGGGGATGACCAGTTCCAGCCGATGGGCTACGCGCTGCAGTTCCGCGGCAAGCGGGTGCTGTACAAGGAGCTGTCGGCGAAGCAGATCCTGGGGCCCGAGGGCGTGCTGGAGGGCATGGACGGGGCGTGGACGCCCGAGTGGTTCGACCGGGACTACGCCAAGCACTTCGCCGAGGTCGTCCGCCTCGACCTCGCCCCCGAGGGCAACCGTCTGGACCTGGGCAACCTCCAGATCGCCGCCCTCGTCCTCGCCCCCCGCTCCGCCCGCAGCGAGGCCGGCAAGTACGTCGATCGCATCCAAACCGACCTCTCCCGCTTCCGCCGGCAGTTCATCCTCGCCGCCACCGAGCGGCCCGTCAGCACCATCACGCCCCTGGAGGACGAACGCGCCAACGGGGCCATGCTCTTCGCCCCCTCGCCCGACGAGGCCTTCACCGCCGAGTGGCGGCCGCGCGAGGAGGACCGCGCGAAGGCCTTCCGCACCCTCGTCGCCGCCGGGGAGTCCGTCACCATCCCCCTCGCCGTCGTCCCCCTCCGCCGCGCCCACTCCGTCTCCGCCTCCCTGGGCCTGTTCCGCCGCGAGGCGGGCAAGCCCCTGGAGTTCGACGCTCCGCGCACGGGCGTGCAGTTCCTGCAGCGCGTCCCCCGCGTACACGAGGCCGCCGTCGAGTTCGTCCCCTGGATCCTCACCCCCAAGTACGACCGCGCCGACGAACGCGAGGTCGTCTGCCTCGCCCTCACCCTCGCCCCCTCGCCCAACAGCGAACCCGCCGTCTACGAGGGCTCCCTCCGCCTCAGCGTCCCCGGCGGACATGCCACCGTGCCCATCGTCATCGAGGTCGTCCGCCTGCCCGAGCCCCGCGACGGGGTCCCGGCGATGGGGACGTACTACTACGGCGGGGGGATCGGCCCGTTCTACCGCTGCCTCACCGGGCTCATCTACGAGAACGTCTCCCGCGAGGCCCGCAACGAGCTGGACAACACCATGCGCCTCGCCTTCGTGAGCGACGTGTTCAACACGCTGGAGGTTGCGACGGCCGGTCTGACCCGCGACCTGGACCTGGTCTATCGGTTCCTGCCCGCGGAGTACAAGGCCCTGCCCCGCCAGGGCCTCACCCGCCCCGTGCTGTTCAACGTCGACTGGATCTGGGGGCGCCTGAGCGGCGCGCGGAATCTGCGCAAGGGCAGCGAGCGCTACCGCACGCTGCTGCACAGCGTGATCGAGGAAACCGCCGCCGCCGCCCGCACGGCCGGCCTGCCGGAGGGGTACTTCCTGCTCGGGGCCGCACGCAACGCCGGGGACCTGCTCACGCTCGCCGGGCGGGCGGAGGAGATCGAATCGCTCGGGGTCCGCACGGCCATCCGGTGCGACCTGTCCGTCCTCGCCGAACGCTCCGACGCGCAGCTCGCCACGGACCTGAAGAACATCGACGCCGTCCTCATCACCCCCAACGCCCCCGACCTCCGCAAGCAGATCGGACGGATCGGCGGACTGGAGGGCGAGCGGGAGGTGTACCTGCACTGGTGGCGGGCGGACCGGTACGTCACCGGCCTGTACCCCGCGCTGCTGGGGGCGAAGGGGGCGTACCTGGAGGGCACGTACCCGTACGGGCCGGTGTACAACGGGTTCCGCCTGGACGGGAGCGGGGTCTTCGCGGTCCGCCCGGACCGGACGTTCGCCCCCACCCTGGCGATGCTGCAGTTGCGGCAGGGGAGGTCGGACTACTCGCTGGTCCGCCGCTGCGAAACCCTCCTCGCCCAGGCGAAGGCCAAGCAGGTCGAGTACGGGGACCTGGAGCGGCTGCTGGGCGATATCCGCGACGCGGCCAACGCCTCCGGGGTCCACTACGACAACCGCTCGCTCCGCGCGCGGGAGCCCGCCCCCTCGCAGATCGAGTCCTGGCGGGCCGTCCTCACCCGCGCCGCCGCCACCGTCGTCGAACGCCTCAACGCCCCCGTGGAGTAGGGGAGGGGCGGGACGGATGGGAGGCGAAAAAGGGGACAGGCACCTGCGCGGCAAGAAGCACGCCGCTGCGGAGCCAGTCCCCTTTTTCGAGGCTCCCTTCGCCTTTCCTGCCTTCGCCTTCCGACGGACCCCTTTCTTCACGCCTTCGCTGCTGTTTGCGAAGGCGTGAACGGTTACCAATCCCCAATCTCCCTCGGGGCGCGAATCTGCCCTCGCACCCGTCCCCGCGGAAACGTAAGATGATGCCCGCTGGAAGGAGCCGGGATGGTGCGGACCGCGTACATCGGGATGGGCGGGAACGTGGGCGACCGGGAGCGGACGCTCCGCGACGCCCTGGCGCGCATGGACGCCCTGGAGGGCGTGCGGGTGCGGAGGGTGTCGTCGATGATCAACACCGCCCCCGTGGGCGGGCCCCCCGGGCAGAACGACTACCTCAACGCCGTCGCCGAGATCGAGACCGACCTGTCCCCCGAAGCCCTCCGCGAAGCCCTCCGCTCCGTCGAGGCCGCCCTCGGGCGCGACCGCCCGCGCGAGACCCGCTGGGGCTCGCGGACGTGCGACCTCGACATCCTGCTGGTGGGGGACGTGGTCATGGACACCGATGAGTTGACCATCCCCCACGCCCGCATGCACCAGCGATTCTTCGTCCTGCGCCCGCTCGCCGAGGTCGCCCCCGACGTCGTCCACCCCGTCCTGCATCGCACCATCGCCGACCTGCTCGCCGACCTGGAACGCACCGGGGAACCCCCCCTCGACGAGGAGCCCCTCCCCGACGAGGAGCCCCCCGCCGACGAGGAGCCTGCCCCGTGACGGCCGTCCTCGTCAGCATCATCGGCGCCCCGGGCGTGGGCAAGACGACCCTGGCGGAGATGCTCGCCCCGGTGCTGGGGGCGAGGCTCATCCGCGAGGACTACGCCAACAACCCCTTCCTCGCCGAGTCCTACACCGGGGACCCCAGCTCGCGCCTGCCCGGGCAGTTGTACTTCCTGGTCTCGCGGGTGGGGCAGTTGGGGACGGCGGGCTTTCCGCGGACGGGCGTGCACGTGAGCGACTACGGATTCTGCCAGGACCGCGTCTACGCCCGCGCCCGCCTCGGGGACGAGGAGTTCGGCGTGTACGACGGGGTGCACCGGCGGCTCGCCCCGCTGGTCCGACCGGCCGAGCTGACCATCGCCCTCGACGCCGCCGTCGAGACCCTGCGGAGCCGCATCGCCTGTCGCGGCCGGCAGTTCGAGCGGGCCATGACCCCCGACTTCCTGGCGTTCATGCGGAACGCGTACCTGGAGATCGTGCGGGACATGGTCCCCAACGTCCTCCCCGTCAACTGCGACGCCGTCGACTTCCGCCAACCCCAGGCCTTCCAGGGGATCGTGGAGCAGGTGCGGGAGCACTGCGGACTGGTGTAGAGACGGTTCCGGAAACCCGATTCCACCGCAAAGGACGCGAAGATCGCAAAGAGACTGGACGTAACACTACAACTGAAGATGTTAACTGGTTAACTGGTTGACTGGTGACTGGGACAGCAGTTTGGGTGGGCTGCCCGCCTAGGACTGCCGGAGCGATCCACTTGGTTTTAAGTCATTGTCAATCAACCAGTTAACCAATCAGCCAGTTAACCAGTTAACCAGTCAGCCAAGCTTCGTTGTAGTGGTAAGCAGAGGAGATTCCCCTCCCTCTTTGCCGCCTTTGCGGTGATTCCTGAAACCGTCGCCTGATGGCTGTGACAGAACCTACGGAGACCTTCGATGGACATCGCGGAGAGTATTCAGGACGTGCGGGCGTGGGTGCGGCGGGTGCGGGGCGAGGGGCGGACCATCGGGTTCGTCCCGACGATGGGCAACCTCCACGAGGGGCACCTGCGCCTCATCGACGCCGCCCTCGCCGCCTGCGACACCGCCGTCGTCTCCATCTTCGTCAACCCCACGCAGTTCGGGCCCGGGGAGGATTTCGCCAACTACCCGCGGACGCTGCCCGACGACCTCGCCGCCTGCCGCCAACGTGGGGCGGGGCTCGTCTTCGTCCCCAGCGTCCGCGAGATGTACCCCGAGCAGCCCCCCCTCACCGAGGTCCGCGTCCGCGTGCTGGAGGAGCCCCTGTGCGGGCGATACCGCTGTGGGCACTTCACCGGGGTGTGCACCGTCGTCGCCAAGCTGCTGAACATCGTGGCCCCCGACCAAGCGTTCTTCGGGGCCAAGGACTTCCAGCAGACCGTCGTCATCCGCCGCATGGTCACGGACCTGAACCTGCCCGTGGAGATCGTCGTCTGCCCCACGGTCCGCGAGAGCGACGGGCTGGCGATGTCCTCCCGCAACCAGTACCTCTCCGCCGACGAGCGGGCGCAGGCGGTGCAGCTCCATGCGGCGCTGCGGGCGGCGGCGGAATGGATCCGCCGCGAACACCCGCGCTCCGAGGCCATCCGCCGCATGATCCTCGAACACCTCGCCGCCCACGCCCCCCTGGGCGCCCCGCAGTACGTCGAGGTCGTCAACCCCGACGCCCTCGCGCCCGTCGAGCGGACGGACGAGCCCGTGCTTCTCGCCCTGGCGGTGCATTTCGGCAAGGCCAGGCTGATCGACAACATCCTGGTGGAATCCCCGTCCGCCAAAGCGTAAACTGACGGTCTATGTTGATTCGAGTATTGCGAGCCAAGATCCATCGCGCGGTCATCACGGCTGCCGACAAGGACTACATCGGGTCCATCACCATCGACCCCGACCTCATCGACGCCGTCGGGATCCTTCCCGGGGAGTGCGTCCTGGTGGCGGACATCAATAATGCTGCGCGCTTCGAGACGTACGTGCTGGCGGGGGAGCGCGGCAGCGCGACGGTGTGCGTCAACGGGGCGGCCGCCGGGCTCGTCGAGGCCGGGCACCGCGTCATCGTGATGGCGTGGGCGCAGGTGAGCCTGGAGGAAGCCCGGACGATGAAGGCCCCGATCATCGTGCTGGACGAAGGGAATCGCATACAGCAGCGGCTGTAGGGCGGGGCGGGCATTTCATGCGACAGATCATTGTGGATTTCGGGACGCAGGACCTGGCGGCCTATGCGTGGGCTTTCCGGGTCGTGGCGTGCGTTCTGGCGGGGCTGCTGGGGCTGGTCATGGGCCATCTCGCCCCCGTCCGCGCCTGGGCCGCGGGCCATTCGCCGCGCCCGGCGGGGTCGTACGCGGGCTATCTCGGGGCGGCGGCGGCGGGGGTGGCGGTGCTGGCGCTGGTGCTGCACCGCGTGCCCGAGTCGTTCGTCGCCTACGTG
>JAWLCQ010000048.1:0-29349 GCA_041687095.1 Phycisphaerae bacterium | reverse complement strand
CCGGGAACCAGGAACCGGGAACCAGGAACCGGGAACCAGGAACCAGGAACCAGGAACCGGGAACCAGGAACCGGGAACCAGGAACCGGGAACCGGGAACCCAGGAACCGGATCGCAAACAACGATCCCTATCGGGACCCAATGCCCACGGGACGCTGTTCGTCCCGTGGGACGGTCGTGCATACTGTACGCCCCGGTGCTCGCACCCGCCCCAAGCCCCGGAGGGGGACGCAGCGCGCGCCCTACCGTCCTGCCTCCACCGTCCGCCCCTGTCGCGGGCGGTAGTTTGGGGAGTCCCCGCGCCCGGTCCCGACGGTGCGCCCGATCGAGCGGATGCGGCGGATCATGCAGCCGTGACAGGCCTCGGCAGTCTCGAAGACGCAGGCCTTGTCCGGGTAGATCTCGTACATCGCCCGATACTCCGGGGGCGTGAGGTTGGGCATGACGACGTTGGCCCCGCGGCAGAGGCCCAGTTCGCGGCCGCTGGCCTTGTTCAGCGTCGCCAGGGCGGTCGTGCTCGGGATGTTCGCCCGCGGGCACGCCAGGCGGGCGAGGGCGATCATCTTGTACGTCATGCCCTCGGTGTTGGGGACCTGGTCCGTGGGGGCGGGGGGCGCGGGCGTCTCGCCGGTGCGTCGCAGGGGCGTCTCGCCCACGCCTCCGCCATCGCGCCCCAGCGGCGTCGCGGGGTGGGGGAGGAACGGCCCCACGCCGATCATGTCCAGGTCCAGCGCGGCGAAGAGTTCCACGTCGCTCGCCAGGTCCTCGTACGTCTGCCCGGGAATCCCGATCATCACCCCGCTGCCGATCTCGTAGCCCAGCTCCCGCAGGAGGCCCAGCAGGGCGATGCGGTTGCAGGTTCGCCCCGAGTGGGGCGGGTGGATGCGGGTGAAGAGTTCGGGGTTGGAGGTCTCGAAGCGGAGGAGGTAGCGGTCGGCCCCGGCGGAGCGCCACAGGGCCAGTTCCTCCTCGGTCCGTTCGCCCAGGGAGAGGGTGACGGCGAGGGGGGTATCGGCCTTGATGCGTTCGATGACGTCGGCGACGGCGGAGGCGGAGAGGCCCTCGTCCTCCCCCGCCTGCAGCACCACCGTGCCATAGCCGAACCCGACCGCCTGGTGGGCGCAGCGGAGGATCTCCTCGCTCGTCATGCGGTAGCGGGGGAGGGGGGCGTTGGGGGCCCGGAGGCCGCAGTAGGTGCAGTGGCGGCGGCAGTGGCTGGAGACCTCGATGAGTCCGCGCAGGTGCACGTCGGCGCCGACGGAGGCGGCGCGGGTACGGTCGGCGTGGGCCCAGAGTTCGTCCAGGCGGAGGGGGTCAGTCTCCCGCAGCCAGTGCAGGATGTCCGGTCGCGTCATCATGGATTGCTATGTCGGGGGAAGCGTGCCGCCGAAGCGTCACGGTGAAGGTCGAGCCCACGTCGGGGGTGCTCTGGACCCGCACGTCCCCGCCGTAGAGGCGGGCGAGTTTGCGGATCGTGCTGAGCCCCAGGCCGGACCCGAGGATGTTCTTGGTCTTGGCGTTCTTGATGCGGACAAAGTCGGTGAAGAGCTTCTCCGTCTCCTGCGCGGTCATGCCGATCCCCGTGTCGCGGACGGCGACGCTGGCGGCCTCGTCGTCGGCGGCGAGGGTGACGGTGACGGTCCCCCCGTCGCGGTTGTACTTGACGGCGTTGGAGACGAGGTTGTTGAGGATGATCTCGGCCTCGTTGCGGTCGGCGTCGATGAGGACGGGGGCGGGGGCGTGGAGCTGCAGGGCGATGGACCGCTCCTGGGCCTCGGGCGTGTAGGTCTCGATGGAGGCGGCGGCGAGTTCGGCGAGGTCGACGGGGACGAACTGCCGCTGCTTCTGGCCCGACTCGATGCGGGTGAGGTCCAGCAGGTCGAAGATCAGCTTGCGCATCCCGTCGAGGCGGATGCGGCAGCGGTCGATCATGTGGTCGTAGACGGCCGGGTCGTCCCCGGCGGTCTTGTCGCGCATGATGCGCAGGTATCCGTCGATGGCCCCGATGGGGGCCTTGAGTTCGTGGGCGAGGACGGAGATGAACTGGAAGCGGACCTGGCGTTTCTCCTCGGCGAGGCGGAGGGCCTCGCGCTGGAGCATGAGGTGCCGGGCGGCCTTGCGGATCGCCTGGCGGAGTTCCTCGGGCGTGAAGGGTTTGGCGAGGAAGTCGTAGGCCCCGCGCTTGGTGGCGGTGACGGCGGTTTCGAGGGAGGCGTAGGCGGTGATCATGATGGTGAGGATCCCGCCATCCTCGCCCCCGATGCGTTCGAGCACGTCCAGGCCGCTCATCCCCGGGAGCTTGTGGTCGAGCAGGAGCAGGTCGGGGCGGTCGGCGGCGATGGCGGCGAGGGCGGATTCGCCGCTGTCGGCCTGGGTGACGTCGAAGGCGATCTCGTCGTCGAGGTCGGGCAGGCGCATGCGGAAGGCGCGCAGGGCGCGCTGGACGCCGGTGCGCATGCCCATCTCATCGTCGACCACCAGGACCCGCAGGGTCTGCACGCCTAGGCCTCCTTCCGCAGCCGCTCGATCTCCTGGCGGAGTTGCTCGAACCGGACGGGCTTGGCCAGCAGGACGTCGGCCTTCACCCACGAGCGCTCCTCGTCGGTGGCGGCGTCGAACTGGAGGGAGGTTTCGCTGGCGACGGCGGTGCAGAGGATCACGGGCGTGGAGGGATCCTTCTTCTTGATGTGGTGGCACAGCGCGAATCCGCCGTCCATGTTCTCCATCATCAGGTCGAGGACGGCGATGTCGGGGGCGAGGGACTGGAGGAGCTGCTCGGCGTCGGCTTGCGATTCGGCGGTGCGGACGTCGTAGCCCGCCGCCTCGAGCTGCAGCTTCTGCTGCGCCAGGAAGTCGATGTCGTCGTCCACCAGGAGGATCAGGGCTTTGTTCTTTGCGCTCATCGGTCTACTGCTCTCGGGTTCGGTTGTTGACTTGCGACTCTCTACTCGCTTCTTCTCGATCGGGGAAGCGTGACGGTAAACGTCGTTCCGGTGGGGCCTTGGGCGGGGTCGGCGTTGGACTCCACGCGGATGTCCCCGCTGTGCATCTTCACGATGCCGTAGGTGACGGCCAGGCCCAGGCCCGTCCCCTTGCCGATCTGCTTGGTGGTGAAGAACGGCTCGAAGATCTTGGTGAGGTTCTCCTCCGGGATTCCGCAGCCGGTGTCGGTGACGGCGAGGGTGAGGCGGTCGTCGTCCCCCCCGACGGTCACCGTCAGCGTGCCCGGAGGGGAGGTGGCGGCGTAGGCGTTGGTGATGAGGTTGGTGAGCACCTGGGCCACCTGGTCGCCGTCGATCTCCGCGACGGGGTCGTCGGTTTCGCAGCGGACCTCGGTCGCCACGCCTTCGGGGGCGGGCAGCATCCGCAGCGTGTTGCGGACGAGCTGGGGCACGTCGGTCTCCTGCAGGACCACCTTGTTCTGCCGCGCGAAGTGCAGGAGCCCGGCGACGATCTTTTTGCAGCGGTCGGCCTGGGCGGCGATCATCTGCAGGTCGTCGCGGATCTCCGGGTGCGTCTCGCACTCGTCCATGAGCAGGTGGGCGTACATCAGGACCACCCCGAGGGGGTTGTTGACCTCGTGGGCGATCCCGGCGGCGAGCTGGCCCATCGAGGCGAGCTTCTCCGACTGCATGAGGGCCTCCTGCGTGGAGGCGAGCTGGTCGTTGGAGACGGCGAGGTCCTTGACGGTCCGGCGGAGCTGCTCGATGGTGTGCGGGAGGCACATCTCGCTCTCGGCGAGGCCCTTGAAGATGGCGATGGCGTGCTCGCGGCAGGTGTCGTACCCGCACGCCCCGCAGTTGAGTTCATCGGCGGGGGAGAGCTTGCCCATCCGCGCCAGGATGTGGCCGATCTCCTCCTCGAAGGGCACGGGGACGCGCTGGTCGTTCTCCAGGTACGTTCGGGACAGGTCCAGGTCGGCGAACCGCTCGCGGTCCGCGCGGGCCTGCTCGGGGTCCGCCCCGGCGAGGCGCTCGCGGACGTAGCGGCTGACGCGGGAGCGGCGTAGGAACAGCGGGTCCTCGTGGCTCATCCCCGCGCCCATGATGCACCCGCTGCAGCACAGGACCTCCAGGAGCTTGGCGTCCAGGTCCCCGGTCTCGAACTCGCGCAACGCCTCCACAAACCCGTGCCGCCCATCCGCCGTCACCACGTCCCCGGCCACCAGGTCCTCCCGGATCCCGGCCGCCTGCAGCAGCCCACGGGAGATGGAGAACAGAGCCCCGGCCCCGGCGTGGGGGGGATCGAAGTCGCTGTCGCTCACGGCCTCGGGGACGATGCCCTGGTCGGCGAACATCTGGCGGAGTTCGACAAAGGTCATGGCCGCGTCCACCTCTCCGGGGACGCGCTCGGAGGCGGCCTCGCCCTTTTTGGCGATGCAGGGCCCGATGAAGACGACCCGCAGGCCGTCCCCGTGGAGGCGGTGCAGGACGCGGGCCTGGGCGATCATGGGCGAGACGATGGGGGCGAGGCGCTCGACGAGTTCGGGATGGTATCGCTCCACGAACGCCACCAGCGCCGGGCAGCTCGTGGCGATGTAACGCTCCTGGCCGCAGGACTCGAGCAGGCGGCGGTAGCGATCGGCGACCAGGTCGGCCCCGAAGGCGACTTCGGCGACGACGGCGAAGCCCAGGGCCCGCAGCATCCCCACCAGTTTCCGCCAGGAGCAGTCGGCGAACTCGGCGGGGAAGCTGGGGGCGAGGATCGCCGCCACCGGCCCCGTCCCCCCCAGCAGCGCCCGCACGCGGTCGCCCGACGCCTGGACGTGCTTGGCGTGCTGGGAGCACACCCGCACGCAGTTGCCGCACCCCACGCACCGCTCCGGGATGACCTGTGCCTGCCCGTCGGCGATGCGGATGGCCTTGGCGGGGCACTCGCGGACGCAGGTGTAGCAGACCCGGCACTTCTCCGGGATGGTCTTCACCAGCGGGTTGTCCGTGTAGCGCTTCATTCGCTGTCGGTTGACTGGCTGACTGGTTGACTGGTTAACTGGTAACTCGTTAACTGGTAACTGGTTCCTCTGCTGCTTCCGTACCGTCTCGACCTTCCGGGCGCCCCCTCACCGCCTCGCTGCGCTCGGCACCTCTCCCCGAGGGGAGAGGGGTTGGCGTCTTCGCGTCCGGCTACGACGCGGCAAACCCGGTTCCCGGTTCCTCGTGTCCCAGGCGGTCGCAGCGACCGCCGCTAAACGCGCCCTACAGCATCACCTCGCGCTTGGCGTACTTCGTGTGCAGGAGGTGGTGCGACTTCTCGCCCAGGGGCTTGCCCAGGAACTCCGCGTAGAGCCTCTGGATCTCGGGGTTGGCGTGCGAGGTCCGCAGCGTGTCGTCGCGGTCGATGGTGTACAGGGCCTGCAGGCGGGCGCGGATGGCGTCGGGGGTGGTCCCGAACGGCTGCCCGCCTCCGGCGATGCAGCCCCCGGGGCAGGTCATGATCTCGATGAAGTGCAGGTCCTTGCGGCCGGCACGGATCTGGTCGAGCAGGGCCCGCGCGTTGGTCAGGCCGCTGGCGACAGCGACACCGAGGGTGATGCCATCGACCTCGACCTTGGCCTCCTTCACGCCATCGAGCCCGCGGACGGCGCGGACCTCGAGTTTCTCGAGTTCCGCGCCCGTGACGAGGTGGTAGGCGGTGCGGATGGCGGCCTCCATGACCCCGCCGCTGCCGCCGAACAGCTTGCCCGCGCTGGAGCGCTGCCCGAAGGGCGTGTCGGTGGGCTCGGGCTCGAGGGCGTCGAGGTCCAGCCCGCGGGTGCGGATCATCCGCGCCAGCTCGCGGGTGGTGAGGACCGCGTCGACGTCCGGGATGCCCTCGTGCGCCATCTCGGGCCGCTGGGCCTCGAACTTCTTGGCCGTGCAGGGCATGATCGAGACGCTGAAGATGTTCTTGGGGTCGATGCCCTGCTGCTGGGCAAAGTAGCTCTTGATGACCGCCCCGAGCATCTGCTGGGGGCTCTTGCAGGTCGAGAGGTTCTCGGCGAACTCGGGGTAGAACTGCTCGAGGTACTTGATCCACCCGGGCGAGCAGCTCGTGAACATCGGGAGCTTCCCGCCCGTCGTCAGCCGCTGCACCAGTTCCGACGCCTCCTCCATGATCGTGAGGTCGGCGGCGAAGGAGGTGTCGAAGACGCGGTCGAAGCCCATGTGGCGCAGCGCCGCCGTCATCTTCCCGCACACGTCCGTCCCCGCCCGCATGCCGAACTCCTCGGCGATCGAGACGCTGATGCTCGGGGCGTGCTGGACGACGACCACCTTCTCCGGGTCGTTCAGGGCGTCGGTGACCTCCTTGAGGTAGCTCTGCTCGCGGAGGGCCCCGGTGGGGCAGACGTTGATGCACTGCCCGCAGTTGATGCAGCTCGAGACGTTCAGCCCGCGGTTGAAGGCGGTCCCGACGGCCGAGCGGCTGCCGCGGCCGATGAAGTCGATGGCCCCGACGCCCTGGACCTCCTCGCAGACGCGGACGCACCGCCCGCAGAGGATGCACTTGGCGGGGTCGCGGACGATCGACGGGTTGGACACGTCGATCTTCCCGCCCGTCTTGTCCCCGCAGTACCGCCGCTCGCGCACCCCGAGCTGGGCGGCGAGGCCCTGCAGCTCGCACTGCGCGTTGCGGACGCAGAAGAGGCAGTCATCGGGGTGGTTCGCCAGGAGCAGCTCGACCACCGTCTTGCGGGCGCGGAGGACGCGGGGGGAGTGCGTCTGCACCTTCATCCCCCCTGCCACCGGGTACGCGCAGCTCGGGACGAGCCCGCGCTGGCCCTCGACCTCCACCACGCACATGCGGCAGGCGCCGCTGGGGAAGAGGTTGTCCATGTTGCACAGCGTCGGGACGTGCACCCCCGCACGCCGCAACGTCGCCAGCAGCATCTCCCCGTCCTTCGCCTCGACCGTCTTGCCGTTTACTTCAATCGTTGCCACAGGAATGTCCTTTGGGGCTATCAGCTTTCAGCTATCAGCAGTCAGCTATCAGCAATCTGGGCAGGTTAGAGGTTAGAGTGCTGACGCTCGGGCGCCGGAGGGACTGCGATAGTCCGTCCCACGCTCGGGCGCCGAATGCGGTTCACTCTCACCTCTTACCTCTAACCTCTAACCTTCGCTTGGAATCACTCGCGGATGACGGCCTTGAACTTGCAGACGTCCAGGCACGTCCCGCAGCCCACGCACTTGTCGGGCACGATGTAGTGGGGGCTCTTGGGGGCGCCCATGATCGCGTCGACGGGGCACTTCTTGGCGCACAGGGTGCAGCCCTTGCACTTGTCGGGCTCGATGCGGAAGCTCACCAGCTCGGTGCAGGCCCCCGCGGGGCACTTGCGCTCGTACACGTGCGCCTCGTACTCGTCGCGGAACCACCGCAGCGTGCTCAGGACCGGGTTGGGGGCCGTCTGGCCCAGCCCGCAGAGCGAGGTGTCGCGGATGACTTCGGCCAGCCGCTGGAGGTACATGACCCCGCGGAACCGTTCCAGGGCGTCGAAGCCCTTCTCCGTCCGCCGCGACTGCGTGATCCGCTGGAGGATCTCCAGCATCCGCCGCGTGCCCTCACGGCAGGGGATGCACTTGCCGCAGCTCTCCCGCTGCACGAAGTCCATGAAGAACTTCGCCACGTCCACCATGCACGTCTCGTCGTCCATCACCACCAGCCCGCCCGAGCCCATCATGGCCCCGACGGTCTTGAGGGACTCGTAGTCGATCTCGATGTCCAGGTGCGGGGTGGGAATGCACCCGCCGCTGGGCCCGCCGATCTGGACGGCCTTGAACGTCCGGCCCTTCGGGATGCCCCCGCCGATGTCGAAGATGATCGTGCGGAGCCGCGTGCCCATGGCCACCTCGACCAGGCCCGTCCGCTCGACCTTGCCCGACAGGGCGAAGACCTTCGTGCCCTTGCTGCTGCCCGTGCCCAACGAGGCGAACCACGCCGCCC
Organism: Phycisphaerae bacterium; assembly: GCA_041687095.1. Lineage (GTDB taxonomy): Bacteria > Planctomycetota > Phycisphaerae > SM23-33 > SM23-33 > JAWLCQ01. Next base: position 21,433 of record JAWLCQ010000048.1, on the reverse strand, counting down.
CGCGGGCGACGATCGAGGGCAGGTTTGCCAGCGTCTCGACGTTGTTGATGCAGGTGGGCTTGTCGAACAGCCCGCGGACGGCCGGGAAGGGGGGGCGGGGACGCGGCATGCCGCGCTTGCCCTCGATGCTGTTGATGAGGGCCGTCTCCTCCCCGCAGACGAAGGCCCCGGCGCCCTGCTTGATGATGATCTCGAGGTTGAACCCGCTGTCCTGGATGTTGTGCCCCAGGAGGCCGTACGCCTTGGCCTGCTCGATGGCCTCGACGAGGCGGCGGATGGCGAGGGGGTACTCGGCGCGGATGTAGACGTAGGCCTTGGTGGCCCCGATGGCGTAGGCGGCCAGCGCCAATCCTTCGAGCATGCGGTGCGGGTCGCCCTCGATCACCGCGCGGTCCATGAACGCCCCGGGGTCGCCCTCGTCGGCGTTGCAGATCATGTACTTCTGGTCGGCGGGGGTGTTGAGGGCGAACTTCCACTTCTTGCCCGTGGGGAACCCCCCGCCGCCGCGCCCGCGGAGGCCGCTGGCCTCGACGACGTCGCACAGCTCGGCGGGGGTCTGCGAACGGATGGCCTGGGAGAACGCCTGGTACCCCCCGTGGGCGACGTACTCCTCGATGCTCCCGGGATCCACCACCCCGCAGTTCACCAGCACCCAGCGGGTCTGGGGGGCGAAGAAGGGATGCTCGTCCAGGTACGGCACGGCGTCCCAGGCCTTCTCCTGCACGTCCGCACGGGGGCGGAACTGGCCCAGCACGAGTTCGCCCGGGACCGTCCCGTCCACCAGCATGCCCTGCAGCACGCTCGCGACGTTGTCCTTGGTCACGCCCGCGAACGAAACGCGCGCACGCCCCGGGAGTTGGATGTCCAGCATCGGCTCGGCGGCGCAGAGGCCGATGCAGCCGACCTCGACGACGTCGGCTTCGACGCCCTGGTCCCCCAGCCACCGCTGCACGGCGGCGAGGGTCTTGCCCGCCCCCGCGCCCAGTCCGCACGTGCCCGTGCCCACGAAGAGCACCGGGCGGACGAGCGTCTCGCGGCGGAGCGCGCGGAGCATGTCGGCGGCCGCGTCGGGCTCCCCGCGATGGAGCAGGTGGTCAATGAGAGTCGGGTGCACGATGCGCTCGGGGACCTCGGATGCGATGGGATTAGTTACTGCCGTCATCTTGTGACCTCGTGCGGTATTCTTCGATGATCTTGCCTACGGCCTCGGGGGTGAGCTTGGCGTGGAACTCTCCGTTGATCGCCATCACCGGCGCCAGGCCGCACGCCCCGATGCAGGCGACGACCTCCAGGGAGAACACCCCGTCGCGGGTGGTCTGTCCGGGGGCGATGCTGAGGGCCCGCTTGAGCGCCTCGAGCACGCCCGCGGACCCCTTCACGTGGCAGGCCGTCCCGCGGCAGATCTGCACGTGGAAGCGGCCCGGGGGGTGAAAGCGAAACTGGTTGTAGAAGGTCGCCACGCCGAAGATCTTGCTGGCGGGCAGGTTCAGCCGCCGCCCGATCCGCACGACGGCGTCTTCCGAGATGTACCCGTGGGCCTCCTGCACCTTCTGCAGGATCGGGATCAACGCGTCCCGACCCGCATGGGGGTAGGCGTCCAGGATCCCCTCGATATCCGTGGTCACGACTGAGGACATTCCACTACGCTCCTGTATTCTTCTCACTGGACTGGCGCGCGAAGTACGCCACCCGCTCCAGCGATGTCGTCACGTCCATATCCTGCACGTACACGTGCGGGGGGGTGTGCAGGGGCGTGGGGGCGAAGTTCAGCAGCCCCGTCACGCCCGCACGGATCAACGCCGCCGCCACCTCCTGCGCCGCCGTCGTCGGAACGGCAATCACGCCCACCGTGATGCCCTCCTCCGCGACCACGCGGGACAGCTCGCCCATCGGGTAGCACCGCACGCCGTTGATGACGCGGTTCACCCGCCCGGGATCGGAGTCAAAGGCGGCGACGATCGACAGGTTGGGCCGGCGGCCGGAGAAGTAGGCCAGCATCGCACGCCCCAGGTTGCCCACGCCCACCAGCGCCACGTTCTGCCTCGCCGGGCCGTCCAGCACCTTCCCGATGCTCGCCGCCAGCTCCTCGACCTCGTACCCCCGCGTCGGGCTGCCGCTGTATCCCGTGGCCATCACGTCGCGGCGGACCTGGGCGGCCGTCACGCCCGCCGCCTTGGCCAACTCGTGCGAGTACACGTGCGAGACGCCCCGTTTGCGCAACTCGCTCAGCAGCCGGCGGTAAAGGCTCAGCCGGCCTACGGTCCTGTCGGGAAGTCGCTTGTCGAGCATTCGCGTCGGCACTGTTTCTTGGCTCACAGTTCTGACCTGGGCGCTGCCCAGGCGTTCTGCCGTTAGCGGTCTCTTCCTGCTTACGATCCCATTCGGGCGCCGTTTGGCGAAATCCCGCATTTCGGACGTTTCCCTGTCCAAATGCCCTGCCCACCGGGCCTTGCCCGCCGTGCAGATACCTCGCCACCGTCACCCGCCCCCGGTCCTCCGTTACCGGTTTCACGCTGTGAATCAGTTCACAGCATTATCTATCGACTCGTGAATCCGGTCAAGGGGAAAAATGTGGCGAGCGTCACAGTCCCGGTGCGGCGCCACTACGCCGCGGGGGCCGCCGGGCCCCTTGGGTAGCCGCGGTCTGTCCCGTTCGACGGAGCGTAATTTCGGTACGGTAGGTCCCTTATACGCCGTTTCCTCCCCCGAACCCCCAAGCGGCCGTCCGTGTGGGTCCCGCCTTGGATGTCGGAAGGTCTGGCGGCAAAAAAAAATGTGAAACCAGGCGGCGGGTCCGCTCGGAGGGGCGCTGCGCCGTGCGCTGTGCACGGCCGCTGTGCGGCGATGCGGCCGCGGCCGCTGCACGCCCTCCGGCGGCTCTCCAGGGGCGGCACGCCGAGAATTACGGAATTTGCCGATTCTGCTCCCGTTTCGCCCTCGCCCACGGCGGCGAAGACATGAAGAGAAGGCCCTGCGCTGCAAGCAGACGCTCGGCGCAAGGGGCCTCGGAAAATGGACGGGTTCCGGAGCGTTGGAAAAGGGGACTGGCTCCGGAGCGGGGTGCCGTTCTCCGCGCAGGTGCCTGTCCCCTTTTCCAACGCGGGCCTGGGCTCGACGCGGGGACTCCCGTGAACGGTTACACGGACGTAAAGAGAAGTAGATCACCTGCCGTCTGAACCGGTCTCTCCCTGCGGCGATCCTGGCGGCCTTGGCGGCGAGAGAGGTTCTCAAACACTCTTCACGCCGGCCTATCGCCGCCGTCTCCGGGGTGTGGTAGACTTCCCGCCCGTGTCGACCAACGTGCCCGTACCGCCGCCGGCCGTCTCGCTGATCGTCCCCACCTACCGTGAGGCCGAGTCGCTCCCTGCACTGCTGGACCGCGTGGGGCGGTTGCGGGCGGAGTCGGGCATCCCGGGGGAGCTGGTCCTGGTGGACGACGACTCGCGGGACGGGACGGAGGAACTCGTCCGCTCCCGGGGCGAGGAGTGGGTCCGCCTGATCGTCCGGCGGGGCCGGCGCGATCTGTCGCTGGCGGTGCTGGAGGGGTTTGGGGCGGCGCGCGGGGAGATCTTCGCCGTCATGGACGCCGACCTCTCCCATCCCCCCGAGGTGCTGCCTCGCATGGTCGCCGCCCTGCACGACGGGTACGACTTCGTCCTGGGCTCCCGCTACGTCCCGGGCGGGTCCATGGACAAGGACTGGGGGGTGGTGCGGCGGACGATGTCGCGCACGGGCATGCTCACCGCCCGCGTGCTCACGCCCGTTCGCGACCCGATGAGCGGCTTCTTCGCCCTCCGCCGCACGGCCCTGGAGGCCGCCGGGCCCCTGGACCCCATCGGGTACAAGATCGGGCTGGAGCTGTTGACCAAGTGCCGTCCTCAGCGGGTGCTGGAGGTGCCGATCCACTTCACCGACCGCCGCGCCGGGCGGAGCAAGTTCAACGTCGCCCAGCAGCTCCGCTTCCTCCGCCACGTGTGGCGGCTGGTGCGGTATCGGTTGCGCTAGCGGGGAACGGTGCGGTTGACACTCTGCCCGCGCGCCCCTACGCTTCGAGGGTGATGACAAACGGACCGGCCGACCGCGAGCGAATGCGCGCCCTGCGCTGCGCCACGGTGGGCGTCGAATTCGTGGTGACGGTGGCGGCCTTCATCGGGGGAGGGCTGGCGCTGGACCATGCGCTGGGCACGCTGCCGGCGATGGTGATCGTGGGGGCGGTCCTGGGCTTTGCGGCGGGGCTGTACCACCTGGTGCGGTCGGTGCTGCGGATCCAGAGGGAGTCGCGATAGTGGACACCGTACCGATGCGCCTTCGCATGCGAGACCTGCTGTGGTGGGCGGTCCCGACGGGGGCGCTCCTTGGGGGGCTCGGGGCGTTTCCCACGTGGACGTGGTCGGGGAATCCCGGCCTGTACGCCGAGGCCGTCGCGGCCGTGCTGGCGGGGATGGGGGCGCTGGCGGCGGGCTGGATCGAGCTGCGGGGGGCGCGGGAGGGTCCGGCGCGGGTGGCGGCGGCGTTTTTGCCCGGGGAGGCGTACCGCCTGGCGTTGGTGCTGATGGGGGCGGCGGTGGCGTGGGCGATCCTGCCGCTGTCGACGATCGCGCTGGTCCTTTGGGTCTTGCTCTTCCACCTGGCGATGCTCTTCTGTATCGTGGTCTGGCTGGTGAAGGCCCTGCAGCGGGACGCGAGGCTGGTGGAGCAGGGCAAGATCGTCCGGCTGTTCACGTACGGACTCGCCGGGCCGCGGAAGGAAATCACGTGGGACGATGTATGATCCTGGCGTCGGCGGACCTGATGGAGCACGTGAGCGATCACGCCTGGCCGGGCTGCGTGGTCGAGGTCTTCGGGATGCCCGTCACGCTGATGTCCAGCGGGATCGCGACGATGTTGCTGGCGGGTCTGGGGGTGAGCGTGCTGTTTCTGCTGGCGGGGCGGCGGGCGGCGCGGCTGGGGCCCGGTGAGGTCCCGCACGGGCTGGTGAACGTCGCGGAGGTGATCGTCGTGTTCGTCCGGGACATGATCGCCCGCCCCGCGCTGCACGACCGCGCGTACGCCTACCTGCCGTTCCTCCTCACGCTGTTCGTCTTCATCCTGGGGATCAACCTCTTCGGGCTGATTCCGCTGGAGTCGCTCTCGGTGGCGGTGGGCCTGCCGCCGATGGGGGTTCCGGCGACGAGCATCGCGACGGTCTGCGTCGGGTTTGGCCTGATTACGCTGGTAACGATCCTCGGGGCGGGTCTGAAGAAGGCGGCCTACCGGACGCAGTGCCGGCGCGGCTGGTCGCCGATCGCCTGCCTGCTGCTGTCGCCCGTGCTGTGGTTCTTCGGGCTCAGCCCGCACATTGAGGGCGTGATCGGCAGGCTGATGCTGGTCCCGCTGGCATTGCTGGAACTGGTGGGCGTGCTCGCCAAGAGCTTCTCGCTGATGGTCCGCCTGTGCGCGAACATCCTCTCGGGGCACACGCTGCTGGGGGTGATGATGATGTTCATCCTTCAGACGCTGGCGGGGTTCCTCCGCGAGCAGTCCCCGCACCTGTTCTACGTGGGCCCCGCGTGCATCCTCGCCAGCGCCCTCGTCAGCGTCCTGGAACTCCTCGTCGCCGGGCTGCAGGCGTACATCTTCACCTTCCTCAGCGCGATGTTCATCGGGCTGTACGCGGAGGGGGAGCACTGAGAGATTTTTCCCCTCTCGCTTCTGTCGGGGGGCAGTGGTATACTACGACGCCTTATTGCCTACATCCGCCCGCGGCGCGGGCGGACCGGGACGCATACGTCAGGGAGAGACGAGACATGAAGCAGTTTGCCCTCGTAGTTCTGATGGGTCTGATGGTCACTCTGGTCTCCGCGCAGGCCGTTGCGCAGGACGACACGCCCGTGGCCCCGGAGCGGCAGGTGGCGCCCGTGGCCACGGAGCGGCCGGCGGCGGCCCCCCAAGTCCAGTCCGTCGACTCCGTGCCGATGGCCCGGGCGCTGGGGATCATCGGGGCGTGCCTTGGTGCGGGCATCGCGGCCATCGGGGGCGGGTACGGCATTGCCCGCATCGGCGGGGCGGCCATCGACGCCATCGCCCGCCAGCCCGAAGCGTCCGGCGCCATGTTCGCCCCCATGATCGTGACCGCGGCCATGATCGAGGGCGGCATGCTCTTTGCCATGGTCGTCTGCCTCCTGGGCGTGTTGTTCATCTAGACGGCGGTTCGCCCCATGATGCATCCAACCCATGCCGAACCGAGTCGGATGGGCGGCCCGAGGGCATTGCGGATTGCGGATTGCGGATTGCGGATTCCCTTCGCCCGGGACGGTGGGGGAGTCCGTTGCGGCCGTGACCCGTCCGTATCGACGCCTGGGAGGTGCGCCCCGTCCGGCTCCGCCGCACAGCGCCCGCATCGGATTGCCCCCTTGTTGTTGCCGTGTTCCGCTCCACCATCCGAGGAATTCGCAGTGCGCTCCCGCCCGCAACAATCCGCAATCCGCAATCCGCAATCCGCAATCGCTCTGCGGTGGCGGGCGCTGCTCGGGACCGCGACCGTTCTGCTGCTCGCCGCCACCGCACAGGCCCAGGGGCCCAATCCCGGCAACGTCGGGCAGGGCGTCGCGGCCGTGCTGATCTTCCTGCTCCTGCTGGGCATGCTGGGCAAGTGGGCCTGGAAGCCCCTGATCGCGCAGTTGCGCGGGCGGGAGGAGGCCATCGCCGCCACCATCAAACGCTCCGAGGAGAAGGAGCGCGAGGCGGAGGACCTGGCGACCCACTACCGCTCCCGCCTCGCCCGTGCCGACGAGGAGGCCCGCGAGGTGGTCGACCGCGCCCGCGACGCCGCCGAATCGCAGCGGGAGGAGATCCTGGCCAGCGCGAAGCAGGAGGCCCGGCAGACGGTCCACGCCACCCAGCGAGAGATCGACCGCTCCAAACGCGACGCCCTGCGCGACCTGTACCACACGACGGCGGACCTGGCGACCGAGGTCGCCCAGCGCGTCCTCCGCCGCTCCCTGAGCCCCGACGAGCAGCGCCGCCTCCTCGCCGAGTCCCTCGAGGAGATCCGCCTCCAGGTCGCCGCCCAGCACGCCCCCGCCGCCGAGGCGCTCGATGCGGCCCCCGCAGCCGAGCGGGAAGGTTGATCCATGCCCCCCCCCCGCCTGTCCAGCGTGCTCGACCCCGAGGTCGCCCTGCTGGGCGGCGCGTATGCCCGGGCGCTGCTGGAACTGATCCCCGACGACGCCCGCGCCGCCGCCGTCGCCGAGGAACTCGCCGCCCTCGCCCAGCTCCCCGAGCAGATCGAGGGCATCGCGGGGCTGCTCGCCCCCGCGACCCGGACGAGGCGGGAGCGGGTGGCGTTCGTCGAACGCGTCTTCGCCGGGCGCACCGACGACCTCGTCACGGGCCTGCTGTTCGTGATGGCCCGCAACGACCGCCTGTTCCTCCTGCGCCCTGTCGCGGAGGAGTTTCGCCTCGGCCTCCAACGCCGCCAGGGCCGCGTCGAGGTCATCATCACGACGGCCTTCGAGCTGGAGGACGCCGACGCCCACCGCATCGCCGACGTCCTCGCCGGGGTCCTGGGCGCCCCGCCCGTCCTCCGCCGGCGGGTGGATGAGCGGATCCTGGGGGGCCTGGTCGTCCACGTGGGCGACCGCGTGTACGATGCCTCGCTGGCGGGGGAGATCATTCGCATGCACGAGTCGCTCGCGCGCCGCGCCGACGACGTCGCCTGGAAGGACACGCAGGAACCATGAAGTTCCGCACCGATGAAATCGTTCGCGTTCTCCGCGAGGAGATCGCCCAGTACCGCTCCACCGCCGACGTCTCCCGCGTCGGACGCGTCCTGGAAGTGGGCGACGGGATCGCCCAGATCTTCGGGCTCTCCGAGGCGATGGCGGGTGAACTCCTCGAGTTCGAGTCCGGCGCCATGGGCCAGGTCTTCAACCTCGAGGAAAGCTCCATCGGGGCCGTCATCTACGGCTCCAGCACGCAGGTCCGCGAGGGCGACACGGTCACCGCCACGGGCCGCCTGCTCGAGGTGCCCGTGGGCGAGGCCCTGCTCGGGCGCGTCGTGGACCCCCTGGGCACCCCCCTCGACGACGCGGGGCCCGTCGTGACCGACCGCACGCGCCCGCTGGAACTGATCGCCCCGGGCATCGCGGGGCGGCAGCCCGTCACCGAACCCCTCGAAACGGGCGTCAAGGCCGTGGACTCGATGACCCCCATCGGGCGGGGGCAGCGCGAGCTGATCATCGGCGACCGCAAGACGGGCAAGACCGCCATCGCCGTCGACGCCATCATCAACCAGCGCGACAAGGGCGTGATCTGCGTCTACGTCGCGATCGGGCAGAAGGAGTCCACCGTCGCGTCCATCGTGGAGGTGCTCAAGGCCCACGGGGCCCTGGCGAACACGGTGGTGGTCTCCGCGTCCAGCAGCGACCCCGCCCCCCTGCAGTACGTCGCCCCCTACGCCGGGGCCGCCATCGCCGAGTACTTCATGTACACCCACGGCAAGCCCACCCTGGTGGTCTACGACGACCTGTCCAAGCAGGCGGCCGCCTACCGGCAGATCTCGCTCCTGCTCCGCCGCCCCCCCGGGCGCGAGGCGTACCCGGGCGACGTGTTCTACCTGCACTCCCGCCTGCTGGAGCGCGCCTGCAAGCTCGCCGACCGCTACGTCCTCGCCCCGCTCGACACCCCCGAGTCCGCCCGCGGGGTCCAGGGCGTCAACGGCCAGGAGTACGTGGGTCCCCAGGGCAAGGCGCGGGCGATGAAGGACCTCGACGCCCGCGCGGACAAGGACCGCCTCAAGCTCCACCGCCAGGCCGACAGCGGCGGGTCCATGACCGCCCTGCCCATCTGCGAAACGCAGGAGGGCGAGGTGTCGGCGTACATCCCCACGAACCTGATCTCCATCACCGACGGGCAGATCTACCTCGAACCGTCGCTGTTCTTCCAGGGCGTCCGCCCGGCCGTCAACGTGGGCATCAGCGTGTCGCGCGTGGGCTATAAGGCGGCGCATCCGGCGATGAAGACGGTGGCCGCGAGCCTGCGGTTGGACCTGGCGGCGTACCGCGAACTGGAGACGTTTGCCCAACTGGGCGTGGAGCTTGACCCCGCGGCCGAGCAGCAGTTGCAGCGCGGGCAGCGGATGGTTCGCCTGCTCACGCAGCCGCAGTACGAACCGCGGGCGGCGATGGACCAGGTGATCGCGATCTTCGCGGGCGTCCGCGGAGTGCTGGACGACCTGCCGCCGGAGGAGATCCCGCACTTCGAGCGCGGGCTGCTGGCGTACGTGCGGGGCGAGCACGCGGACCTCTACGCCGAGATGACCGCCGACCAGAGCCTCCCCCCCGAACGTCGTCGCCGGCTGACGTTCGTCGTCGACGAGTACAAGGACGGGGAGTACCGCAGGGAACGCAAGGCCCGTCGCAAGGCGGCGGGGCATGCGGAAGAGCCTCCCGTTCCGGTGGTGGGGGGGGAAGAGTGATGGATTTCGGATTTCGGATTTGCGTGGGTGAGGATTCGACGTCCCCTCCGCAGATCGAGCGCGGATTCCCGCACAATCCGAGGAAACAAGCGGGGATGCAAGGGATGGAAGCGGAAGCGAAGCCATGACGCGTATTCCGGTTTCTTCTCCTCATCCCCTGTATCCCCTGCATCCCCGCTGCCTTTCGGACAGCGTGTTGGCGGCGGCGTCCGAACTTGCAAGGAGGCGCCTGATCGCTGCCGAGGCAAATCCGAAATCCGAACTCCGCAATCGCCCTGCTTTCTCCGCGTGGGATAGGTGGTAGTGTGGCCAAAGCACGAAAAATCCTCAACCACGTCCGCTCCATCCGGAACATTCGGACGGTGACCAAGACGATGGAGATGGTGTCGACGGCGAGGTTTCGCCAGTCGCACAATCGCGTGACGGCGTTGCACCCGTACACGCAGCGGGCGACGGACCTGGTCGCCGACCTCCTCGCCCGCGCGCCCGAGGGGCAGTTGCGCCACGTGCTCATCGACGGGCGGGCGGACGTGAAGCGCGACGTGCTGTTCGTGCTCACGGGCAACCGCGGGCTCGCCGGGGCCTACAACAGCTCCGTCGTCCGCCTGGCGATGCAGCGGCGGGCGCAGCTCCTGTCCGAGGACTACGAGGTCCTCGTCCACGCGTCGGGCAAAAAGGGCATTGCGGCGCTGCGGGGGGCGGGATGCCCGCTGGAGCAGGCCTACACGCAGTTCGACCAGACCCCCGAGTTCAGCGTCATCTCCGACCTCGCCGACCGCCTCACCGCCGCCTTCACCGCCGGGACGATCAGCGGGGTCGAGGTGGCGTACATGCAGTTCATCTCCTCCGCCCGCCAGCAGGCGGCGATCGCGCAGGTCCTGCCCCTGAGCAACCTGGAGCGCCCCCCTGAGGTGCTGCCTGAGGGCATGGAGCGCGAGGAGTACGAGATGCTCCCCTCGCCCGCCGAGATCCTCGACACGCTCCTGCCCGCCCTGGTGCGGGTGCGGCTGTACCAGTGTTTCCTGGACGCGGCCGTGTCGGAGCAGGTCGCCCGGATGAGCGCGATGCGGGCGGCGACGGAGAATGCGGACGAGATGATCCGCCACCTGACGGTGCGGTACAACCGCACCCGCCAGGGCCAGATCACCAACGAGCTTGCCGAGATCATGGGCGGCAGCGAAGGGATGCAGGAATGACCGACAACGCAACCGGACGGATCACGCAGGTGATCGGATCGACCTTCGACGCCGAATTCGCCGAGGACCACGTCCCGGCGATCTACAACGCCCTGCGGGTGGACGCCCCCGACGCCCCCGTGCCCATCCACCTGGTGGGGGAGGTGCAGCAGCACCTCGGCGGGGGGCGCGTCCGCTGCGTGGCCCTGGGCGCCACCGACGGGCTCACCCGCGGGATGCCCGTCGTCAACACGGGCAAGTCCGTCGAGATGCCCGTCGGGGAGGCGGTGCTGGGACGCGTGTTCAACGTCCTGGGCGAGCCCGTCGACGGCGGGCCGCCCGTGGTGGCGGAGCAGTACCGCTCCATCCACGCCGCCCCTCCCCTGTTCGCCGCCCTGACCCCCAAAAGCGAGCTGTTCGAGACGGGCATCAAGGTCATCGATCTGCTGGCCCCGTTCGTGCGCGGCGGCAAGACGGGGTTGTTCGGCGGTGCGGGGACGGGCAAGACGATGATCATCCAGGAACTCATCACCCGCATCGCGACGGAGCACGGGGGCTACAGCGTCTTCGCGGGCGTGGGGGAGCGGACCCGCGAGGGCAACGACATCTGGCTCGAGATGCAGGAGATGGAGATCGGCAAGACGGGGCAGAAGCTCATCGACCGGACCGTCATGGTCTTCGGGCAGATGAACGAGCCCCCGGGGGCCCGCCTCCGCGTCGCCCTCTCCGCCCTCACCGTCGCCGAGTACTTCCGCGACCAGGGCGCCGAGACCCTCCTGTTCATCGACAACATCTTCCGCTTCTCGCAGGCGGGGTCGGAGGTGTCGGCGCTGCTGGGGCGGATGCCCTCGGCCGTGGGCTACCAGCCCACCCTCGCCACGGAGATGGGCGAGCTGCAGGAGCGGATCACGTCCACCCGCTCGGGCGCCATCACGTCCGTGCAGGCCATCTACGTCCCCGCCGACGACATGACGGATCCCGCCCCGGCGACGGCGATCACGCACCTCGACGCGTTCATCACGCTCGACCGCGGGATCGTGGAGAAGGGGATCTACCCGGCCATCGACCCGCTGACGAGTTCGTCGCGCATCCTCGACCCGTCGCTGGTGGGGCAGGAGCATTATGACACGGCGCGGCGGGTGCAGCAGATCCTCCAGCGCTACCGCGAGCTGCAGGACATCATCGCGATCCTGGGCGTGGAGGAGTTGAGCGAGGACGACCAGAAGCTCGTCGCCCGCGCCCGGCGGATCGAACGCTTCCTCTCCCAGCCCTTCCTCGTCGCGGAGGTCTTCACCGGCAAGGAGGGGCGCTACACCCCGCTGGCCGAGACCGTCCGCAGCTTCCGCGAGATCTGCGAGGGCAAGTGGGACCACCTCCCCGAGGCCGCCTTCATGTACGTCGGGGCCATCGAGGAGGCCGCCGAACAAGCCAAACGCATCGGCGCCGCCGCCCGCGGAGAGGCGAGGGCGTGAGGAACAGGTGAGAGGTTAGAGGTTAGAGGTGAGAGTGCTCGCGGGACGCGTCCCTCCGGACTCTCACCTCTACCCTCTCACCTCTCACCTCCCTCCCCCAGTGCCTGTTCCCCAGTCCCTCCCGAGGCTATACTGTCCCCGCAAGAACGAAAGGAGCCGCACCATGGATCTCTACGACGCCATTCGCCGCCGCTGCAGCGTCCGCGCGTACACCGACGCCCCCGTCTCCGACGACGTGCTCGAACGCATCCTCCAGGCGGGGCGCTCAGCGCCGACCGCGCGGAACCGCCAGCAGTGGAAGCTGATCGTCGTCCGCGACGCCTCCCTTCGCAAGCAGGTCGCCGAAGCCGCCGGGCAGCCCTTCGTCGGGCAGGCGCCGGTGCTGCTGGCGATGATCGGGCTCACCCCCGCCGACGCGATGTTCTGCAAGGTCCCCACCGACCCCGTGGACTGCGCGATCGTCCTGGACCACATCGCCCTCGCCGCCGCCGCCGAAGGGCTCGGGACGTGCTGGATCGGGCACTTCGACCAGGAGAAGTGCTCCAAGGTCCTCAACGTGCCTGCCTCCGCCCGCATCATCGAGCTGATGCCCCTGGGCCACCCCGCGTCCGACCCCGCCGAGAAGCCCCGCAAGCCCCTGGACGACCTGGTCTGCCACGACCGCTTCCGCTGATCGCGGCGGGGGCGGACGGCGAAATGCGTCCTTGTCATCGCACGCGGGGAGTGCGGCGCGGTACAATGCTCTTTTGCGTCCCGGGCCTGGTAGTGAGAGTGAGTCATGGCGGAGTATCGGCGGACATTCGCGTATGAGGTCTTCACCCCCGAAGGGGTGCGGTATGAGGGGCGGGCGTCGATGGTGATGTTTCCCGGGGCGGACGGGATGGTGGGCGTGCTGGCCAACCGCTCCCCGCTGCTGGCGGCCATCGGCGGGGGGCCGTTCACCGTGCAGTCCGAGAGCGGGGACCGCAAGGTCTACTACCTCGCCGGGGGGTTCGCCCAGGTCCGCGAGAACCGCATGACCATCCTCGCCGATGAGTGCATTCCGCTCGAGCAGATCGACGCCGAGGAGGCGTGGGAGGACATCGAGCGGGCCCGCCGCCTGCCCGCGGCCACCCCGGAGGAGGTGACCGTCCGCTCCCGCCACATCGCCGCCGCCCAAACCAAGTTCCGCCTCGTCCAGAAGCTCCGCAAACCCGCCCGCCGCACCGCCGCCCGTGGGATGGACGAGGAATAGCGTAGGGGGTTCCCCTACGATTGGCATTGACCCTGCTGGGAACTTATCCTAGTATTGATGAATTCCTCGTCAGGCAGGTAGCAATGGCCAACGAAACCGATCTCCGCAAGCTGTTGGTGCTGAGTGGGCCGAACTTCAAGTCCGGCGATCTGCTCGACTCTCTCCGCACCGCCTTTGACGTCCACGTCGTCGCCGATCTCGACCAGGCGATCGATGCCCTCCGCGATCACCGCTTCGACGCCGTCCTCGCCGATACCGGGGACTTCCTGCCGCTGGAGCGCGGGGTCGTCACGCAGCGCGCCGCCGTCGTCCTCGACACCGTCGGCGATGGCGTGGTCGTCGTCGGGGCCGGGGGGGAACTGGTCTGGGCCAACCGCCGTGCCCGCGAGTTCCCCCGCGAGGTCCTCGACCCCCTCCGCCGCCTCTGCCGCGACGCCTACGAGCAGTTCGCCACCCGCGCCCCCGCGGGCGACCACCGCGGGCGCAAGCACTCCCTCATCCCCACCGAGGGCCAGTACTACGAGGTCATCTGCTCCCCCGTCCGCGACAGCGAGGGCGTGCTCAAGCAGGTCGCCGCCGTCGTCGTCAACGCCACCCAGCAACGCCGCCAGCAGCAGAAGCTCAACGCCATCGACCGCGCCGGACGCGAACTCGTCCGCCTGGACTTCGGGGCCCTGTCCAACCGCACCGCCCCCGAGCGACTCAGCGTGCTCGAGGACCGCATCATCCGCTGCTCGCGCGAGGTCCTCAGCTACCAGCACTTCGCGGTCCTGCTCCTCGACGAGCGGACCAACCGCCTCGAGCCCATCGTCTTCGAGGGCCTCGGGGGCGACATCGACTCCTACGAGATCTTCGCGGGGACGGGGGTGGATAACGGCATCAGCGGGTACGTCGCGGCCACCGGGCGCAGCTACATCTGCCCCGACGTTCGCAGCGATCCCCGCTACAAGTCGTGCCTCCCCAACGCCTGCAGCTCGCTCACCGTTCCGCTTCGCCTGCACGACAAGGTGATCGGCGTGCTGAACGTCGAGAGCGACCGGATGGGGGCGTTCGGGGAGGAGGACCGGCAGTTCGCCGAGATCTTCGCCGGGTACGTCGCGATGTCCCTGCACGTGCTGAAGCTGCTGGTCTTCGAACGCCACGAGACGCACACGCAGGTCAGCGGGTCCATCTGCGCCCAGCTCACCGGCCCGCTCAACGACATCCTCACCGAGGCCGCCCAGCTCCAGGAGGACTACATCGGCCACGATGACCTCCGCCGCCGGCTCGACGGGATCATCGTGTGGGCGACGCAGGCCCGCAAGTCGCTGCAGCAGGTGTCGCAGGGCGTGACGGCGGGGGACGGGGAGACGGCCGGGCCGATCGAGCAGGACCCGGTCCTGACGGGCAAGCGCATCCTCGTCGCCGACGACGAGGAACTCATCCGCCAGACCGTCTGCGACGTGCTCGTGCCCTACGGGGCCCTCGTCGACGTCGCCGCCGACGGGGCCGAGGCCATCCGCTACCTCGCCGTCAAGCAGTACGACCTCGTGATCTCCGACATCAAGATGCCCGGGGCGAGCGGCTATGAGGTCTTCGCCGCCGCCAAGGCCGCCCACGACGACACCGCGGTCATCCTCATCACCGCCTTCGGGTATGACCCGGGCCACTCCATCGTCCGCGCCAACCGCGAGGGCCTGTCGGCCGTCCTGTTCAAACCCTTCAAGGTCCGTGAACTCCTCGACCACTGCCGCGCCGCCCTCACCAAGACGGCCGCGGGATAGCCGCTGCGCGGCGATTGCGGGTTTGCGTGGGCGAGGATCCAGCGTCCCCTCCGCGGACGGGGCGTGAAAGGATGGGCCGCAGAGACGCAGCGCGGGCTGCGCCCGCTCCCGGTTTCGATTCTCGGCAACCGTTCATGCGGTGCCCCCGGGGGGGGCAGGGCCATCGCAAACTCGCAGTCGCGGGTGCCACGGCTGCGCTGTTTGCAGCCGTGCTCCTACGAGCGTGCGGCGGAACACGGGTTCTGCGAACCCGTGGCACCCGGCGAATTGAACTTTGCAATGGCCCTGGGGGGGGGCAGAAGGACGCCGCCGTCCGAACCTCCCCACCGACCCCGCGTCGGTGGAAGGCGGCTATCGACTACTCGCCCGGGCCCACGGATCTCTTTCTTCTTCTGCTGCTTCTTCTTTTCCCCACCGACCTCGCGTCGGTGGTTCAAACGGCTCTCGACTACGGCCGCTGCGCCGGGTCCGCCCATCGTCCGCGCCCGTTGGTGATCCCGTAGTCAGGAAGCCGGCTTACCACCGACGCAGGGTCGGTGGGGAGCAGGAGGACGAGCGGGATGGGCGGGGACCGCCGCCGTAGTCGATAGCCGCTTACCACCGCCGCGGGGTCGGTGGGGAGAAGAAGAGGCAAGCGGCACGGGGCTGGCGGGGAGAGGGGACAGGCCGTTCGCCTGGGCGCGTGAGCGACCTTCTGTTCTGGCAGAAGAGGTAGCCGCTCATGGAACGGAACCTTGGTGTGGGTGCCCCCCTCAAGCCGCATGCTGTTCGCGGCTTGGGGGTGCTGCCCCCCCGGCCGTGGCACCCCCAAGCGGCAAACAGCGCCGCTTGAGGGTGGCACCCCGGGAACGGTGGCCAGAAAAGAAGGTCGCTCCCCTGGGCGCCGACACGCCCCTTTCTTCACGCCCTTCCGGCTGCTTGGAAGGGCGTGAACGGTTACCAATCCGCAGTCTCTTGCGCCTTCACGCCATTGATCCCCGCGGGCCCTCCCGGTACGCTGGTCCCTGCTCCGCGCGCGCCGCTGCCCGTGCGTGCGGGGCGGGAGTGCATGCACATGAAGCGAACGACCGGGAAGAGCACGGGTTCGGCGATGTCGAAACGTGGACTGTCCACGCGGGCCATCCACGCCGGGGAGGATCGCCTCCACTACGCCGACGCCATCACCACCCCCATCGTCCAGACCTCCACCTACGCGTTCAAGGACTCCCGCGAGGTCGCCGCCTACACCCAGGGCGGGAAGGAACGCTACGAGTACGGCCGCTACGGGAATCCCACCGAGAAGGTCGCCGCCCGCCGCCTCGCCGCCCTCGAAGGGGCCGAGGACTGCGTCGTCTTTGCCAGCGGCATGAGCGCGATCAGCACCACCATCCTCGCCCTGGTGAGCACCGGGGACCACATCGTCATCACCGACGACGCCTACAAGAAGACCCTCGAATTCTGCTCCTCCTACCTCCAGCGGTTCGGGGTCGAGTGCACCATCGTCCCGTTCGGCGACTACGACGCCCTCGACGCCGCCGTCCGCCCCAACACCCAGTTCATCTTCTCCGAGAGCCCCACCAACCCGTACCTCAACATCTTCGATCTCGAAAAGCTGCGCACGATCGCCCAGAAGCACGGGGTCCTCACGCTCATCGACAGCACCTTCGCCACGCCCTTCAACCAGCGCCCCCTCGAGTGGGGCGTGGACCTCGTGCTGCAGTCCTGCACCAAGTACCTCGCCGGGCACAACGACCTGCTCGCCGGGGCGCTGCTGGGGCGCAAGGACCTCGTCGAACGCGTCCGCGCCCTGCACAAGGCCATCGGCGGGGTGATCGACCCGCACAACTGCTACCTGCTGCTCCGCGGGCTCAAGACCTTCGCCGTCCGCATGGCCGTCCACAACGCCACCGGGCTCCGCCTGGCGCAGTACCTGGAGGAGCACCCGCTGGTGAAGCGGGTGTACTACCCCGGTTTGCCCTCGCACCCGCACTACGAAACCGCCCAGGCGCAGATGACCGGGTTCGGGGGCGTGGTGACCTTCGACATCCGCGGGGGGATGGAGACGGCCAAGCGGTTCCTGGACCACCTGGAGCTGTGCTTCATCGCCCCCAGCCTCGGAGGCGTGGAGACGCTGATCACGCACCCGGCGACGGTGAGCTACTACCACAACACGCGGAAGGAGCGGCTGGCGCTGGGGATTACGGACGGCCTCATCCGCCTCGCCGTCGGGATGGAGGACGCCGACGACATCCTCGCCGACCTCGACCAAGCCCTCCGCAAGGCGGGGGGGACGCGGAAGCCGGCACGAGGGACTCGCCGCTAAGGTCCCCGTTCCTACCCCGGTGTCCGCCCGCCCGGCCCGCCGGAATTCGCGTCCCGTGGCCGTCGGGTATCTCCGTTGCTCGGTCTTCCAGTGTTCCGGCCCTGCGGTCTCCCCGTACTCCCGTCCCCCTGTGGGCCGTTGGTACGCATGGCCTGGCGGCGGAGGGATTCGAACCGGTTCTCGGCCTCGGTGAGCCGGTTGTAGAGGGACATGATCTGCCCGACCGTCTGCTGGTAGGCGACGAAGTAGGCGCGGGTCTCGTTCCGTTGCGGCCGTTGCCGCTCGGCGATGCGTTCGAGGCGGCCGAGAGCGTCGCGCAGGTCCAGGATCTCGGTGTAGGTACTCTCGATGCGGGCCCGCAGGTTGGGATCGACCGCCGACGCCTCGGGCAGGGCGGCGAGCATGGTTTCGAGCTGCAACTGCACGCGTGCCGCCTGGATCTGCTCCTGCAGCGTGAAGATCTGGTCCTGGACCTGGTTGACCCGGGCGCGGGGCGCCTCCTCGCGCTGCAGGCGGTTATAGCGGATGACGGCCATGTTGAGGTCCTCCGTCAGGCTCACGACGCGCTCCTGGGCCTGGCGGAGTTCGGGGGTCTCGCGGACTTCGGGCAGGCCCACGTCGTTGGCGTCCCGGCCCGGGGTCGCCGGTGTGCGGAGGCTGGCCATCGTCGTCCGCTCCTGCTGCGCCAGGCGGGTGCGGGCGCGGGTGACGGCGAGTTCCTCGGCGCGGAGGTCGGCGGCGTTGGCGTCCCACTCGCGGGCCTCCTCCAGCCGGAGGAGGGCGGCCGCCAACTCCTCGTGCGCCGCGATCAGGTCCTGCAGCCGCTGCTCGCGGCGGCGGAGCGCATCCACCTCCCGCCGCACGTTCGCCGGCAGGCGGACCCGCGGGGGCAGGTCCTGCGGCCGCTCGGCCGTGGCGCCCTCACCGCCCAGCACCCCGGGTTCGGCGAACTGGTTGGCATCGGTCTCGGGGGTGGGGGTGGGGGGGGCTTCCCGCGGGGGATACAACTGTCCGCCCCCGGGGCCGTACCGCTGGTATACCTCCCCGTCCCGCATCTCCGCGGCCTCCCCGGTGGCGTTGTGGATCAGGAACCGCCGCCCGCCTGTCACCACGTACGTCGTCAGGGGCCCGCTGTCCAGGGCCACTCCGCCCCGGTTCCCCACCAGCGGATACTGCCAGATGATTCGCCCGCTGGTGGAGGCGTCGCGGCCCGTCACCCAGACCACGCCGTCCACCACCGCCACGCTGACGGAGATCACCGGCCACGTGCCTTCCCCCGGATTGTCCCCCCCGTACTGCCCCACGACGGGGGCTGCCATCAGGAGCAGCAGGACCACGGCCGGGATAAGCCCCCGCCCGCTTCGGAGCCGCCGCGGGAACCTCATGAGGAACTGGTTGGCTGTCGAGTGATGCATCGCAGACCCCTTTCGCTATGGGAGGAGTTACCCGTCTTGGTTCATTCTATGGAGGAGGTTGGCGACGGCTCCGCTTTGACACCCGTTGCGTTTGGCCGCTACAATGGACCCGCTATGAAATGGTTACCCGATAGCTCCGCTCCCGATGAACCGGGCCGCAAGCTCGGTCGAATGGCCCTGCTGCTGGTGCTCCTGGCGGCCTTGGGGCTGATGGCCATCCAGTACGCCCTGCCCGGGTTGTGCCCGTGGGGGGGGGGCGGCGCGGGCGCCGCCGACGCACAGGGCCCCGCCGGGGCCCCCGCCTCGCCCGCGGGGGCCGGGGACGGTGCGGCGACGAGGCCCGCCGACGGCGGTGAGGCCGCCCCGCCGCTCACCCGCCTGCAGGACCTGCTCCGCCTGACGCCCGAGGAGCAGGACGCCTACAGCGTGGCCCTCTCCCGTCCCGCGCAACTCGACGAGCCCGCCCTGACCCTGTGGATGGACCGCGTCTCCCGCATGCCCCAACTGGGCCCCGAGCAGCTCGCCGCGCTCGACCGCCCGGCCATCCCCAACCTCGCCGCCTACCCCCAGCGCTACGCGGGCGTTCCGCTGCGCCTGGAGGTCTACGTCTTCCGCGTGATCCGCTGGGAGGCGGGGCGGGAGTTCACGCCCACGAAGTGGTGGCCCGCCTCGCGCGGGGCGATCTGGCGAATCGACTGCCTCAATGCCGCCAGCCCCACCCCGTACGACGAGCCCGTGTACGTCCTGGCGCCCTTCGACCCCCGCCCGCTGCTGGGCAAGCCCGCCGAGGTCCTCGGGGACGACGAGTTCCGCTACGAGGCGCGGCGGAAGATCGGCCTGGCGGGCGTGTTCTACAAGACCTTCCGCGACCGGGCCGAGGAGGGCGAGTTCCGCTACTACCCCGTCGTCCTCGCCTGGCAGATGGAGGCGCGGGGCGGGAGGGGCGCCGGTCCCCTGAGCGACCAGCGGCTGATGCTGATCCTGGGGTTCGTGCTCCTCCTGGTGTTCGCGTTCGTCCTGCTGCGGGCGAAGCTCAAACGCCCCGCCCCCGAGCCCGTCGCCTCCGCCGACCCCGCCGCCCGTTGGGGCCCCAAGTACCGCCCCCTCCGCGACCTCGCCGACGAGGCCGCCGGGCAACCCGGCCGCGAACCCCCCAAGCCTCCCCCTCCGCCCCCCGAGGAGGACCCGGGGGAGGTGGACCCCGACCTCAAGGCCGCCGCGGAGCAGTACCGCCGCGAGCACGGAGACGACGGCGATGGCGCAGAGCATCCGCGTTGAACTGGGCGACCGCAGCTACGAGGTCCGCGTCGGACGCGGAGTGCTGGAGGACGTCGGATCCTTCGTCGCCGCCGCCGCCCCCACCCACCGCGCCGTCGTGATCTCCGACGCCGCCGTCGCCACGCTCTACGGCCCCCGCACGGCCGCTTCCCTTACGCGCGCGGGCATCGACGCGACGCTCCTGCCCTTCGCCGCCGGGGAGCACCGCAAGAACCTCGTCACCTGCAGCGAGATCTTCGACGGCCTCTTCCGCCTCGACCCCGCCGTCGATCGCCGCACCGTCGTCGTCGCCCTGGGGGGCGGAGTGACGGGCGATCTGGCCGGGTTCGTCGCGGCCACCACCATGCGCGGCCTGCGGTGGGTGCAGTGCCCTACCACCCTCCTCGCCGACGTCGACGCCTCGGTGGGCGGGAAGACGGGCGTGGACCACGCGACGGGCAAGAACCTCATCGGAGCGTTCCACCAGCCCAGCGGGGTGCTGATCGACGTTGAACTGCTCGCCTCGCTCCCCGAGGGCGAGTTCTGCGGGGGGCTCAGCGAGTGCGTCAAGCACGGGATCATCCGCGACGCGTCGCTGCTGGACTTCATCGAGGGCCACGTGCGCGAGATCCTCTCCCGCGACCCGCAGGTCATGGAGGCGTTCGTCGCCCGCAACGTCGCCATCAAGGCCGCCGTCGTCTCCGGTGACGAGCGCGAATCCGCCGAGCGCGAACACCTCAACTTCGGGCACACGGTCGCCCACGCCATTGAGGCGGCCCTCGGGTATGAGAACATCTCGCACGGGGCGGCCGTCTCGCTGGGCATCGTCGCCGAGTGCGAACTCGCCGCCGACCGCGGGCTCCTCGAGCGCGGGGCGGCGTCCCGCGTGCGGTCCATCCTCCGTGACCTGCACCTGCCGGTGACGCTGGAGGGGCTGGACCCCGAGGCGATCTGGCGGTCGATGCAGTACGACAAGAAGAACCGCGGCGGACGGGTCCGCATGATCCTGCCCGTGGCGCTGGGCGAGGTGGCGACCTTCGACGACATCACCCCCGACTGCGTCCGCACGGCGGTGGGGGCGCTGGCGGAGTAGGCGGCAATGAAACCCTTCTCCCCTGGGGGAGAAGATGTCCCGAGCGAAGTCGCGGGACAGATGAGGGGGGGGCTGGGCGGACCGCTTGCCTTCGAACTCGCCGAGCCGCCGCTTCCGAGTTCGTGGCCGTGCCGGTCCTCGGAGGGCCCCCTCACCGCCCGCTGCGCGGGCACCTCTCCCCGAGGGGCTGTCTCTTTATCACATTTTTCCCAGTTGCTGGCAGAGCCGATAGCCGATCAGGCGTTCGTTCAGAATGTGCCAGCCG
>JAWLCQ010000047.1:0-29588 GCA_041687095.1 Phycisphaerae bacterium | reverse complement strand
CGTGGGTGGTTCAGGCGCTGGGTGGAAAGCGGCGGTGAACCGCCGCACTCCAAAGCGCCGCCGCGACCGAAGCGCCGCCATAACGCTATCGCGGAGGCGGTTCCGCTCGTTCCGGGACGTTGGGGGTCAGGAGACCCCCAACGCTCGCGATTGAGGCGTCGCCCGCGCCCACCTCCTGCGTCGGGGGTCTCCTGACCCCCGGCGTCCGGGAGGGGCGAGGGGCGCCTCCGCGGCAGCGCCGTTGGAGCGCCCCCTTCGCGGCGAGGACCGCCGCGATCGAAGCGCCGCCATCACGCTGGCGCGGAGACGTTACGCTCGTTCCGGGACGTTGGGGGTCAGGAGACCCCCAACGCTCGCGCTTGAACCGTCGCACGCGCTTGGGGCGTCGCACGCGCTTGGGGCTCCCTCGCCCCTGTCGGGGCTGTCGGATCGGCATCCGGAACCGGGTCCCCGCCGCCCCGCGAGGCCGGAGATGGTATGAGACAACGAGCCGCAGGCCCCCCGTGCGGCTGCCAAAGCAGCAGTCTGGGGCGGGTTCGTCGCCGCGCGCGGCAGAAGCCGAAGGGGACCGCCAGCGGGCCGCCTGGCGACAAGGGCCGGTCTGGTCAAGCGTTAGCGACGGTGGCACCCGGCTTGCTTATCGGAGAGACGGTAAGGCTGCGCCTTAGCCTCCGCCCGGCGGAATGCCGGGAGCGAACCGAGGGTGCGGAATGGTCGGCACGCAGGACAAGGCGAAGACGCCGTTCTCCCTGGTGGTCACCGGGGAGGCGGAGTCATGGCAGCGGGCCTTGGAGGTCATCGTCGGCCCCCAGTGGTTGCAGACGCACCACGTGAGCAACGGCGGGGAGCTGTTGCGGGTGGTGGAGTCCGGGTCCGCCGACGCGGCCGTGCTGGATGAGGACGCCGCCTGGGGGGCGGATGTCCTGCACATCCTGCGGATGATTCGGCGGCTGGACGCGGCGTTGCCGGTGGTGGTGGTGACGCGTCGGAACGACCGCCGGTGGCTGGAGATGGCGTTGCAGTTGACGGCCTTCAGCGTGGTCGTCAAGCCGCTGGAGCTGGAGGAACTGCTCCGGCAGATCCGGCGGATGATGGCGCGGCTGGACCAGGCGATGCGGGAGGGGACTAGGGACTAGGCACTAGGGACTAGGCACTAGGGACTAGGCACTAGGGAATAGGGAAGAGGCAAGAGGGAAGAGGCGCTGGGCAGTAGGCGTTGGGGCCGGTGGGGGGATGAGATTCGAGACATCGGCGGGGGCGGTCGCAGCGGCCGCCGCGAAACGGATCGCCGAGTTGGGATACAGGCGGCGCGACGCGTCGCAGGACACGGTTAGAGAAGGAGCATACGGGTATGGCCAAGAAGGCAACGAGCAGCGAGAGCAAGCAGGCCCCGAAGATTCGCCCGCTGGGCGAGAAGGTCCTCATTCAGCGCCTGGAGGCGGAGCAGATGACGAAGGGCGGCATTGTGCTGCCGGACAGCGCGAAGGAGCGCCCGCAGAAGGGCACGATCCTGGCGCTGGGCGACGGGAAGATGCTGGACAGCGGCGAGCGCGCCGGGTTCCAGGTCAAGGTCGGAGATAAGGTCCTCTTCGCCAGCTACGCCGGGACCGAGATCAAGGTCGGCGGCGAAGAGTACATGCTGATGGAAGAGAGCGACATCCTGGCGATTCTGGACTGACGTACCGGCGACGGACGGAGTGCGGTCGCGCGTCGCGAGCGGCGGGCGGCCGGTCCGCGTTCCCGGCGCCGGGGCCTTGGGCTTTGGCGGCGCGGGGACGGCCGGGGCGAGCTACATCAACGAACCATCGAAAGGGAGCATTAGACTATGGCGAAAAAGCAGATCAAGTTTGATACCGACGCCCGCGAGGGCATTCGCCGCGGCGTGTCGAAGCTGGCGGCGGCGGTGAAGGTCACCCTGGGCCCGACGGGCCGCGTGGTGATGCTGCAGAAGTCCTTCGGGGCCCCGACCGTCACCAAGGACGGGGTCAGCGTGGCGAAGGAGATCGAACTCGAGGACCCCAACGAGAACATGGGCGCGCAGATGGTGAAGGAGGTCGCCTCCAAGACCTCCAACGTCGCCGGCGACGGGACGACCACCGCGACCATCTACGCCGAGGCCATCTTCAACGAGGGCCTCAAGAACGTCGTCGCCGGGGCCAAGGCGATGGAGCTGAAGCGCGGGATCGAGAAGGCGGTCGACGCCATCGTCGCCGAACTCAAGAACCTCTCCAAGGACGTCAAGAGTTCCAAGGAGATCGCCCAGGTCGGCACGTGCGCGGCCAACCAGGACAAGGAGATCGGCGAGAAGATCGCCGAGGCCATGGACAAGGTCGGCAAGGACGGGGTCATCACGGTCGAGGAGGGCAAGGGCCTGGAGACCACCATCGACCTCGTCGAGGGCATGCAGTTCGACAAGGGCTACATCAGCCCGCACTTCGTGAACCACGTCGAGACGATGGAGGCGGACCTCGATAACGCCTTCATCCTGATCCACGAGAAGAAGGTCTCCGCGATCAAGGACCTCGTCCCGCTGCTCGAGAAGGTCGCCCAGTCCGGGCGCCCGCTCGTCATCCTTGCCGAGGACGTCGAGGGCGAGGCGTTGGCGACGCTGGTGGTCAACAAGCTGCGCGGGACGTTCCAGTGCGCGGCCGTCAAGGCCCCCGGGTTCGGCGACCGCCGCAAGGAGATGCTCCGCGACATCGCCGTCCTCACCGGCGGCAAGGCGATCATGGAGGACATGGGCATCACGCTGGAGTCGATCCAGATGTCCGACCTCGGGTCGGCCAAGCGGGTGCGGATCGACAAGGACAGCACGACGATCATCGAGGGCGGCGGTTCGACGGCGGACATCAAGGCCCGCATCGAGCAGATCAAGCACGAGATCGACGCGACGACCAGCGACTACGACCGCGAGAAGCTTGAGGAGCGCCTGGCGAAGCTGTCGGGCGGGGTCGCCCAGATCAACGTCGGGGCCGCCACCGAGGTCGAGATGAAGGAGAAGAAGGCCCGCGTCGAGGACGCCCTTCACGCCTGCCGCGCCGCGGTCGAGGAAGGCATCCTGCCCGGGGGCGGGGTGGCCGTCCTCCGCTGCCTCAAGGTCCTCGACAAGGTCAAGACCGTCAGCGAGGACGAGAAGACCGGCGTGGACATCGTCCGCCGGGCCCTCACCGCCCCGATCAAGCAGATCGCGGCCAACTCCGGGCTCGAGGGCGCGATCGTCGCGGCCAAGATCATGGAGTCCACCGACCCGAACTTCGGCTATGACGCGCTGGCGGGCAAGTACACCGACATGGTCAAGGCCGGCGTGATCGTCCCCACCAAGGTCGAGCGCACCGCCCTGCAGAACGCCGCCTCCGTCTCCGGGCTGCTCCTGACCACCGACGCGGTCGTCAGCGAGATCCCCGAGAAGAAGAAGCCCGCCGCCGGCGGAGCGGGCATGGACGAGGACATGTACTAACCAACGGGTTCCCCGCGGGCGGACCCCGGCGCGAAGCGCCGGGGTTCGCTCGCGAGAAGCGCAAGACCGCACGGACGGTCCCGGCGGCCCGAAAGACGGGAGGCCGGGACACGGGCACCAAGAGAGTATTAATTGAATAAGTGACGCAGCGACACGTAGTTATCGGCATGGCCGAGTCTGCCGCGGCACTGGGATGCCCCGGGCGGTCCTGGAAGAGCATCGATCCACCGATGGGTTCGTTTCGCACACGAGCCCATCGGTGGGTTTGTTTTGAACGGCGGGCTGGTTGGTCCGATGGGTTTGTTTTGCACGGTCGGCCTGATGGGCTCGGTGGGTTTGTTCCGCACGATTCGCGGGTCGGCCTAGTGGGTTCGTTCTGCACGTTCGGCCGAGTCGGCTTGGTGGGTTTGTTCTGCACGATTGGCCCGTCGGGCTCGGTGGGTTTGTTTTGCACGGTTGGTTGGGCGGCTCGGTGGGTTTGTTTTGAACGGTTGGCCGGGTCGGCCCGGTGGGTTTGTTCTCGACGGCTTTTGGAGTGCGGCGGTTCACCGCCGCTTTTCGAGGACCCGGGTAGACCGTGTGGGCAAGATTCTGTCAACGGTCTTGCGGGAGAAAGGCCTCGGCTCCCCCGGGCGTCGAGGGGCGGCTTGCAGAGGAGGGCGCCCGCGAGAAGCTCATGCGTTGGGTGCAAAGCGGCGGTGAACCGCCGCACTCCAAAGGCTCGTTCTCAACGAACGGAGCCGCGGGGCATTGGGCGGGGCGTCCGTCGAATCCGAAAGCCGTAACCGTTGCCGGGACGGAACCTTGTGCGTGCTGCCCCCCGGACCGTGGCACCCCCAAGCGGCAAACAACGCCGCTTGAGGGTGGCACCCCGTGAACGGTTAGTGAAATCCGAAGTCCAAACCCTGAAATCGCCGAACGCCGCGGGTACGATGGCCTGAAGGGAGCTGACCGATGGCCGCAACACGAATCCTCTTCGTCGAAGCCGAGCCGTGGGAGCACGGGGCGCTGAAGCAGCGCTGCCCGGGGGCCTGCGAGTTCTTCACGCGATCAACCACCATCAACGACGTCCCCGACAACGACCTGCCCGAGGGCGTCACCGTTCTGAGCCCGTTCGTGCACTCGCGGATCACGCGCGAGCAGCTCGGCCGCCTGCCCGACCTGCAGTGCATCGCCACGCGGAGCACCGGGTACGACCACATCGACGTCGACGCCTGCACCGAGCGCGGGATCCTCGTGTGCAACGTCCCGCACTACGGCGAGCAGACGGTGGCGGAGCACGCGTTCGCCCTGCTGCTGGCGCTGACACGAAAGATCCACCGCAGCTACGAGCGGACGGTCCGCGGCGACTTCAGCATTGAGGGCCTGCGGGGCATCGACCTCGGCGGGCGGACCTTTGGTTCGCTGGGCACGGGCAGCATCGCCCGCCACGCCCTGCGGATCGCGGGCGGGTTCGGCATGCGGCGGATCGCGTACGACCTGCGGCCGGACGAGGCGGCGGCGAAGGAGATCGGGTTCCAGTACGTCGACTTCGACACCCTCCTCCGCGACGCGGACGTCCTGAGCATCCACGTGCCGCACAACCCCCACACGCACCACATGATCGACGCGAACGCCCTGGCGAAGATGAAGCGCGGGGCGATCCTCATCAACACCGCCCGCGGGGGCATCGTCGACCCGCAGGCCCTGCTGGACGCCCTCGGGTCGGGCCGCCTCGGGGGGGCGGGCCTGGACGTCCTGGAGGCCGAGACCACCATCGGCGAGGAGGCCGAACTGCTCTCCAGCTCCTACGACGTCGAAACGCTCCGCAAGGTCGTGCAGAACCACGCGCTGCTGCGGTTCCCCAACGTGATCATCACGCCGCACATCGCCTTCAACAGCGAGGAGGCCGTCATGCGGATCGTGGACACGACCGTGGAGAACATTCACGCGTTCCTGGCGGGCGAAGCGAGGCACGTGGTGAACCCGGGGGCGATGCGCTGATTCCCCGCCCATCGACGCCGATGGATTCGTTGGGATTGACAGCACTTATGCGCATATGATTGCTGTCGAAGCGTCTGCTTCGGTATGCTTCGGAGACGGATCGGGGGGAAGGAACGCAAAGGCAGGACATGGCGGACGACGACGCGAAGGCGCAGAACGGGTCGGGCGAGGAGGGCCGGGACCAGACCGGCCGGAATCCAGACACGCAGGGCAGCGAGGCCCGCGGGGAACCCCCGCGCGCCCAGCGGGCGCCCTCCGAGCCCCCCAAGGGCGACGCGGCGGAAGGCGCCGAGGCCCTCACCCACCGCCCCGCCGCCGACAAGCCCGACCGCCCCAAGCCCGCCCACGCGGGCAAACCGGGCGCGCCCCACAGGCCCGGGCAGCCTGCGAAGAGAAAGCCCCACAAGCTGCTCATGAAGCAGCCCAACATGCAGCGCGTGCTCTACGCCCTCGCCCCCGTCCTCGTCGCCGGGATCTACTTCTACGGCTGGCGGGTGCTGGCGCTGCTGCTGGTGACGCAGATCGTCGGGTTCGCCACCGAGTACATCATGGAGCGCCGCCAGAACAAGCCCGTGTCCATGGCCTGCTTCGTCAGTTGCAGCCTCCTCGCCCTGTCGCTGCCCCCGACCACCCCGTTGTGGATCGGCGGGGTCGGGGCCGTCGTCGCCATCCTCTTCGCCAAGGAGGTGTTCGGGGGCTTCGGGCGGAACTTCGCCAACCCCGCCATCACCGGCCGGGCGTTCCTGTACATCTGCTTCCCTGTCGACCTCACCCGCGGGTTCGTCCCCGTCTTCAAGGGCTTCCCGGGCGGGTTCGCCCAGTGGTCGTTCCCCACGTTGGACCGCCTGCCGGAATACGCCGCCGTTCCCGGCCGCACCGTCGCCGACGCCGTCTCCCAGGCCACCCCCATGTGGGTGAGTCAGGAGTTCGGATTCGACGCGGTGCGGAACGACGGCGCGGGCGCGGATCTCTGGGACATGTTCCTGGGCACCATCGGAGGCCTCTGGGAGCGTCCGCCCGCCACCCCCGGGGCGGAGGCCGCCCAGAACATCCTCGCCGGGGGCAGCATCGGCGAGGGGGCGGCGGTGCTGATTCTGCTGGCGGGGGTCTACCTGCTGTGGACGAAGACCGCCAACCACCGCCTCATGCTGGGCTTCTTCCTGGGGGCCATCCTGGCCAACACCCTCTTCCGCAACCTGCTGGGCTTTGGGGGAGTGGGGGAGGTGCCTCCGGTGGCGTGGCAACTCCTGGCGGGAACGACGATGTACGTCGGGGTCTACATGGTGACCGACCCCGTCAGCGCCCCGAAGAAGGCCCCCGCCCAGTGGGCGTACGCCGTGCTCATCGGATTCCTCATGGTGTTCCTCCGATGGCGGGGGATCTTCGTGGCGGCGGCGACGTTCTCCCTGCTGCTGGGCAACATGATCGGTCCGCTGCTGGACCTGGGGGCCGAGGCGTGGGCGGACTGGAAGAAGGCGCGGGCGGGCGGCAAGCCCGCCCCCGCAGTCGCCGAGGCAGGCGGGAAGGGGACCGGCGAATGAAGGTCAACGTGGACCATCCCGTGTACGTGCTGGTGTTCTCGGCCGTGGTGGCGGCGGTGTTCACGGGGGGGATCATGGCCTTCCACGCCTCCACGCGCGAGGTCGTGAACCGCAACGAGAAGCTCTTCGAGCAGCGGGCGCTGGTGGAGGTCTTCGGGCTCTCCGAGGGCCAACCGCTGACCGACGCCCGCATCGCCGATCTGTACGCCAAACACATCAAGCCCCTCGACGTTCCGCTCGTGGATCCCGAGAGCGGAACCGCCTTCAACGTCCGTGGCGTCGAGGGCCCGGCCGTGCGGCGGACGTACGTGGCGACGCGGGATGGCGGGGCGGTGATCGGGTACGCGTTTCCAGTGTGGGGCGTGGGGTTCTGGGCGCAGATCAGCGGATACTTCGCGCTGACTCCGGACCTGGACCGCGTGATCGGGATCGCGTTTCTGGAGCACTCGGAGACTCCGGGGCTCGGGGGGCGGATCATGGAGGAGTCGTGGCGGGAGCGGTTCGACGGGCTGGACGTGAGCCCTCCGCCCGCGGGGTACCAGTTCATCTACATCGGCGGCGAGCCGCCCGCGGGGCCCGACAGCCCCAAGGCCGGGCGCTACGTCGACGCCATCACCGGGGCGACGGGCACGAGCGCGGCGGTGAACATTTTCCTCAACGAACGCATCCCCCAGTTCCGCCGCGCCGCGGCGGCCGCGGGGCTTGGAGGGTGAGACCGAATGCCTGAACCCCCCGGCCAGAAGATCACCGCCGTCAAGGCCATGTGGATCCAGATCTGGGAGGAGAACCCCATCTTCCGCCAGGTCCTGGGGATCTGTTCGGCGTTGGCGGTGACGAATCTCGTGTACAACACCCTGCTCATGTGCGCGGGGCTCATCTGGACGACCACGATGTCCGGGCTCACCGTCTCGCTGCTGCGCAACTGGATCCCCGCCCGTGTGCGGATCATGGTCGAGATCCTCATCGTCGCCGTCTTCGTCATCGTCGTCGACGTCGTCTTCCGCGCGTACTTCTTCGAGGTCCACAAGAACATCGCCGCCTACGTCGGGCTCATCATCACCAACTGCATCGTCCTGGGGCGCCTCGAGGCGTTCGCCAACCGCAACAAGCTGATCCCCGCGACCCTCGACGGGTTCGGGGCGGGCGTGGGCTACGCCCTGATCCTGCTCGTCATCTCGGTCATCCGCGAGATCCTGGGGTTCGGGACGCTGCTGAAGGGGACGGGATGGGAGATCCAGCTCCTTCGCGGCTGGGAGCCCGGGGTGTACGACACCTGGTGGCGGAACTGGACGCTGATGGTCATGCCCCCCGGGGCGTTCTTCGTCCTGGCCATCGTCGTCTGGGCCGCCCGCGCCTACTCCATGCGCCGCGAGCACACCGCCGAGGAGGCCCCCAAGTGACCCCCGCCCTGTCCATCCTCGCCCAGGAGCCCATCTCCGCCGCCCCGTCGGCGGGGCTGATGATCATCCTCATCTCCGCCGCCCTGACGGACAACATTCTGCTGACGCGGTTCCTGGGCATGTGCCCGTTCCTGTCGGTGAGCAAGCAGCTCAAGAGCGCCTTCGGGATGGGCCTGGCCGTCGTCTTCGTCGTCACCTGCACCACCGTGCTGAACTTCTGGGTGTACCGCTACCTGCTGGTGCCCCTGGAGCCCTACGGCGTCCCCGCGGAGAGCCTCAAGCTCATCCTGTTCATCGTCGTCATCGCCGGATTCGTGCAGTTCATGGAGATGCTCATCGAGCGCGTCAGCCTGGGGCTATACTTCTCACTGGGCATCTTCCTGCCGCTGATCACGGTGAACTGCGCCATCCTGGGGGCCTCGCTGTTCATGGTCATCAACGTCACGAGCAAGGGCTTCGATACGCTGGACGTGCTGATGTTCGGGTTCGGGACGGGCCTGGGGTGGTTCATCGCGATCATGCTGCTGTCGGGGATTCGCCAGCGGCTCAAGAAGGCGAACATCCCGCCCGCCCTGGAGGGTCCGGGGATCACGCTCATCATCACCGGGATCATGGCGATGGCGTTCGTGGTGTTCCAGGGGATGATCAAGATCTGATGAGGTTGATATGGACGCCTTAGTATCCATTCTCTTGTCCGCCGCGGCGGCGACGGGGGTGACCGTCGGTCTCGCTGCGCTGCTCCTCGTCGCCGAGCGGGTGCTGATCAGCTACGGCCAGTGCGCGGTCGACATCAACGACGGGGCGAAGCGACTGGACGTCAAGGGTGGGCAGACGCTGCTGTCGACGCTGAAGAGCGAGGGCATCTTCATTCCGTCGGCGTGCGGGGGGCGGGGGACGTGCGCGTACTGCAAGGTGAAGGTCCTCGACGGTGGGGGGCCGATCGTCCCCACCGAGCTTCCGCTGCTGAGCCCCGAGGAGGTCCGCGACAACGTCCGCATCTCCTGCCAGATCAAGGTCCGCAACGACATGCGCCTCGCCATCCCCGAGGAGCTGTTCTCCATCCGCGAGTTCATCGGCACGCTCGAACGCGTCCGCGACCTCACCCACGACATCAAGGAACTCACCATCCGCCTGGTGGACCCCGAGATCATCGAGTTCAGGCCCGGGCAGTACATTCAGATCGAGGCCCCGGCGTATGGGGACAACCCCGAGCCCGTCTACCGCGCGTACTCGATCTCGTCGTCCCCGTCGATGCGGGACCGCATCGAACTCGTCGTCCGCCGCGTGCCCAACGGCATCTGCACGACGTGGGTTTTCGACCGCCTCCGGGAGGGCGACCCGATCCGCCTCAACGGGCCCTACGGGGAGTTCCGCCTCAGCGACGATGCGTCGAAGAAGATGATCTGGATCGCGGGCGGAAGCGGGATGGCCCCGTTCTGGTCGATGATCCGGCACATGCAGGAGCAGGGCATCGAGCGCGACTGCACCTACTTCTTCGGGGCCGTCACCCCCCGCGACCTGTTCTACGTCGAGGAACTCGCCCGCCTCTCCGAGGAGCTGCCCTGGTTCCGGTTCGTCCCGGCCCTGTCCGGGAAGGACCTGCCCGACTGGGAGGGCGAGAAGGGCCTCATCACCGAGGTGGTGGACCGTCACATCCAGGACGGGTCGGACAAGGAGGCGTACCTGTGCGGCAGTTCGGGCATGATCGACGCGTCGATCAAGGTCCTGCGCGCCAAGGGCATTCCGGAGGATCGGATCTACTATGACAAATTCAACTGACCCGCCCGACTACCACGTGCCCAAGACCTACGGCACCCGCCAGGACCCCGAGGAGCAGCGGCTGCGGAACCGCATGGCCCCCGGCGTGCTGTGCCGCGACGGGTTCCTCGGGCACGACCACCGGCCCGTCAACGAGATCATCGCCTCCGACCGCGCCGAGGTGGACCGCCTGGGCCTCACCAGCCAACAGCTCGCCGACCGCCTGCAGGAGATCCTCGAAGCGACGGACCCCGCCCCCGGGGCCACGCGCGACGTCGGGGAGAACCTCGAGGCGAAGTTCACCGAGGGCATGGGCCGCATCCCCTCGCCCTTCGCCGACGGGATCTTCCCCAAGGGCGAGGTCGAACTCCGCCGCACCGACACGGGCGAAACCCTCACGTTCACCCCGCTGTCCGTCCACCTCATCCGCGAGCACGACTTCTACCAGGGGCACGGCTCGCGCTACCGCATCGACCCCGCCCGGCTCGCCCGCGTGCTGGGGATGGAGTAGCACGCAAGCCGCCGGGTTGCACACGGGATTCCGGCAGTGGACAATGCGCCCCGGCCTGGGTGGGCGTGTGGATGTTCCGCATCCCCGCCCGGCGATACCCGTCTGAAGCCCGAGGAAAGGCGTGCCCATGATGACGTTGTGCGAAGCGGCGGTATGGGGTCCGGCGGGGGGGATGGCGGCGGCGGTGGCCTTCCTGGCTCTCTTTGCGTGCGGGTGCAGTTGCGGGTGCGGGACGGGGGGGGCGGCGGAGCGGCCGACGGATTTCGGGTACGACCCCGAGACCCTGGACCGCACCATGGTTCGCGTTGGGCGGGGCGAGTTCGTCTACGGGCTCCGTGAGGAGCAGCGCCTCGCCGCCGCAGCCGGTGCGGGAGTGCACGTGGAGCAGTTGAAGTTCCACGCCCCACAACGGACGGAGTCCACGGGCGAGTTCTGGATCGACAAGTACCCCGTCACGCGCGGGCAGTTCGCGCGGTTCCTGAAGGAGACGGGGCACGAGATCGAGCACAACGGCTGGGTGATCGGATGGCGGGAGTTGACCCGGTCCTGGCCGCCCGACGACCCCGCGCAGGCGTGGCTGCCGATGATCGGGGTCAACTCCATCGACGCCGAGGCGTACGCCCGGTGGGCGGGCAAGCGCCTCCCGACGGAGATCGAGTGGGAGAAGGCCGCCCGCGGCACGGACGGGCGGCTGATGCCATGGGGCAACGCCCCCGACCCCGCCGCCTGCTGGAGAGGCGAGGGCAACACGCCCTTCGACACCATGTTCCCCGTCGGCTCGTTCCCGCGCGGAGCGAGCCCGTATGGCGCGATGGACATGGAGGGGCTCGTGGGCCAGTACGTGGTGACGGCCGATGGGAAGTCGCACGTGCTCGCCGGGTCGAGCCTCCTGCACACGACGGCGTATTCGCGGTTCGTGACGAACCGCTTCGGGTGGCACCCGCAGATGCGGAACTACGTCACGGGCTTCCGCTGCGCGTCCGACGTTCCGCCCAAGGGCCTGGTGACCGACGACCGCTACTCGCCCCCGCCGGTGAGGCCCCCGAGCCCGCTGGCGATCCGCCGCGACGCCTACCTCCAGGAGCCCGTCCGCATCGAGGGGATGGAGGCGTGCATCCTGCGGATCACCGTCCCGTGGTTCCCGGGCAGCGTGTGGACGCTTGACGTCCCTGAGGGCCGCTGGGAACCGTTCGCCGGGGCCAACGACTGGCCTCGCAACCCCGAGGCCCTCGTGAACTGGCGGGTCAGCCCCGACGGGCAGCGGGCGAGCTACGTCCGCGAGCAGGGCGACTCCCGCGTCGAATTCACCGCCTGGGTCGAGGGGCACACGGTGTACTACCGCTTCGACACCCGCCGCATCGATCCGCGGGCGAACCTTGCGGGGTTGTGCTTCCGCACGATCAGCCCGTTCTTCTCATCGCAGGAGCGGCTCACGCTGGGCGTGATCGCCGACGGGCAGTTCCGCTCCAGCGCCACCATGCCCGTGCAGGGCACGAACCCCTTCGGGTGGACCGCCGCCGCCCCTAAAGACTGCAACCACGGGGTGGTGCGGAGCTTCGACGGGACCGCCTGGGTCGCCCACGTCGCCACCGGCGCCTGCCGCATCGGGGGCAACCTGTCCAACCCCTGCATGCATCTGGAGGGCCCGTCACGGGGGGACCAGAACGGCAACGGCGGGAAGATGGTGTTCTTCCTGGGGACGGCGAAGGAACTCGATCCGCTCCTGAAGGTGACGCCCGAGGAGCTGAAGCGGTAGGGGGAGGAAGCTGTCAGCGATCATCTATCGCCGTTCAGGAACCTGAAGACGGGGGTGCCACGGCTGAGGGCTGATGGCTGATCGCGTCGGTCCCGGCGTCGGGGGAGAACAGGGCCCCGCCGCGCGAAAGGCTCCGGGCAGCATGGCCCGGGCGGGAGTCGAACCCACACACCCCTTTCGGAGTTGCGGATTTTAAGTCCGCTGCGTCTGCCAATTCCGCCACCGGGCCGGTGTCCCACCATTGTGCGGGCACGCACCGGCGAAAGCAACCGAAGCCTTGGCCCCATGCGCCGGGGAAAAGGATTTCCGCGCAGAGCCCGCCCCGGTAGAATCCGCACGCTATGAACAGAGATGAGTCACCGATCCAGTACCGCACCGCGTCCCCTAACCCGCCGGTCTTCAGCCTCATCGTGCCGGTGACGGTGGAGGCGACCGACGTGGACCCCGCCGCCGTGCGCCCGCGGCTGGAGGCGCTGCGGGAAGGCCTCGAAGCGGTCGGGCGGACGCTGGACGAGCGATACGAGGTCCTCTTCGTCGTCGATGGCCGGTCGGAGGCGATCGCCCAGGCGGTGCAGGGGCTGATGGCCTACGACACGCGGATCCGCCTGGTGATGCTGTCGCGGCCGTTTGGGGTGGAGGCCGCCCTCGCCGCGGGGCAGGACCACGCCTCCGGTCGCGCCATGCTGTGCTTCCGCACCGCCGAAGCGTGCGACCCGTCCCTGGCGGGTGAGCTGGTGAGGCGATGGCAGCAGGGGGGCGAGCTGTGCTTTGCGGAGCGCCCCGCGGGCCCGGCGCCGACGGGGCGGCCCCTGTCACCGACGCGGCAGAGGCTGGTGGATCTGTGGGCGGGCCCGGTGCGCGAGCGACCGGTCGCCCCCCCCGAGCCCCCGGCCGTCCTCCTCGATCGCCGCGTCGCCGAAGCCCTTCGCGAGATGCGGGCGCGGACGCCGCAGGCCTTCGTGCCCGTGCGGAATGCCGGCTTCCGGCAGGAGGGCGTGCCCTGGGGCGCCCCCGCCACGCCCCCCCGGCGGCGGCCGCACACGCTCCGCACCTCGCTGAGCCTTGGGGGGCGCATCGACCCGTTCGCGGCCGCCCTCGGCCTCGCCGGGACCGTGCTGAGCGGGGCGGCGGTGGTGATCCTGCTGCTGAACCTGCTGCTCTGGCCGCTCGGGGCTGCCGGAACCGCCGGGGCCGTCCTCGTCCTCATGCTGCTGCTGGCAGGGGGGCTGGCCGTGGCGGTGGGGTACGTCGCCCAGCGGGCGGCCGCGCCGCCGCCAACGTTCCTCCCCGCCGAGTTGCCCTCAGCGGTCTACATCGTCTCCGAGCGGTACGGGTTCCCCGAGGAGGAGGAGGAAGAGGTCGTCGACGTCCCCGTCGCCCGCGACGAGGAACGCAACGAGATCACCGTCTGGACGTAGGGGACCTTTTCGGCCCAATCGCTACGAGATCCGGATCGTCCCGGTCATCGCGGGGGGCCGTCTTCTATCGCTGCGCGACATCCTCTCCCCGCGGGGCTGTCGCTTTATCACATTTCCGCCGCCCGCTCCCGCCCCCTCCCGGGCTTGTCCCGGGGGAGCGAGGGTCGGGCCAGCTACACGCGATGCCTCCTTTTTCTACTGTTTCTTCTTCTCCCGCCCCCTCTGGGCTTGCCCCAGAGGAGCGAGGGTCGGGACAGCTACCTCCGCCTTCAACGCTGCTCGCTCCGCCATAGCTGGCCCGACCTTCGCTCCACCCGGACGAGCCGGGCGGGGGCGGCAGGCGGGGGAGCGGAGTGCGCGGGTCCTGCGCGTCCAGAAGCGCCCAAATGTGATAAAGAGACAGCCCCGCGGGCAGAGGGGTGGAGGCGGCCTTGCGGGGGGGGCTACTCAAGGCTATCGCAAAGCTCGATTCGCCGGGCGCCACGGGTTCGCTGTACCCGCGTTCCGCCGCGCGCTCATAGGAGCATGGCTGCAAACAGCGCAGCCGTGGCACCCGCGACGTTGCGATGGCCCCGGGCGGTTACCAGTGGATCTTGTAGGACTTCGCCGCCTCGCCGTACATCTCGTAGTAGCTCACGCCCGCGATCTGCCAGAAGATCCCGGCGAAGAGGGCTCCGGCGATGATGCCGATGAACAGGGGCTTGTACTTGCGGTAGGCGTCGCCGCCGCCGAAGTGCGTGACGGCCGACTTGATCATCCAGCCCAGCAGGAAGCTCGGGGCGAGGCGGGCCATGGGCATGGAGCCCCACACCAGGAACATCGCCGGGTGCAGCGGCCACCACTGGAAACGCAGGCGGAAGAAGCTGGTCACCAGGACCATGGCTAGGCCCCAGAACGCCCAGGTCATGAACCGCTCGTCCGGGCGGGTGAATCCGGGGAGGAAGCCTTCGCCCAGGCGGTCGACGAACTGCTGGGGGTTGAGCTGGTCCTTCATCTCGCGCAGGTTGGCCTGCAGGAGGTTGTAGGGCGCCTTGCCGCCCCAGTTCAGCCAGTCGTGCGCCGTCCCCACCTCGTTGTACTGGTAGTACAGCGTCACCACCACGCCCACCCCGATCGCCAGCAGCACCATGACGATGAGGAACGGGGCCAGCCGGCCCGGCTGCACCTTCTCGTTCTCGCAGAACCGCATGCCCGTGGCGACCATGGGCATGAGGCAGACGCGCGGGTCCAGGGCGATGACCGAACTGACGAGGGCGAGGATGATCAGCGGCTCGGGGCCCAGGGCGGTGATCCCGAAGATCCCCAGCAGCACGCCCACCGCGTGCCAGGACGGCTGGATGAAGAACAGGCCCGTCTCGACGTGCAGGCGGGTGACGATCAGGAACAGCAGGCCCAGCAGCATCACCAGGAGGGTGGCGAGCAGCCAGTGGAGGTTCACGATGAACACGAGCATGAGCACCATGCCCAGCGCGCAGAGCAGGGCGAGGCGCAGGCCCCAGGTGGCGGCGCGGTCGGGCTTGTCCGCCGTGCGCATACCGAAGGCGTTCAGGAACACCTGCGTGTAGTGCCTTCGGCCGACGTACAGCACGATGATCGCCATCCCCAGGTACGACCCGAACCAGTGGTGCGAGTGCAGCGTGCCCTCGAAGTAGTCCCCGGCCGTGTTGATGTCCTGCGACCACAGGGCGGTGTACCAGAACACCCCGAACAGGATGTGGCTGATCCCGAGGGAGAAGCTCACCTCGCTGCTGAGGAAGTACGCGAACCCGATGGCCGCGAAGGCGATGGAGGGCTTGAGGAAGGCGAACGTGCCGTTGGGCATGTCGCCCATGCGGGGGTACTTGGCCTTGACGGTGGTCTCGATGTCGAGCCCCAGGGGGATCTCGAGGTTGAGCCACTCCCAGGTCTTCGCCCCGTTGATGAACAGGATCAGGAAGGCCGGGACGAACCCCAGCCAGAACAGGTTGTTGCGGAAGATGTTGGCGAACCGGTGCTCCCCGGCGCCCTGGTAGAGTTCGCTGACGACCTCGGCGAGGGGGTAGCGGAGGCGCTCGCGCTGGGACCACTGCCGGTGCACCACCAGCACCAGCCCGATGCCCCCCACGAAGCACAGGGCCACCAACGGCACCCAGAACGACAGTGGGCGGACCCATGCCTCCCAGGGCACGTCGGAGAAGGCGATGTTGTTGACCTCGCTGCCCCGCGACGTCCGCAGCTCCTTCTGGAACCCGCCGACCACGTCCTCGCGGTAGAGCCCCGCCTGCTTGAGGTAGTTCGACGCCAGGTCGCGGTACTTGCGGGCCAACTCCTCCGGGGCCGCGCCCTGCACCGCCGCGGCCGCCTGGGGGGCCACCTGGTGCAGAACGTCGCGGTACTCCTTCGCCAGGTCGGCGGGGGTGGCGGCGAGGGCGGCGTCGAGCTGTTCCTGGTTCCGCGTGGTGAGGCGGGAGAACAGTGAGCCGATCTGTTCGAAGGACAGGGGGGTCGCGAGGTCCGCGGGGGTGTAGTCGCGCAGGAGGCTGCTGCGGAAGGCGGCGACGTTGGCGTCGATGGCGGAGCGGACGGCGGGGGGGAGGGGGGCGGCGGCGATCTGGCGGCGATAGGCATCCAACTGCCGCGCCAGCTCCTGCTCCTGCAGGGAGGCAACGGTCGCGGCCGCCTGCTTCTGGAGGGCGTCAGGCGTGCCTGCCGTCACCGGCCAGGGGGTCATGGCCTGGGGAACGACGGAGGCGAGGGCCTCGGCGGAGGCGTGAGCCTGGTTGGGATCGATCTTGTCCTGGAGGGAGCGGTCGTATTGATTGACGAGGGCGTCGTAGTGGGCGTTGGCCTGCTGGGCCTCGAAGCGGTCGACGCGCTGCTGGAACCAGCGTTCGGGGGGCGTCCAGGGCCCGACGAGCATGACGTCGGGAGCGAAGTCAATGAGGTTGTAGGGTCGATCCTTCGTCGCCCGCCATCCCGGGTTGGTCTCGTGGTAGTGGTGGGGCATGACGAAGGTGTTGCTGAACGTCCACATCAGCCCGGGCCCGGGGATGACGCAGGCGACGAGCATGAGGGCGATGATGACGCCCCACTCGGCCCCGCGGAGGGCGGCACGCTGGCGGATGAGCGCCAGGATCGGGTTGATCACAAGCAGGCCCAGCACCAGGAACCCGTACACGCTGAAGGGCAGCAGGTCGCTGGCGACGTAGGTTTGCTGGAGGAGCCAGTCGTTTCGGTACCCGAACGCCGCCAGGATCAGGCCCAACGGCATGCCGACCAGGACCGCCAGGATCGCGATGCGCCATGTCATCGTGGAAACAACTCCTTCGTTTTCGCTCCCGGCGGGTGGGGGTGCGACCGCCTCCGCCGGGGGCGAGGACATCCTTTGTAACTCCGCCCCGGCCGATGGGTACCGCAGCGAAGTTCCACCAGCATACAGGATGCGCCCCCGCAGTAAAGCCGATATCGCGATTCCTTTATACCGGTCCCGGTGGATCCGCAGGAATTCGGCGGGCGGGGCGATGGTCTTTCTCGCGGGCCAATGGAACACGTTGCCCCCGCGGACGTTGGCGGTGCGGCATCGAATCGGCGGCCGAGAGGACCCGCTCTCGCGTCGTGCGGCGCTGCCGGCAATATTCCCCCGGCAGGGGTCTCCGGGTCGGGGGGCGGCGGCGGGTGCACGACCGTATCTGCGCAGCAACGGTGCGTTGGGTGCCACCCTCAAGCGGCGTTGTTTGCCGCTTGGGGGTGCTGCGGCGTGGCAGGCTCAACACCCCCAAGCCGCGAACAGCACGCGGCTTGAGGGTGGCACCCCGCGGGGACCGTTCCGTGAACGGTGACATTGCGCAGACACGGTCGTGCACCCGGCGGCGGTGATTCCATTGACGTTGGCGACCGCGATGGGGGATAATGGCCCCTCGCGGGCCCGGTGGGGCTCGCGGGGGCACGGACGCTGCCCATGCACCCAGAACCCAACGGAAACGGGACGACTGCCACGACATGACCAGCTACGACGTCGATCTCTCGCTCGCCCGCCGGACGCTCGAGGCTGAGGCGAACTCCATCCTCGCGATTCGCGATCGGCTCGGGGAGCCTTTCGCTTCCGCCGCCCGCGCCCTGCACGACTGCCCGGGGCAGACTGTCCTCACCGGGATCGGCAAGGCGGGGATCGTGGCGCGGAAGATCTCCGCCACCCTCGCCTCCACGGGCACGCCTTCGATCTTCCTGCACCCGGTGGAGGCCCTGCACGGGGACCTCGGCCGCGTCCGCCGCGGAGACGTGGTGGTGGTCCTCTCCCACAGCGGGGGCACGGAGGAGATCCTCCGCCTGCTTGACCACGTCAAGACGCTGGGCGCCACCGTCGTCGCCATGACCGGCGGGGAGGACTCGCCCCTGCGCCGCTACGCCGACATCGCCCTGTGCTACGGGGCGGTCCAGGAGGCCTGCCCGTTGGGGCTGGCCCCGACGGTGAGCACCACGTGCATGCTCGCCCTGGGGGACGCGCTGGCCCTGACGGTGATGCAGATGCGGAACTTCCAGCCCCAGGACTTCGCCGCCTTCCACCCCGCCGGTTCGCTGGGCCGCAAGCTTCTCCGCGTCGAGGAGGCCATGACCTTCCGCGCCGGGGACCGCCTCTCCTCCGTCCGCGACGACCTCACCCTCGGGGCCGCCCTGCAGGAGGCCGAAACCGTCGCCCGTCGCACCGGGGCCATGCTCCTCATCGACGACCAGGGGCGCCTGACCGGCATCCTCACCGACGCCGATCTCCGCCGCCACCTGCTCCGCGAGGCCCAGGACGGGGCCTCCCTCCTCGAGCGGCCGGTCCGCGAGTTCATGACCCCCAACCCCAAGCACGTGCACGCCGGGGACCTCGCCAGCGAGGCCATGGGCCTCCTGTCCCGCTACCGCATCGACGAGTTGCCCGTCCTCGACGACCAGCACCGCCCGGTCGGGATCGTGGACGTGCAGGACCTTCTGGGCATCAAGACCTACACGAACGGCGGTGGCGAATGACCCTGCCCCTCCAGCCCAAACCGGCCCCGGGCGACCGCGAGGTCCTGCGGCGGATCGAGCTGCTCGTCCTGGACGTCGACGGGGTGCTCACCGACGGGCGCATCACCTACACCGCCTCCGGCGATGAGATCAAATCCTTCCACGTCCGCGACGGGTCGGGCATGAAGTACTGGACGCGCGCGGGCGGCAAGCTCGCGGTCATCTCCGGGCGCGAGTCGCCCGTCATCCGACGCCGCGCCCGCGAACTGGACGTCCTGACCGTGCACACCGGGGCCAAGTCCAAGCTCCCCGCCTACGAGGCCGTCCTCCGCGACCTGGGCTGCTCCCCGGACCGCACGGCCGTCATCGGCGACGATCTGCCCGACGTGCCCCTCCTGCTCCGCTGCGCCTACCCCATCGCCGTCGCCGACGCCGCCCCCGAGACCCGCCAGGTCGCCGCCTACGTCACCGAACGCCCCGGAGGCTCCGGGGCCGTCCGCGAGGCGATCGAGCACATCCTGCAGGCGACCGGGAAATGGCAGGACATCCTCCGCCGCTACTTCCCCGAAACCGAAAAGGGCTCCGGATGAAACGCAAGCTCCTGCTCCTGATCGGGTCATTCGCGGTGCTCCTGGGGGCCTTCTACGTCTACCAGCTCACCGCCGCTCCGGAGGTCGCCCTCACCCCGCAATCCCACCGAAACGCCAACCTCGGAGAGAAAGGGCTCGTCCTGAATCCCCCGGCGACCGCGGGCGCCACCTCCCGCCCCGCCGAGGGGGACGCCGGGGGCGGGCTCGATCTCCACCAGTACGACAAGCAGGGCCGCCTCCAGGGCGTCTACACCCTCCAGGAGTGGGACAAGCGGTCCGACGGGACCTACGCGGGCACGAACCCCACCGCCGTCCTCTACCAGAAGGACGGGCAGCGGATCTACCTCTTCGCCGATCGCGGGGAGGTGTCGGCCGACGAGACCGCGGGCGGCGCCAGCGTGCGAAACGGGAAGCTCTGGGGCAACGTCGAGGTGTACTTCGACCGCGGAACGGCCCCGGACCGCCCGCACCCCAGGAAGAGCACGCGCGAACGCCTTCAGGAGGAGGTCGTCCGCATCTTCACCGACCACGTGTTCTTCGACAACGATCAACTCCTCATCACCACCGAGGCCAAGGTCACCATTTTCTCCCGCGAGGCGGACATCGTCGGGCGGGGGCTCACCATCAAGTGGCGAGAGGCCCCGCGCGAACTCGTGCATCTGCGGATGGATGAGGGCGAGATGATGACCATCCACAACGGGGCGATGGACCTGGACGTGCTCTCGCTGTCGGACGACGCGACGGAGACGGGCGGGACGGCGGATCCGTCGGTCCCCGCTCCGGTCACGCCCCCCGCGCCTCTCACCCCGTCGGCGCCCGCGGCCGACACGGCCGAAGCGAAGGCCAGCAACGTCTACGCCGCCGTGTTCAACGGCCAGGTCCGCGTCGACTCGGGCAACCGCCACCTCGCCGGGGCGGATCGCCTGCGGATCGAGTTCAGCTTCCTCGGCGACCTGGGCGAGAGCCTCCGCGACGGTCGGAAGGAGAAGGCCCCCTCCGGCGATGCGCCCGCTCCGGCCCCCGAGGCCCCCGTGGCGGGGGGGGAGTCCGCAGATGCCCCCCCGGCCGAGGGCCAGAAGGACGGCAGCACGGTGATCACCTGGAGCGGGCCGCTGGAGTTGCGGCCGCTCCGCCACGATCCCGATGCGTCCGAGGACCGCTTCCACGTCACCGCCGAGGGCAAGCGCGTCGTCCTGTGGGACGATGAGTCCGCCGCCGTCTGCCGCGAACTGCGTTACCGCCAGGACCCCGCGCCCGCCGGGGCGGCCGATGCGTCCGCCCCGCGCCGCGGTCCGGTGCGGTCGGGGGAACTCCTCGGGACCCCCGACGCTCCCGCCTACCTCGTCCTCCCCGACGGGCAGGAAGCCGTCTCCGCCACCATCCG
Source organism: Phycisphaerae bacterium (assembly GCA_041687095.1). Taxonomy (GTDB): domain Bacteria; phylum Planctomycetota; class Phycisphaerae; order SM23-33; family SM23-33; genus JAWLCQ01. The sequence continues at coordinate 8,819 of JAWLCQ010000047.1, read as the reverse complement.
CTTCGACGCGAGCAACATCGCCCACCTCGACGGTCCCGGGCACATGCGCCGCCACCGCGATCCCAACGCCCTCGCCCAACGCCGCCAGGCCCTTCAGGACCACGGCCTCGTGGACGTCGCCCTCGCCCCCCCGGAGGGCGACGACGACCTCATCGTCTGGAAGGACCACGCCACCGCCCGGATCGAGCCCGTCACCGTCATCGATAAGGACGGAACGCCCCGCGAGACCCAGTCCTTCCAGGAGGGGCACTTCGTCGGGGAGGTGCAGCTCCGCAGCTCCCAGGGCGGGGACCGCCTCGACTGCGACGAACTCTTCGTCTACACCAAGCGAAGCGCCGCCGGGCGCGACTACCTCTCCTCCGCCACGGCCACCGGCAGGGTCCGCGGGCAACTCGACGACACCCAGATCCTCGCCGACACCGCCACCGTCGTCTTCAAGGAGCCCTCCGATCAACCCCCCGACCGCCCCGCCAAGCGCAAGGGCGAACGTGGCGCGGGCGCGGAGTCGGACGGTCCGTTCGCAAATGCCGACGTCAGCACCGTCACGGCCGCCGGGAGCGTCAAGCTGACCAAGCTCGCGGACCCCCAGGACCCCAACAGCCTCCCGACGGTCGTCACCTGCGACCTCGCCAAGCTCGTCGCCGCCGACCACACCGCGGACCTGTACGGCGTCCCGGCCGTCGTCACGCAGGGGGGCAACCGGATCCAGGGCGACCACCTCCGCCTCGTCGAGCACGTGACGCCCAACGATCCCAACAACGCCATCGAGGGCTATTCGATCGACGCCAACGGCCCGGGGGAGTTGGCGTTCCTGACGGACAAGGGCCTGCGGGGCGAGACGCTGACGGAGAAACGCGCGATCCAACTCACCTGGAAGGGGGGCATGGAGGGCGACTCGCGGACCAACGAGGTCCACTTCGCCCGGGACGTGAAGCTGCGGAGCGGCAATGACCGGATCGACTGCGGGGCCATGACCGTCCGCTTCGAGCCCGCCCCCCAGGGCCAGGACGAGGGCGAACACGACGGGGCCGCGCCGGCGCCCAAGGACGGGTCCACGAAGCGCGCGAGCCGCCTGTTCGCGGGGATGGACGACATGAGCGGCCGGCGGATCGCGGCGATGACGGCCCGCGAGGGCGTGAACGTCTACTCGCACGAGGTGGACGCACAGGGCACGCTGCTGCGGCTGCTGCACATGACGGTGCCCGAGTCCTTCCCGGCCGCCAGCCCGCGGCGGGGGGGGCGCGGCGGGTCCCCGGGCCCCTCCCTCGTCTACGATGCCGCCACCGGAGCGATCAACGTGGACGGGCCCGGGACGTTCGCCATCGCCGATTACCGCCCGCCCGAGTCCCGCGACGCCAAGCCTTCCGAGGCGATGGGCGATGACATCGAGCGGCCCTTCCAGAGCTACTTCCAGTGGTCCGAACTCATGAGCCTGGAGCAGAAGGCCGATCCCGGTCCCGCCGCCGCGCCCGGGGACCCCAACGCCAAGGAACGCAAGGCGCGGAACGTGACGTTGGTGGGGAACGTCGAGACCAAGCTCCTCAGCGGCCGCTTCGTGGGGCGAAAGTCCCGGTATCCGCTGCCCGAATGGGGCACGCTGACGCGAGGCCGCTCCACCTCGCTGAGCTGCAGCAAGCTCTTCGCCACCTTCGCCGATCCCGATGCGAAGGACGATCGTTCGGTCGAGGGCCAGCCCACCGAGGGCCCGGGCGTGGGCGAGGTGCAGAGCTTCCTGGCGACCGGGGACGTCCACCTGCGGGACGGGCAAGTCGAGACGCGGGACGCCCTCTGCCATGCCCTCTCCTACGACCGCAAGACCGACATCGTCCGCATGCTGGGCTCCGCCGCCCGCAAGGCCGTACTGACCCTCGAGAACCTCCAGACCCGCAAGAGCTACCGCCAGACCGCCGACGAGTTCCTCTGGTATCGCCAGACGGACCGCATCGACGCCAAGAACCCCACCGGCGGCGGCGTGCGGTAGGTGCGGGCGGGCCTTGCGCCCTGCGTGAGGGTGGGGGGCGGGACCTTCGTTGTTCTACACGTCTCGCACGCGCCTGCGTCTCGGGTCTCCCGACTCGCAACGCGCGGGGCAACGCGCGCACCTCCTGCGCCGGGGGTCTCCTGACCCTACCTCCTGCGCCGGGGGTCTCCTGACCCCCGGCGTCCGGGAGGGGTGAGGGACGCCTCCGCGGCAGCGTTGTTGGAGCGCCCCCATCGCGGCGGCGGCGTGGTCCTGAGCTTGTCGAAGGGCCGCCGCGACCGAAGCGCCGCCATAACGCTATCGCGGAGACATCTCGCTCGTTCCGGGACGTTGGGGGTCAGGAGACCCCCAACGCGCGCGGGGCGTCCCACGCGTTTGAGGCGTCGAACGGGTTTGAAGCGTCGCACGCGCTCGGGACATCGGCACGCCGAGATGTGTAGAACAACGAGGGGCGGGGACCATCGCAAGGGGGACGCATCGGCCATTCCATGCCTGGATGCGCAAACATATGATCAGGATACAGGCCCTCACGCCCGGCGCCGCCGGCCCGATCCGCCGGGCGCGGACCGCCTCCGCCTCCGTAGCGTTGGGAGGAACAGCAGCAGCAGTCCGGCGGCGGCGGGTTCGGGCGCGAGAGCGGCCGGGCCCGACAGGGGATCGGCGGTGGTCTGGCCCCAGAGCGTCCCCAGCAGCACCAGGTCGTCGAGGTCCACGTCGCCGTCCCCGTCGAAGTCCCCGTCGTGCCACTCGGCGTTCTTCGACTGCCCGTAGTGGGCCGCCAACTGGGCCAGATCGTCCAGGTCGACGTCGAAGTCGCAGTCCGCGTCGCCCTTCCAGGTGAACGCCACGCGGATGATCCGCTCGGCGGCGTCGTCGAATCCGCCCAGGCCCTTGAGCGGGTGCGTTTCCGTCGTGAAGAGCCTCCCGCGGACGAGCCAGTTCCACATCCGCCCGATGGCGTCGTCGGGGTCCGATTCGTACCCCATGAGCATCCGCCCCCCGCGAAGGTCCACGCCTCCCCCGGAGACGATGGTGAGCGACCCGGGGTCCGCGAGGGCGATGGTGCTCCCGTCTCCCGCGAGGGTGATCACGCCCCCGCCGTTGACCACCAGCGTCCCCCCCCCGGCCTGCAGGTCCGCCGCCGTCAGCACCCCGCCGCTGTTGACCGTGACCGTCCCGCTGTCGATCCGCAAACCCTCCGCCGTCAACACCCCGCCGCCGCTGACCGTGACCGTTCCGCCATCGACCCGCAGGTCGGACACCGTGAACGCCCCCTCCGCTCCGACGGTGATCCGCCCCCCGCTCTGCACCCGCACGAACTTGGAGGCGGTGGGGGACCCGTCGAGGACGGTCAGGTCGTCATAGCCCTGCGGATCGCCCGTGACGGTCCAGTTGAGCGGATCGTACCAGTCGGCGCCGTCCCCTCCGCCGGACCAGACCCGCGCGGCGGGGGCGATCAGGAGGTGGTCCATCAGGAAGGTCCTCGCCAGGTCGTGGGGCATGGCGTCGAGGTTGTGCCCGGCGTTGGCGACGGTGTGGAACTGGTACTCCACCCCGGCCGCCTGCAGGGCATTGGCAAGGGTGACGCTCTGGCTGTAGGGGATGTTGTCGTCGGCCGTCCCGTGGGCGATGAAGATCGGACCGTCGGAGGGATCGACGTGGGTGACGGGGCTGGCGGCCTCCGTCCGCCGGCGGAGTTCGGGATAGGGGGCGGAGGGGTTGTCCCAGTTGGCCTTGATGTCGCCCAGCGAGTGGCCCAGGAAGCGGGAGTCGGGGCTGCTCGCCTGATCGTGGAACCCGCCCTGGGTCCACAACTCGGTGGGCCCGAAGTAGTCAACCGTCACCAGCGGGGTGCTGCTGAAGTTCAGGTTACCTCCCACCGTGCCCTCCAGGTCCGCTTTCCCGCCCGTCAGGCCCAGCATGGCCGCCAGGTGCCCCCCCGCGGACATACCCCACACGCCCAGCCGATCGGAGTCGAGCCCGTAGTCGTCGGCGTGGGCGCGGACGAAGCGGACCGCGCCCTTGCAGTCGTGGATCTGGGCGGGGAAGGTGCGGTTGGGGAAGCGGCTGTCGCGGGTGAGGCGGTAGTTGATGGAGACGACGGCGATGCCTTCGTCCAGCAGCGGCAGGGCGGGAATGGGCGAGTCCGCCTTGTCGCCCCCCTGCCAGGCGCCCCCGTGGATCCAGACGACGACCGGGCGGGCGGTGTTCCAGAGGTCCTCGTCGGGCAGGTAGACGTCCAGGTGCAGCGGGACCCCGTTGACCGTCGCGTAGACGACGTCCCGGTAGTCGGGCGTCTGGGCCTCCAGTTCCGCCGACGCCATCCACATCCCGAGCAGCACCGCCCCCGCGAGCAGGGGGCGGCGGTTCATCCGGTGCAGCATGCCGTGTCTCCTCGCCCGGCCTCGTCCGGCCGGACCGTCGCGGGCGCGTCTGGCATGGGCGGCGAGACGGGCGGCAGTCCCCCTTTGGAACCTCGGAGGCCCACGCCGCCGGGCCGCCCGCAACCGCGGCCCGGCGTACCGGATTATTCTAGAGGCGAAACGCCCCCCAGGTACTTCGCAGGCCGTGTCGATCGGATGCAGTTGCCCCGCTGCGCTTCGCAGTCCACGGCACCCGCCCGAGAACCAACGGGAACGCGTATGAGTGGTGCGGCAAAACGGAGCGGGAATTGCATTGCGGACGGTTTGCAAAGGCCGTAGAATCCTAAGTTCTCCGCGCTCGTTCCGGCGTGACATTCCGGGAAGGGCGGGGAGGGTGCATCGTACGCAGGCCGGGTGGTCCGGCCGCCCTCTCGCCGGGCAGGAATCGGCGGGCGCGGGGCCCGGTTCAATGGGAACGGGGGCTTCCCCGCGGCATTGGCAAACAGAAAGTCACGGATACAGATGGTAGATTACACGCTAATTCATTCGCTGGACATCTCCGACGAGGAGATCAACGCACAGTTGACCGAAGCGCTGGGCGAGGACTTCAACGAGCAGACGCTGGACGAGGCGATCGGCGAGAAGGAAGCCCCCACCCCGGGCAAGATCCTCAAGGGGCGGATCGTCGGGATCCAGGGCGACGACGTGATCGTCGAGGTCGGGCTCAAGAGCGAGGGGATCGTGGAACTCCAGGAGTTCGACACCCCCGACCAGGCCAAGATCGGTTCGGAGATCGAAGTGCTGCTCGAGGAGGTCGAGAGCGACGGGGGCCTGGTGGTCCTCTCCAAGCGCAAGGCCGACCGCATTCGCGGCTGGGAGCGCGTGCTCGAGCGGTGCAAGGAAGGGGACATCATCACCGGCAAGGTGTCCCGCAAGATCAAGGGCGGGCTGCTGGTGGACATCGGGGTCCCGGCGTTCCTGCCGGCGTCGCAGGTGGACATCCGCCGTCCCGGCGACGTGGGCGACTACGTCGGCAGGGAGATCCAGGCGAAGATCCTCAAGATCGACGAGGAACGCCGCAACATCGTCGTCTCCCGCCGCAAGCTCATCGAGGAGCAGCGTGAGGAGCAGAAGAAGTCGCTGCTGGAGGAGATCCAGGAGCAGCAGATCCGCAAGGGCGTCGTCAAGAACATCGCGGAGTTCGGCGCGTTCGTCGATCTCGGCGGGCTCGACGGGCTGCTGCACATCACCGACATGAGCTGGGGCCGCATCAACCACCCCTCCGAGGTCGTCAAGATCGGGGAGACCATCGAGGTCCAGATCCTCAACGTCGACCGCGAGAAGGAGAAGGTGGCCCTGGGGCTCAAGCAGCTCACCCCCAACCCGTGGGACAGCATCGAGGGACGCTTCCCCGTGGGCACGCGCGTGCAGGCCAAGGTCGTCAACATCATGTCCTACGGCGCGTTCGTCCAGTTGGAGGAGGGCCTCGAGGGCCTCGTGCACATCTCCGAGATGTCCTGGACCCGCCGCATCAACCACCCCTCCGAGCTGGTCAACCCCGGCGACGAGGTCGAGGTCGTGGTCCTCGAGATCGACAAGGACAAGCAGGAGATCTCCCTGGGCATGAAGCAGGCCGAGATCAACCCCTGGACGCTCGTCAAGGAGAAGTACCCGCCCGGAACCGTCATCACCGGGACCGTGCGGAACATGACGAACTACGGGGCCTTCGTCGAGATCGAGGAAGGCATCGACGGGCTGCTGCACGTCAGCGACCTGTCGTGGACCAAGAAGGTCGGGCACCCCTCCGAGCTGCTCAAGAAGGGCCAGGAACTCCAGTGCGTCGTCCTCGCCGTCGACGAGGAGAAGATGCGCGTCGCCCTGGGCCTCAAGCAGCTCACCGAGGACCCGTGGCTGCGGCAGATCCCCGAGCACTACCTGCCCGGGCAGATCGTCAAGGGCAAGGTCACCAAGATCACCAACTTCGGCGTGTTCGTCGAGCTGGAAGAGGATCTCGAGGGCCTGCTGCACGTGTCCGAACTCGCCGACCACAAGGTCGAGAACCCCAAGGAAGTCGTCAAGGTCGGGGACGAAGTCGAGGTCAAGATCCTCCGCGTCGACGCCGACGACCGCAAGATCGGGCTGTCCCTCAAGCGCGCCCAGTGGGCCGCCGAGGACTCCGGGACCGAGGACTACCGCGGGCCCGAGCCCGTCAAGCGCCGCGGCGGCCTGGAGGGCCAGGGCGGTTTGGGCAGCCTGAACGTGATCGACACCGTCCGCGGCGAGCGCCGGCCCCGCCACGGGCAGGACGAGATGGATCCCGAGCAGGCCGAGCAGATCGCCATGGAAGCCCTCAACGAAGAGGAGCAGGAGTAACCGAGGCGATCGGATCCTGAAGGAACCCACCCCGCGGGGCGGGGAAGCACCACGCTTCCCCGCCCCGCGTTCTTGCGCGCGGAAGGACGGGGGGTCGGGGAATTGCGAGCGGTTGCGAAACCCGGAGATCGCCAGGGGGAGATGGCTCCTCAGAACCCCGTTTCCCCGCCCTGCACTGCAAACGCGCAAGATTCTCACTCTTTCGAGGATGTTTCCTGGTCCTCAAACGGCGTTCACTTCGATTGGGGCCACGGTAGGGGCGACAGCCCAATCGAAAATCCAAAATCGACAATCGAAATTGGGAGCGGGCGCAGCCCGCGCTGTGCTTCTCAAGTCTCCCCGCTCTTGTTCCGATGCACTCAGTGTCACGCGTGCGTGGCGTGGCGAGGGCGAGGTCTGCATCGCCCGGAGGAAACGCAGGAGGATTTCCAGCATGGCGACGCTGACGCAAGAGACCGGGATCGGATGGTACCTCGATCACATCAAGGCCACCCCGCTGCTGACGGCGGAGCAGGAACGGCAACTGGCCCGCCGCATTCGCGAGCACAGCGACCCCATCGCCCGCGAGCAGATGGTCGCCGCCAACCTCCGCCTCGTGGTCCGCATCGCCAAGGAGTACTCCAACCCCGGGATGACGCTGGGCGACCTCGTCGCCGAGGGCAACCTCGGGCTCCTGCGCGCGGTCGAGGAATTCGACCCCGAGGCCGGCGTCCGCTTCTCCACCTACGCCGCCTGGTGGATCAAGCAGGCCATCAAACGCGCCATGATCAACTCCGGGCAGCCCATCCACATCCCCGCCTACATGGCCAAGCTCATCACCAAGTGGCGACGCGAGTCCAAGCAGTTCGAGGCCGTTAACGGCCGCCCGCCCAGCGAGGATGAACTCGCCAAGGCCCTGGAACTCTCCGACAAACAGATCGAGATCGTCCGCCAGGGCCTCACCGCCGTCGGGGCCCCCAACCAGCTCGGGATCGAGGAGACGCAGGCGATCTCCGAGGTGATCAGCGACGCCAAGACCGCCTCGCCCGAGTACGCGATCCTCCAGGCCTCCAACGTGCCCTTCGTGCAGACGCTGCTTCACCGCATCGAGCCCCGCGAGCGCCGCATCCTCGAGCTGCGGTTCGGGCTCGATGGGTACGAGGGGCCCCAGCGGACGTACAAGGAGATCGGGGCGATCATCGGCCTGACGCGGGAGCGGGTCCGCCAGCTCGAGAAGAAGGCCCTCGCTCAGCTCAAGCAGGCCCTGGACGCGGAGGACTGAGCAAAGGGCCTTTCCTCCTCCGTCCCGCCCGGTATACTTCAGGCATGACTTCGAAGGACGGAGGTGCCGCCGTGTCCTGCCTGAACTGCCGCAACATCGCTCGCGTGCTCACGATCACTCTGCTGCTGGGCTCCCCCCTCGCCCTCGCCGAGCCGGGCGACTCCGTCCACGAAGCCCTCCTTCGCGGCAGGGGGGTCGTGCCCGACGCGGCCGGCCTGTCGAGCTTCCTCATCGACTTCTGCCGCAGCAACGCCGACGACGCCGCCGTCGATGCGCTCATCCAGCAGTTGGGGGACGACCGTTACCAGGTCCGCGAGGAAGCGACGGCGAAGCTGCTGGCCCTGCCCGTTCTGCCCGAGGGCGCCCTCAAGCGCGCCGCCGCCACCGGCGAGATCGAGGTCCGCCTCCGCGCCGCCTACATCCTCCGCTCCGCCTCCCAGCGTTCGCAGGAGGCCCTGGTCATCGCCGCCTTCCGCACCATCGAGAGCCGGCGCTTCCCCGGGCTGCTGGCGCCCGTGCTTGACACGCTCGCCCTCTACGACGACTCCCAAGTCATCGCCGCGGGCGTGCGGGCGGCGGCGGCGACGGCGGGGACGGACGACGCCAAGCGGCTCCGCGAGGCCCGGTCCCACAAGGCCTGGTGCGTTCGGGAGGCCGCCCTCGGGGCGCTGTCGGCCGTCGCGGGCAAAGACGCCGCCCCCGACCTCCGCGCCGCCCTCAAGGACTCCGACGACCGCGTCCGCGTCCGCGCGGCCCGCGGCCTGGCGGAACTCGGGGACCGCACCGCCCTGGACCCGCTGCTCCAACTGCTCCAGAGCGACCTCGTCAACGTCCGCGCCGA
>JAWLCQ010000046.1:0-29596 GCA_041687095.1 Phycisphaerae bacterium | reverse complement strand
TGGGTGCCCGGGGTGCGCTGTTTGCGGCGGTGCCCTCTCTACCCGCACGGCTGCAAACAGCGCAGCCGTGGCACCCGAACGAGAGCTGGATGGAACTCGCATCACTCTCCTCCCCTGCATCCCCTGCATCCCCGTCTGCCTCTCGGAATCCCCGGATACCGCCTCCCGGAGAATAGGGTTTCCGCTGCCCGCTTGCTGCATCCCCGCCCGGACCCTGCCGATAGCACCAGTGGAGAGATTGATGCATGAGTGAGGAAACCCCACAGAATCGCCACGCCCGCGCCACATACGGCCGGGCCGTTCGGAGCTACCGCGAAGGGCGCTACGCCGAGGCCATCGACCTCCTCGAGCCCCTGTGCGGAGGTGAGGATACTCTGGGCAGCATGGCGAAGTTCTATCGCGGCGCGGCGAGGCGCGACCTGGGCCTGGAGCACTTGGCCCACCAGCGCTACTCCCTCGCCGAACGGTGCCTTCGTGCCGCCATGACCGACCTGGGCCGCACCGCCGACCTCGGAGCCTACCTCGCCCAGCTCTACGTGCGAACGCATCGCATCCAGAGCGCGGAGGACCAGCTTGAGGCGGCGGTGCGGGACGTCCACGCCGACGCGCGGACCTTCCGACGCCTCGCGCAGCTCCAGTGGCACGCGGGGCGGCGGGAGGAGGCCTATCTCACCCTCCGCCGCGCCCTGCGCCTCCTCGGGAACGAGGCCGAACTCCACCTGCAGATCGGCCTGTTCCTGTCGGCCGAGCAGCGCTACGAGGACGCCCACGCCGCCTTCGCCCGCGCCGCCAACGCCGACCGCGCCCTGCCCGAAGCGTTCTACTACCTCGGGCTCACCCACTGCGCGCTGGGCCGCCCTCACCTCGCCGTCCCCCCCCTCCAGCGGGCCTTGGACCTGCGGGGGGACGACCTGCTGGCGGCGTACCAGTTGGCGATGGCGGCGAGAGCGGCCCAACAGCAGGGCCACCCCGTTCCCGTCCGCCCCCCCGCCCTCGACGCGTCGGCCGCCCCCCCCGATTTCCGCCGCCTCCATCAGTACATCCAGGCCGACCCCGACTTCCTCGACGCCCTGCTCCACCTGCCGCGGACCGCGGAGGGGCGGCGGCTGGACACGCTGCTGTACGGCGTGGTGCGGTCGATCCTGCGGGACCGCCCCGCCTACGCCGACCTCCACTACCACGCCAGCCGCCTCTGCGTGCGCCTGGACCGGTTCGAGATGGCCCTGGAGCACGCCCAGGCGTGCGTGCGGCACAACCCGCGGTTCGTTCGCGGCCTGCTGCACCTCGCCGACCTCCACGCCCAACGCGACCGCTGCGACGAGGCCCTGCCCCTGCTGCACCAGGCCCTCGCCTGCGGGGCCGACTTTCCCGACGTCCACTGCCGCCTCGGGGAGCTTCTGCTCCATTCCAACGCCCCCGCCGCCGACACGCACCTGCGGCGGGCGCTGCAACTGCGGCCCGGGTACGCCCGGGCAACCCGGGCCCTCGAGGCCCTTGCTGCCTGACAGGGAGAACCGCTTCCGTGAGCCACCTTCTGGAACTGCTTGGCAAGGGTTTGCAGCACGAGCTGGGCGACCTGCTCGACCGCTACTTCTGGGTCCCCGCCATGGAGACCGAGGACGAACTCCGCTCCGCCCTCGCCGCCCATCCCCAACGCCCGTCGCTGCGCCTCCAGCTCGGCCTGAGCCTCCTCCGCACCGGCCGCACCCCCGAGGCCATCGAGCACCTCCGCCAGTGCTGCCGCCTCGCCCCCGACGACCTGGGGGGGCGCGTGGCCCTGGCGTCGGCGTACGAGTCCGACGGCAAGGCCGAGAAGGCCCTGGAGGAACTCCGGACCGCCAACCAGATCCGCCCCGGGGAGCCGCCCATCCTCTTCGCCATCGCCTTCTGCCTCGAACGCCTCCAACGCCCCCGCGACGCCCGCGAGTACTACCGCGACACCGTCGCCGCCGACGGGGCCTTCCCCGCCGCCCGCGAACGCCTTGCCGCCATCGCCGTCGCCCTCGGCGATACCGAGGAGGCCATCGAGCACTACCAGGCCCTCCGCACCCAGGCGCCCGACAGCGCGTGGGTCCGCACCGCCCTGGCGCACCTGTACTACCAGGCGCACAAGCACGACCTGGCTATCCGCGAGTTCGAAACGGCCATCGCCCTGGAGCCCGAGAACTGGTCGCTCGTGGACGAGGAGGTCGAAGCCCTCGCCGAGGAAGGCCACGTCCGCGAGGCCATCGAACGCCTCCACCAACTCCTCGACCGCCAGGGCGACTTCCCCGACCTGCACGTCCGCCTGGGCGACCTGTACTCCCAGACGGGCAACGACGACGCCGCCACCGCCGAGTACCGGGCAGCCCTGGAGCTGTCCCCACAGTACCTCGAGGCCCTCGTTAAGCTCGGGACGCACCACCTCATGTGCGGGCGCTGGGATCAGGCCGCCGAGGCCTTCCACCAGGCGGGGGAGATCAACGAGTCGCTCCTCGAAAGCTACGTGGGGATCGGAGTGGCGCACGCGGCGGCGGGACGGGCGGGCGAAGCCTTCAACGCCTTCGACCTCGCCGCCGCCATCGAGCCCAACAGCGATCTGCTGCTGACGGAGGTGACGCGGCTGCAGTTGCGCGGGGCGGCCGCCGCCGAGTTCGCCGAGGCCTTCAACGCCGATCCCGCCCTGCCCCCCCCGCCCATGGAGGAGGACGAGGAGGCCCTGCTCCAGGAGCAGATCGACCGCCACGCCGAGGAGGTCCGCCTCTGCCCCGACTACGCCGACCTACGCTACCGCTACGGCGTGCTCCTCCGCTCCCAAGGCCGCGGGGCCGACGCCCTCGAACAGTTCGCCAAGGCCGTCGAACTCAACCCCACCTACGTCCGCGCCCTCATCCGCACGGGCATCCTCCAGCAGGAACTGGGACTCAACGCCGAGGCCGCCGACACCTTCCGCCGCGTCCTGGAACTCCGACCCGAGTACGTGGACATCCACTACCGCCTGGGGCTGCTCCACACCGACCGCGGGGAACTCGAGGAGGCCATCCGGCACATGCAGACCGCCTCCGACGGTGCGCCCACCAACGACGCCCTCCGCGCGTCCCTCGCCCTGTCCCTCCAGAACATGGGCCTCATGGACCGCACCGCCGCCACCTGGCGATCCCTTTGGCGCATCCACCACCACACCAAGGAACGCGCCGCCTCCGGGACCAACCTCCAGCCCCCCCCCCGCAAACGCGAAGCGGGATAAAAACACGGACGCCAAAAGGCAACCCCCGGAAGGACCGCAACCACGGTCCGGCCGAGGCTTGTCATTTGGCGTCCGTTGGTGTCCGCGTTGTCCTGCGCCAGAAAAGGGGACTGGCTCCGCAGGGGCATGCAGTTCGCCCCGGAGGTGCCTGTCCCCTTTTCTGACGCCTCGCTCGCCTACAGTACCTTCGCGATCGCCTCGCACACGCGGCCGATGTTCTGCTCCGTCATGCCCGCGACGTTCATGCGGCCGCTGTCGACCATGTAGATGGCGTACTCGTCGCGGAGGCGGAGGACCTGCTCCTTCGTCAGGCCCGAGAACGAGAACATGCCCCGCTGGCGCGCGATGAACGAGAAGTCCCGCTGCACCCCGCAGGTCTGCAGCCCGTCCACGAACATCCGGCGCATCCCGTTGATCCGCCCGCGCATGGCGGCGAGTTCGGCCAGCCACGTCTGGCGGAGCGAGGCGTCGGAGAGGATGGTGGCGACGATCTGGGCCCCGTGGGCGGGCGGGTTGGAGTAGTTGGCGCGGATGCAGGCCTTGACTTGGCTGAAGGCGCGGGCGGCGGAGTCCCGCTCGCCGGCCACCAGCGTCAGCCCGCCCGTCCGCTGGTTGTACAGCCCGAAGTTCTTGGAGAACGAGCTGGCGATCAGCATCTCGGGCACAGCGGCGGCAAAGGTGCGGAGGCCGACGGCGTCCTCATCGAGCCCGTCCCCGAAGCCCTGGTACGCGAAGTCGAACAGAGGGAGGAATCCCTGCGTCGCGGCCAGGTCCGCCAACTGCTTCCACTGCCCCGCGTCGGGGTCCGCCCCGGTGGGGTTGTGGCAGGCGGCGTGCAGGAGCACGATGTCCCCGGCGGGGACCTTGGCGAGGGCGTCGAGCATGCGGTCGAACGCCAGGCCCTTCGTCGCGGGGTCGTAGTACGGGTAGGTGGCGATCGGGAGCCCGGCGGCCTCGAAGATCGCCTTGTGGTTCGGCCACGTCGGGTCGCTGAGCCACACCGTCGCCCCCCCCTGGGTGCGGCGGAGGAAGTCGCCCGCCACGCGGAGCGCCCCGGTGCCCCCGGGGGTCTGGGCGGTGGCGGAGCGGCCGGAGCGGACCAGCTCCGATCCCGCACCGAACAGCAGGGCCCCCACGCCCTCGGTGTAGGGGGCGAGGCCCGGGATCGGGAGGTACGACATCGACGTCTCACCGTCGAGGATCCGCTTCTCGGCGAGGCGGACGGACTCGAGCACGGGGGTGCGGCCGTTGGCGTCCTGGTAGACGCCCACGCCCAGGTCGATCTTGTTGGGGTTGGGGTCGCTGCGGAACGCCTCGGTCAGACCAAGGATGGGATCCGGCGGAAGCGCTTGTATGCCCTGAAACATGACACCTCTCTCCATGGGGGTTTCGTAAAGGTATGGGAGCGATACCATATCGAACCGCCCGAGTTTGTCAATCCTGATCCGCTAATGCCCGGCATAAGCGGAAGGCGGACCGGGGAAGGCCGTCAGCGTGGTAGCGTTCAGCGATCAGCCTTCAGCTATCAGCTATCAGCTTTCAGCTTTCAGCTTTCAGCGAACAGCTACAGGCCAAGGACTGGATGCCACGGATTCGCGCAGAACCCCTGGCCTTGGGGAATGCGGACGGTCCGGCTGCGAGCGCCGCCGCCGTGGCCCGCGGCAAGCGGCGGAAATCTGAAAGCCAAAACCGATCACTGGTCACTGATAGCTGAAAGCTGATAGCTGTCTGCTGATAGCTGTCTGCTGATAGCTGTCTGCTGATAGCTACCAACTCTCCGCTTCCCCCCAAAAAACGGGCGGTCCCTTTTCGGGGACCGCCCGCATTCATGCGTTATCTCTTCGCGCCGCTCGGGATCGTTCAGGACCCCTGGAGCTTCGTCGCCTCATAGCCGATCAGGGAGACGAAGCGGTTCTGGTTGAGGATCGGGATGCCCGCCCGCTTGGCGACTTCCTCGATCTCCTCGTACCGCTTGACGGCCTGCTCGCGATCCTGCCACACGCGGTGCACCTGCGGGGGCGCGTCGGGGGAGGGCTTGGGCAGCTGCGTGGGCTTCAGGCCCATGACCACGAAGTCCGTCTGCGAATCCAGATCGGGGCTGATCTTCCCGCCGTACTGCTGGATCAGGGCCCGGACCTGCTCGGCGCCTTCGATCGTCGCGCGGTTCTGCCCGCCGATGTTGAACGCGCCCTCGACCACGAACTGCAGCGTCTTCGACGGGTCGAAGGTGAAGTTGGCGATCAGGTCCCCGCCCAGGATCGGGTTGCCCGAGGAGGCGAGCTTCATGCGGCAGACGCTCATCCGCTCCCCGACGTTCATCACCACCAGCGACCCCTTCTGCTTGTCCTCCTCCCCGAACTCCTCGGGGGCGAACACGCTGAAGGTGAAGCCCGGCCAAACGCGATCGTTGCGGCCCAGCGAGATGTAGCACAGGTCGTTGTCCTCGTCCACGGACATGACCTTGCCCAGGGGCTCGAGGGGCTTGGCGACGACCTCGCGGCTGGCATTGGTCTCGGTAAGGACCCGCCGGTAGTCCCGGTCGAGATCGTCGTACTTCCTCTGCAGTTCGCCGAGCTTGGCGATCTCGGCGGTAAGCTTGTCATCGCGGACCGCCACCTGCTCCTTGTACTCGTTGGCGACTTCTTCGAGCTGGGCGGCGTGGGCGGTGTTGTCCTGCTTGATCTGGTCCTCAAGCTCGGAGATGCGGGCCTGGAGCTGTCCGCGCTCGGTGTCGAACCCGGAGCGGAGTTCGGCCATCTGCTCCTGATCGCCCTCGATCTGCTTCTTGAGGTCGACGATCTGGCGGTCGAGGGCCGTGATGCGCTCGTTGAGGGTGCCCCCGCCGCTCTTGAGGCGCTGGACCTGGACGGCCAGGCCGTACCCCGACGCGCCCGTGCCGTCGTCCAGGGGGTTGGCGCGGGCCTCTTCGGCCTTGGCCTTGGCGGTGGCGACGTCATCGCCGCGATTGCCGGTGATGAGTTCGATCAGGTCGCGGGTCTGCTCGTTGAGCTGGTAGTACACCGTCTGGGGGGAGGCGCCCCGCGTCCCCTCGGCCTGCGAGAGGTAGTGCTTGAAGTCTTCCGTGTCGCGCTCGCGGTTGTTGGCGAGTTGGCTCAGCGTCTGCTGCGTCTCGGTGAGCGACTTGGCCGACTTTTCCGCCTCCAGGTACTGGAGGACGGCGACGGCGGAGGCGACGAGGAACAGGAAGACAAAGATGATCAGCAGATAGGGGGGGCTTGACCGCTGCGAGACCACTCGGGCCATGCGTAGACTCCTCAATGGCTTGTCGTTGCGAAACCGATCGACCGCCCCGCCATCGGGCGTACATGCGGGATCCTGGATACTATGAAGGCCACGCCCTCGAATCCGCCCGCGGCGGGGAAGGGCCCGCAGGCCCTTCAGCACACATTAGTATCCGTAACTCGGCGTTGGTATTCAACAGCTTTTTCGCGTTGCGGGCATCGTTGTGCGAAAAACGGGTTCACCCGCCCGTGCCCAGCCTGGCCTCCAGGAGCCGCTGAACCTCCGCCGGGACCGCCGCCCCGCGGGACTTCTGCATCACCTGGCCCATGAGGAACCCGAAGGCCTTCTTCTGCTTCTTGCCCCCCGCGCGGACCTCCTCGACGGCCTGGGGGTTGGCGGCAAGGGCGTCGTCGACCCACGCCTCGATCTGCCCGGTGTCCTTGACCGCCAGCAGGTTCTCCCGTTCGGCGATGGCGCGGGGGGGTTGGCCGCTCTGGATCATGGCGTCGAAGATCTTGGCGGCGGCGGTGGCGTTGATGTCCCCGGAATCGGTGAGTTGGGCAAGCTCGGAGAGCTGCTCGCTCGTCAGCCCGATCTCCGCGATGGTGACCCCGCGCTCGTTGGCGAGGGCGGCCCCGCGGGAGAGCAGCAGGTTCACGCAGCGTTTGGGGTCGGCGTTGGCGGCGACGGCGGCGTCGAGCAGGTCGCCCGTGGGGCCGTCCTGGGTGAGGGCGTCGGCCTCCTTGAAGGTGAGGCGGTACTCGCGCATGTAGCGCTCGCGGCGGGCGAGGGGCAGTTCGCCGATGGACGCCCGCACCCGCCGGCGCCACTCCTCCCCCACCGTCACGGGGACGAGGTCGGGCTCGGGGAAGTAGCGGTAGTCGTGGGCCTCCTCCTTCTCCCGCTGGAAGACGGTCCGTCCCGTCGCGTCGTCGAAGCCCCGGTTCTGCTTGCCCTTTTTGCGGATGTCGAACCCTTCGGGGTCGTTCTTCCACTCGTCGTACTGGCGGTCGAACTCGTAGGCGACGGCGCGTTCGAGGGAGCGGAAGCTGTTGAGGTTCTTCACCTCGACGATGGGCGTCTTGTACGTCCGCCCCTCGCGGGTGATGTGGAGGTTGATGTTGGGCTCGAAGCGCATGTGCCCCATCTGCATGTTGGCCTCGCTCACGCCGAGCCAGCGGACGAGGCGCTGCATGGCCTTGGCGTAGGCGAGGACCTCCTCGACGGAGTGCATGTCGGGCTCGGAGACGATCTCCAGCAGCGGGACGCCCGCGCGATTGAGGTCCACGCCCGTGTGGGCGGGGTTGTCGTGGACGTTCTTGCCCGCGTCCTCCTCCAGGTGGGCGCGGAGGACGCGGATGCGCTTCATCTCCCCGCTGTCCAGGGGCACCTCCAGCAGCCCGTGCTCGCAGAGCGGCAGGTCGTACTGCGAGAGCTGGTAGTTCTTCGGCAGGTCGGGGTAGTAGTAGCTCTTGCGGTCCCACTTGGTGAGTTCGGGAACGGTGCAGTCCAGGGCGAGCCCGACCCGCATGGCGTACTCGACGGCCTTGCGGTTCATGACGGGCAGGACCCCGGGCATCCCGATGCACACGGGGCAGGTGTGCGTGTTGGGCGGATCCCCGAAGCGGTTGCGGCAGCGGCAGAACATCTTCGTCTCCGTCGCCAGCTCGACGTGAATCTCCAGGCCTACCACGGGGAGAACGGTGTCGGTTGTGTCAATCATGCGGCCAATCCTCGTTCCGCGCTCACCGCGCGGATCTGCGAAAGGTTAGAGGGAAGAGGGGAGAGGTTAGAGTCTCGCAGTCCAAGCGTCTCCGTATTCCTCTCACCTCTAACCTCTAACCTCTAACCTTGAACTCCAGTCCCGGGGGGACAAGCCGACTGACGCCGCTGGCGACTTCGTACATCCGCCCCGCCCGCAGGAGCGTTTCCTCGCTCAGGACGGGCCCGATGAGCTGCATCCCGATCGGCAGCCCCGCGGTGCTCGTCCCCGTCGGGACGACGAGCCCGGGCAGGCCCGAGAGGTTCAGCGAGATCGTGTAGATGTCCTGCAGGTACATCGTGAGGGGGTCGGCGACCTTCTCCCCAAGCCGGAACGCCGTCGTCGGGGCGGTCGGGCACAGCAGGACGTCGCAACGCTGGAAGGCGGCGTCGAAGTCGGACTTGATCAGCCGGCGGACCTTCAGGGCCTTGTTGTAGTACGCGTCGTAGTACCCGCTGGACAGGGCGTAGGTGCCCAGAAGGATGCGGCGTTTGACCTCGTCCCCGAACCCCTCCGCCCGCGAGCGGGAGTAGAGGTCGATGATGTCGTCCACGTCCCGCGATGTGCGGTGCCCGTAGTGGACCCCGTCGTAGCGGGCGAGGTTGCTGGAGGCCTCGGCCATGCAGACGATGTAGTAGCACGCCACCGCGTAGCTGCTGAGGTTGCCCTGGTCGTCCACGTCGATGCGGGAGTGCGGAAGGGAGACGTCGACGACCTCCGCGCCCTGGGCGGTGTACAGCTCGGCCGCGTGCTGGAGGGCGGAGGCGATCTCGGGATCGAGCGCGTCGGAGTAGAACTCGCGGGGCAGGCCGATGCGGAGCTTGTCGATCGGGCGGTCCACCGCCGCCAGGTAGTCCGGGACCGGGCGGTCGAGGCTCGTGGAGTCCAGCGGGTCGTGCCCGCTCAGGGCCCCCAGCAGCAGGGCGCAGTCGCGAACGTCCACCGTCAGCGGGCCGATCTGGTCCAGCGACGACCCGAACGCCACCAGCCCATACCGCGAGATCCGCCCGTACGTGGGCTTCATGCCCACCACCCCGCAGAACGCCGCCGGCTGGCGGATGGACCCGCCGGTGTCGCTCCCCAGCGCCCCCGCGCACAGCCGCCCCGCCACCGCCGCCGCCGACCCCCCGCTCGACCCGCCCGGGACGCGATCGGGGTCCCACGGGTTGCGCGTCGGGCGCACCGCGCTGTGCTCGGTGGACGAGCCCATGGCGAACTCGTCCATGTTCGTCTTGCCCAGGATCACCGCCCCCGCCTGCTCCAGCTTCCGCACGCTGGTGGCCGTGTACGGGGCGCGGAAGTCGGCCAACATGCGCGACGCGCAGGTCGTGCGGCCATACTCCGTGCAAAGGTTGTCCTTGATCGCCAGAGGCAGCCCGGCGAGGGCTTGGGGCGCCTCCCCGCCGCCGCGGCGGGCGTCGGCGAATCGGGCTTGTTCAATCGCGCGCTCGGTAAGGACTTCGGTGTAGCTGCCCAGCGTCTCGTCGCGGGCGGTGATGGCGTCGAGGTACGCGCGGGTCGCCTGCTCGCTCGACACGTCACCCCGGGCGAGGGCGTCCCGCAGCTCGACGGCCGAGAGGTTCAGCACGCTCACTGGGAGTCTCCGATCACCTTGGGGACCTTGAAGAAGTCGCCATCTCTCTCCGGGGCGTTGGCGAGGGCGGCGTCGGGGGTGAGGGACTCGTGGGGCACGTCGTCGGCGAAGACGTCGTGCAGCTCGATCGCGTGGGCCATGGGCTCGATGGTGTCGGTGTCGAGTTCCTGGAGCTTCTCGAAGCTGTCGAGGATGGCGGGGAACTGGCGGGCGAAGGTGTGGACCTCCGCGTCGGTGAGTTCGATCCGCGACAGCCGGGCGATCCGGCGGACGAGGTCGGCGTCGATGGTGTCTGGCATATCGGGCTTCTCCTGTCGTGAGAGTCTATCTTTGAGGAAATCGGGCAGGAAGTCAACGCGGGCGTCGGGGCGGGCGATGGCGAAGGTATGGACCGCATGGACTGAAGGACAGGATGGACGACATGGACCGCCGATGGACAGGCCGCCTCTGTCCCAAGAGGGAATCCGCCGCCGCGGGGCATGCAGTGGGCCCCGCGGAGGGGGATTCCCTTTTTCGCGCCTGTTGACGCATCCCGCGGGTACTGCTATAGTTCCCTGATTCCACGCTGCCGATTTGAAGGCCCCGGGCGCTCGGGGCGAACGGCGAGGATGTCTGCGAAGGAGCATTATGCCCAAGGCCGATGTCATTGAACTCGAGGCGACGGTGAAGGCCGCCCTCCCCAACGCGATGTTCCGCCTGGAGGTCGAGTTGGGCGGTAAGACGCATGAGCTGATCGGTCACATTTCGGGGCGGATGCGGCGGCACTACATCCGTATCACCCCGGGGGACAAGGTGCTGGTGCAGATCAGCCCCTACGACCTGACGAAGGGGCGGATCGTCTACCGGCAGCGTTAGTACGTCACCCGCCGGGTCCGGGCGGGATCCTCCTCCAGGTTCCGGTAGTCTCCCGACAGGATCGCGTCGCGGATGTCGTCGGGGTCCGTCAAGTTCCTGCCCGTCTGGATCCAGAAGCGGCCCACCGATCCGACGACGTGCACGTCGCCCGAGTTGACCAGCGGCACGCCCAGGCGTTCGGACGCCTCGCGGGCCCGCTGGGCGAACTCGGGGGCGTGGTTGGGCGTGCGGAACTCCATGGCGTCGGGCAGGACACTCCCCTCCAGCAGGTCCGCTCCCCCCTCCCACCGGAACGGGTGGGCCAGCACCGTCAGGTGCCCCTCCGCGCGGGCGCGGAGGATGATCTCCTCGCCCGAGTCCATCCGCAGGTACGACGGGTCGTTCGTCCCCAGCACCAGCAGGTGCTGCGACGCCCCCGCCCGCCCCACCGACCGCTCCATCCCCGGAAAGATCAGCAGCCGCGGGTGGTGCGCGCGCAGCGTGTGCAGTTCGGCATCGGACCAGACGGCGTCGTGCTCGGTGAGGTAGACCGCGTCGTAGTGCTCCTCGGTCAGCTTGCGCATGAGCTGCCCGGGACTGGCGATCGCGCAGCCGCTGTAGGCGGTCGTATGCAGATGAAGTTCAACTCGCATTGGTTCCCTGTACTGTCCCGCCCCCAGCGGGTCAACACCGCACCGCCGCAGCCATCCATCGCCGATGGATGATCGGGCACATCCCTACGAGACTTCTCGAAAGACGTCTTCCTCTCGCACCGCCCCCCCCGCCTGGAACTGCGACATCATGTTGTTCCGCAGATCGCGGAAGCGGCGGACGAAGAGGAATCCTCGCAGCGCCTCCTGCACCACCGCGCTACGAGACCTCCCCTCCTGCGCGGCAAGACGGTCCAGCGCCTCGCGCACGTCCCGCGGAACGCGGATTGTGATAGCTTCATCCATCTGCGCAATCCCCTTCTCTCCGGGCCGTGTCTTCTTTCCTTCGCGCCTTTGCGCCTTTGCGTGAGCCTTCCGGTTCCCGGTTCCTGGTTCCTGGCTCCCGGTTCCTGAATCCCGCCCCCGCCGCTAGAACTCCGCACTGCGCGGCGTGCGGGGGAAGGGGATGACGTCGCGGATGTTGGCCATGCCGGTGACGAACTGCACGGCCCGTTCGAGCCCCAGCCCGAACCCCGCGTGCGGGACCGTCCCGTACCGCCGCAGGTCCACGTACCACCAGTAGTCCTCGGGGTTCAGCCCCAACTCGCGCATCCGCCCCTCCAGCACGTCCAGCCGCTCCTCACGCTGCGACCCGCCGATGATCTCCCCGATCTTGGGCACCAGCACGTCCATCGCCGCCACCGTCTTCCCGTCCTCGCTCAGGCGCATGTAGAACGGCTTGATGGACGCGGGGTAGTCGGTGAGGATTACGGGCTTGTGGAAGAGCTGCTCGGTGAGGTAGCGCTCGTGCTCGGTCTGCAGGTCCTTGCCCCAGGCGATGGGGAAGTCCCACTTGCGGTCGGCCCGCTCCAGGAGTTCGATGGCCTGGGTGTAGGGGAGGCGTTCGAACTCGCTGTCGGCGATGCGGGTGAGGGTGTCGATGGTGGTCTTGTCCACGTGCTCGTTGAAGAACGCCATGTCCTCCGAGCAGCGGTCGAGCGCGGTGCGGAAGAGGTGCTTGAGGAAGGCCTCGGCGAGGTCGGCGTCCTCGGCGAGGTCGGTGAAGGCGACCTCGGGCTCGACCATCCAGAACTCCGCGAGGTGCCGCGGGGTGTTCGAGTTCTCCGCGCGGAACGTGGGCCCGAAGGTATAGACCTTGCCCAGGGCGCAGGCGTAGGTCTCGGCCTCGAGCTGCCCGGAGACGGTCAGGAAGGTGGAGCGGGAGAAGAAGTCCAGCCCGTAGTCCACCGCGCCCTCGGGCGTGCGGGGCGGGTTGGACGGGTCGAGCACCGTCACGCGGAACAGCTCGCCCGCCCCCTCGCAGTCGCTGGCGGTGATGACGGGGGTGTTGAGGTACACGAACCCGCGGGACTGGAAGAACTCGTGGACCGCCCCCGACAGGACGGAGCGGACGCGCATGACGGCCCCGAAGGTGTTGGTCCGCCCCCGCAGGTGCGCCTGCGTCCGCAGGAACTCCATCGTGTGCCGCTTGGGCTGGATGGGGTAGCGCTCCGGGTCCGCCCAGCCCAGCACCCGCACCTCGCTCGCCTGCACCTCCACCCGCTGGCGCTGCCCGGGCGATTCGACGACCGTGCCCCGCACCGCCACCGAGCACCCCGCGCTCAGCCGCACGATCTCGTCGGCGTAGTTCGGCAGGTCCTGGTTGGCCACGACCTGCAGGACCGCCGCCCCGCTCCCGTCGTTGAGCGCCAGGAAGCTGAACCCGCCCTTGCTCGTCCGCACGGTGCGGATCCACCCGGCGAGGGTGACCTCGGTTCCGGGGGCGACATCCGCCAGCACGTCTCGTATCAGTGTCCGTTCCATAGGCTCCTGTCCCTTGGCCTGCCTGCCCACCGCCAGCCGCGTTCGGCCGGCCGGGCAATCCCACAAACAGTGTACCGGATTGCCGGGGAGGATTTCCTCAGGCAAGACGAAAAAGCCCGCCCCCGCGTGACCCGAGCCCATTGGGCGCACGACCGTATCTGCGCAGTGAGCCCCGCCGTGGCGCCCGGCCAGAGGAAGGGGAGAGAAAGGGATTGCACAGATTTATGGGATTACACAGATGCGATTATGTCCATCGGAGGTCGGGCCGAAGATGAGGACGCGCGGAGCACTCCCAATCTGTGTAATCCCTTAAATCTGCGTAATCCCCCTCTCTCCGGCCCCAACGGTCACACCGTACGTTGCACGCAGGAACGGCCGTGCACCCGAGCCCATTCAACGCCTTGATTGCCGGGGGGAGGGGCGGCATAATGGGGACGTGCAAAGGAAGGGAATCCGCATGCCGTTCAGGAGAACCCCGCGTCGCTGGACCGTCGCCCTCGCCGCCGTCGTCTCGCTCTCCGCGCTGGCGCTGCTGCTGTTCGGGTCGCGCCTGCTGACCGCCGGGGCGGGCCTGGCCCCCGACGAGCCCCCGGGCGAGCGGATCGCCTCGACCCCCGTCCCCCTCGCCTCGCCCTCGGCCATGTGGGGCGAAACGCCGAGCCCCAACATGAACCAGGATCCTCCCCTGCCCCAGCCCCAAACCGCCCCCCAGACCCAGCACCAGACCACCCCCGTGTCCCCGCCCCTGCCGCAGAGCCCCCTGCCGGTCCTGCAGGACCCGCGGATCCTCATCGAAAAGTCCGCCCGCCGCCTGACGGTCTTCGATGGTGAACGGCCGGCGAAGGTCTACCGCGTCGTCACGGGCGAAGTGCCCGGGGACAAGCGCCGCGAGGGCGACCGCCGCACCCCCGAGGGCGACTTCTACGTCTGCGTGAAGAACCCCTACTCGAAGTTCACCCTCTCGCTGGGCCTGAGCTACCCCGACCTCGACGACGCCGACCGCGGCCTGCGCGAAGGCATCCTCACCCCCGCCCAGCACCAGGCCATCGCCTACGCCCTCCGCCACCGCCGCCAACCCCCGTGGAACACGCCCCTGGGCGGGGAGATCATGATCCACGGCGGGGGCGCGAACCGCGAGGGCACGCTGGGCTGCATCGGGATGGACGACGACGACATCCGCGAGCTGTTCCCCCAGATCCCCGTCGGAACGCTCGTGCGGATCGTCCCGTAACTCCCCTCGCCCGGGTCCCGGGCATCAACAGCAGCGGCCACCGAGACTCCCGGACGCCGGGGGTCAGGAGACCTCGTTGTTCTACACATCTCGGACCTCGCGGGGCGGCAGGGGCCGGATTCCAGGCGTCCCGACAAGGACCCGTCTCCGTGCGTCCCGGTAGGGACTCCCGGAGGACCCTTCGGCAAAGGCGACGGCCCGGGGGGACGGGGGCGGAGGAAAAGCAGCGGTGAACCGCCGCACTCCACATGCCGCCGCGAGTCCGGGATCCTCCCGCCGGGATGTACCCGTCGAGATGTGTCGAACAACGAGGTCAGGAGACCCCCGACGCTTCCATGTGGAGCCCGGCTGCGAATCCCCCGTTCCCGATCCCTGTCCCTATCCCTGGTTCCCGGCTCCTGGTTCCTGTCCAGTCCTAACTTCCGGTTGTCACCTGGCCGTTCTCGTCTTCCGGGCGCCCCCTCACCGCCTCGCTGCGCTCGGCACCTCTCCCCGGGGGGAGAGGAGTTGCGCCCGGTTCCTGGTTCCTGGCTCCTGGCTCCTGGCTCCTGGCTCCTGGCTCCTGGCTCCCGGTTCCCGGTTCCCGGTTCCTGGTTCCCGGTTCCTGGTTCCTGGTTCCCGGCTCCTGGCTCCTGGCTCCTGGTTCCTGGTTCCTGGTTCCTGGTTCCTGGTTCCTGGTTCCTGGTTCCTCTGCGCATACCGCTCCCCCGGAGGGGAGCGGAGAGGTATCGCGAGGGCTACTCCGCCGCTTCGGCGGGGGTGTAGTTGCGCTTCAGGGGCTTGACGATGTGGCCCGACTTGATCGCCTTCGTCGAGACCAGGATGCGGACGACCTTGCCGTCCACCAGCGCGCGGACCTTCTGCAGGTTCGGGCGGAACTTCCGCTTCGTCTTGCCCGTCACCTTGCGGCCCACGCCGCCGAGGTACTTCGCTTTCCCGCGCCGGGTAATGGAACGCCCGGCCGACGTCTTCTTGCCAGTGACTGCACACGTGCGAGGCATGATTATTCCTCTACTTCCTTCTTCTTGGTCGAGGCCGCCACGATCTGCGCCTGGACGTTGCCCGGCACGGGCTCGTAGTGGCTGAACTCCATCGTATAGCTGCCCTGCCCGCCCGTAACGGAGCGGAGCTGGGAATTGTACTGCATCACTTCCGACAGCGGCGCCTGGGCCCGGATCACCACCAGGTTCCCGGGGAGGGCGTCCTGGCCCTGGATGCGCCCGCGGCGGCCGGCGATGTCGGAGGCGATGTCGCCCATGTACTGGTTGGGCACGGTGATTTCGAGGTGGACGATCGGCTCGAGGATGGCGGGCCTGGCCTTCTCGATGGCGTCGATGAAGGCGAACTTCCCGGCCGTTCGGAAGGCGACTTCCTTCGAGTCCACCGGGTGATGCTTGCCGTCGGTGACGGCGACCTTGATATCCTGGAGCGGGTAGCCCGCGATCGCGCCCTGGTGGACGACGTCGTTGACGCCCTTCTCGATGGCGGGGAGGAACTGCCGCGGGATGGACTCCCCGAACAGCTCGCTGACGAACTCCACGCCCGACCCGCGGGGCAGCGGCTCGACGCGGAGGTAGACCTCCCCGAACTGGCCCGCCCCGCCGGTCTGCTTCTTGTGCCGGTGGTGCCCGTCGGCCGGGGCGGTGATCGTTTCCTTATAGGGGATCTTCGGGGGCTTGGTCTCGACGTCGAGGTCGAAGCCCTCCTTCATCTTCGTGAGCATGATCCGCAGGTGCAGATCACCAATGCCGCTGATGACGGTCTCGGCGGTCTGGGCGTCGCGGGAGGCCGCGAACGTCGGATCCTCCTCGCTGAGGCGGTGAAGGGCCTCGGAGATCTTCTGCTCATCGCCGCGGCTCTTGGGGGTGACGGCGAGGGAGTACATGGGGGTGGGGGTCGGCAGCATGTCGCGGAACATCGGATCGTGCTCCGCGTGCAGCACGTCGCCGTACTGGATCTCCTCCACCTTCGCCAGGCCGATAATCTCGCCCGCCACGGCCTGCTTGACCTCCTTGGTCTCCTTGCCCACCACCTTGAAGAGGTGGCCGACCTTGGCGCTCTTCCGCTCGTCGCGGAGCGTGTAGGTCGTCTCCGGGGTCACCGTCCCCTGGAGGATGCGGACCCAGGCGAGCTTGCCGACGAAGGGGTCAGCGGTGATCTTGAACGCCTGCCCCACGAAGGGCTTGGAGGGATCGACGGCGATCTCGACGGGGGGGGCGTCGGCGGCGGGCCCGGAGCGGCAGGGGCGGACCTTCACGTCCTTGGGGGAGGGGAAGTAGGCGGCGAGGGCGTCCATGAACTCCTTCACGCCCACCTGCTGCTTGGCGGCGGTGAAGAACACGGGGATCGTCGTGCCCTCGACCATGGCGTTGGCGAAGGCGGACCCGAGTTTGTCGGGGGGGACCTCCTCCCCGCCGAGGTAGGCCTCCATGAGTTCCTCATCGGCCTCGATGACGTTCTCGACGAGCTGCGTGTGGGCCTCGCCCACGTCGCCGAGGTCCGCCTGCCCGCTGTCGTTCTTGAAGCAGTCGATGACGGCCTTGCCGCCCCCGGTGGGCAGGTTCATGGGCTTGCAGGCGGTCCCGAAGGTCTCGGTGATGTCGCTCATCAGCCGCTCGATGTCCGCGTTCTCGCCGTCGATCTTGTTGATGACGAGAGCGACGGGCATGCCCGATTCCTGGGCGAGGCGGAACAGGCGGCGGGTGTTGACCTCGATGCCGGCCGTTGCGGAGACCACGACGACGGCGGTGTCGGCCCCGGCGGCGGCGGAGATGGCCCCGCCGATGAAGTCGGGGTAGCCCGGGGCGTCGACGATGTCGACCGACTTGCCCGCATGCTCCAGGTGCGCCAGCGCCGGGTCCACCGAGTGCTTGCGATCCTTCTCGATGGGGGTGAAATCCAGGTGGCTGCTGCCGTCGTCCACCGAGCCCAGCCGCCCGGTGACCCCGGCGAGGTGCAGCATGGTCTCGGCGAGCGTGGTCTTCCCGCACCCGCCGTGCCCCAGGAATACGATGTTGCGAATGTCCTCTGGCTTCGAAACCGGCATGGCTTTCTCCAAATCATCTTTGGGACCGCTCCCCGGGCCAACCCCGGAAACGGCCTGTGCGCCTGTCTCGACATAAAGCTCGTAAGTCCGTCTACTATACGCAATCCCAACAGAGAGGCAAGGGGATTTCCCGACCGGATTCCCCCTTCCTCTTCCCCCGCCCCGACGGTAGCATACCCGCACAATGGGTCCAGCCTGAATCCACAGGAGAACCGGGGCATGCTGATGATCGAACCGTCCACTTTCGCGTCGTTTCCCTGCACCCCCCTGCCCCTGGCCATGGGGTCGGGCTCATGGTTCCTCGGGGTCATGGTGCTGGTGGGCCTCTTCAAGAGCGCCAAGATGATCGGCCGCCCGGGGATAAACCGCCTCGGGCCCATCGCCGTCTCTCTCGCTCTGCTGGCGTGGCTGATCGGGCTGACCGGCGGGGGGCTGCTGACGCTCCTCCAGGACGGGGAGGGCGTGTGGCAGCCCGGGGCGCAACTGTTCGTGATCGTCTTGGCCGCGGTCGTCTATGGGGCCATGCCCCTGACGGCGATCATCCTGGGGATCCTCGCCTTCGTGGTCCACGACCGCCAGCGGCACGAGGGCGGGCGGGGGATGGCGGTGTGGGCGCTCGTCGTGGGGACGTTCCTGCTGCTGGCCTGGGGATTTGTGGTCTTCTACGGCGACCAGTTCGCCAGGCTGCGGGAGACCGCGAGGGAGCTTTCGGGGCCCTCCGGGACGACGGGGGCAGACGGGGAGAGGCTGAGGCCATCGGGCGAGGGGACGACCCTCACGTTCGACGACCTCAACTTCCGCTTCCGCACCCCGGGCAAGCCCTGGTTCCGCATGCCTCGCGGCACGATCAAGACCGATGCGCAGGTCATGATGCAGTACCCGCGGCCCCAGATCGTCATTTCCATCATCGCCGAGCGGCTGGGCATCAGCGCGATCGGGTCCACCCAGGACCTGGAAAAGCTCTGCCACGCCCTACTTGAGGCGCAGGCGACGGACTGCCGCTTCTCCAACCGCACCGAGGAGAAACTCGGGCCGCTCGACTGCGTCCGCTTCCAGACAGAGGCGACCATGATGGGGCAAAAGATCCTCTACGAGCACTGCCTTGCCATCCATAACGGGTACGCCTACCAGCTCATCACCTTTGGGAATCCCGCCCATCGCCGGGACATCCGCGACGCCGCCCGCCTGCTGCGCGAGCGGTTCTCGCTCATCGACCCCGACCGGATCGCCCTGGACGAGTCGGAGGTCCCCCTGGGCAGGTGGGAGTCCAAGCCCCTCGGGTTCACCGTCGATCTCAAGGGCAAGCCCTGGATCCGCAACCTGGACATGGAGAAGGGCTCCATCGAGGTGGAGGTGTCGGGATGGCAGGCGCGGGAGGAGGTCGGGGGCTATGTCGCCGCCGTCTGCTACGGGGAGGAGCGGTGCGACATGAAGGCCCTGACCCGCATGGCGCTGGCGAGCGTGGGGGCGACCCCGCAGGCCCAGTGGTCGATCCGCCGGGAGTTCCGCGACGGTGACCGCATCGGGCGGGACCTGACGCTCCTCCAGGACCTCGAAGGAACGGAGCACGAGTTCCGCCTCCGCATCCTCGCGGGCCCCGCGTGGGCGCACGTGCTGGGGACGTGGGCCGCCAAGGGCAATCCGCGGCTCGAACCGCTCACCGAGGAGTTCCTGGCCGCCGTGCGGATTCGCCCGGACCTCCCGGACCGCCTGGACGCCGCGGGGCTGACCGAGCGGCAGCGGCAGGGGCAGGCCCGCATGCTCAACCAGATCGGGCTCGAGTACCACGGGGCGGGCGAGTACCGCAAGACCCTGGCGTACTTCCTCCAGGCGGTGCGCCTGCACCCGGGCGACGTGGATTTCATCGCCAACGTGCTCAGCTCGCGCAACTACCTCGGGGAGCAGGCGGAGGGGCTCGCGTGGCTCGATGCGCTGGAGTCCCCGGTGAAGTCCACGGCGGCGGTGCGGGCGTGGCGGGCGTGGCTGCTGAACTGTGCGGAGCGGCACGCGGAGGCGGCGGAGGTCTACGTCCCCCTGTTCGCCGAGGGGCACCGCAGCGGGGAGGACATGTGCGCGTACCTGCGGTCGCTGTCGGCGTTGGGGAAGTGGGAGGCGGCGAAGGAGGCCGCCGACCGCTACCTCAAGGACGGGGACGCCCGCGATGTCCGCCTGGCGATGGCGGACGTGCTCTACGAGCACGACCGCTACGGCGAGGGCGTGGCGTGGCTGAAGCTCATGCACGACGGTCCGGCCGCCGAGGATTCCGAGGTGGCGACGCAGATGTGCTACCACCACCTCGCCCTCCGCGAGTTCGCCCAGGTGCTGGAGATCGCCGAAGCCCTCCGCACCGCCGACGGCGATAGCGCCACGGCGTGGTACCTGGTGGGCGAGGCGCAGTTCGGCCTGGAGCGGTACGAGCAGGCGCGGGCGTCGTACGAGCGGGCGGCCGTGCTGGCGCCCGAAAGCAAGACCGTGCAGGACGCCCTGCAGCGGGTGTGGCAGCAGCTCAACCCCGCCTCCCCCGCCTCCCAGCCCGCCGTTCCCGAACCCACCGGGGCGGATGCGCTGTAGCAGTTCCTCCGTCCCCCCAGCACAGAGAAGGCATAATGATCCCGTTCCCCAGGAACTACGAGAGGCGCGAGGGCGAGCTGAAACTGACGGAGGGCGGGCGGATCGTCGTCGCCGACGACGCCCTCGCCCCCCTCGCCAACGTCGTGGCGACGGAGTTGGAGCTGCTGGCGGCGATCCGCCTGCCGGTGGTGCCCGGGACGCCCCGGGCGGGCGACGTGGGCCTGACGCTCGACGACAGCCTCGCGGGCGAGCAGAACGTCGTAGACGTCGGTGACTTCGCGGCCGTGCGCGGCGGGACGTACCCCGCCCTCGCCGACGGGACCGTCACGCTCCTGCAGATGCTGGGCGACCGGGCGAAACTCGGCGTCCTGCCCCGCGGATGCGCCAAGGACGAGCCCGCCCTCCCCTTCCGCGGGCTGATGGTGGACCTGGCGAGGCAGTGGCACGAGGTGGAAACGCTCCGCAAGCTCATCATCCTGTGCCGCTGGTACAAGATCCGCACCCTCCACCTGCACCTCACCGACGACCAGTCGTTCACGTTCCCCTCCACCGCGTACCCGCAGCTCGCCACGCCCGGGCGGTCCTACACGCTGGAGCAGCTCCGCGACCTGGAGGCGTTCGCGTCCGAGCGCGGGGTCACGCTGCTGCCGGAACTCGACGTGCCCGGGCACTCGACGGCGCTGAACCAGGCGCTGCCCTCCCTCGTCGCCTGCGACCCGCCCGGGGTACACGACATCTGTCCGGGGCGAGAGAGCACCTATGAGGTCCTCCAAACGCTCATCCGCGAGATGTGCGACGTCTTCCGCACCACCCCCCACTTCCACATCGGCGCCGACGAGTGCCAGGCCAAGGCCTGGCCCGCCTGCGCCCACTGCCGCTCCTACCGCGAGAAGCACGGACTGGACGACGAGCACGAGCTGTACCGCCACTTCCTCGTGCGGGCGAACGACATCGTCAAGCGCTGCGGGAAGCGGACGATCGCCTGGGAGGGCTTCCGCCGCGAGGGCAAGGTGCACATCCCCCGCGACATCGCCATCATGGAGTTCGAGAGCTACTACTGCCTGCCCCAGCATCTGCTGGAAGACGGGTTCGAGGTCATCAACACCTCGTGGCGGCCGCTGTACGTCTGCAACGACTCGCTCCGCTGGCCCGCCCGCACCATCCACCGCTGGAACCACCTCCGCTGGGAGAGCCCCTGGCCGATTTCGGGCGCGTACGGCCCGGGCATCACGGTGGACCCGACGCCCGCCGTCCTGGGCGCCGAGATGTGCTCCTGGGGCCAGTGCAACGCCGCAGAACTCCCCTCCCTCCGCGAACGCCTGGCGACGATGAGCGAACGCATCTGGAACCCCGACGGCGGACGCAGCTTCGACGACCTCTCCGTTCGCATGGAGCGCGCGGAGCTGCAACTGTCGCGGCTGTTCATCAGCCTCCAACCGCGCGAGCGGTGGTATCCGTGGGTGACGAATCCCGAGCGGGAGTAGCCGGAAAAAGAAGACGCCAAGCGGCAAGCCCTGACAGGATCATAGGCGTGATCTCGCCTCGCACCCTGTCGGGGCTTGCCATTTGGCGTCTGTCGGGGCGCTCCGCGCAAAGAAAGGCGGCTTTCTTAGCGTACCCCGCTAAGAAGAGATAGGGCCGGATCTTTTCTTAGCGGATCGCGGGAAACGGGAGCGGAAGAACGTCCGCGATCCCGTCTTCCTCCGCGTTCTCTGCGTTCTCCGCGGTGAACTCCGCCGTCCCTACAGCGTAATCGCCGTCGACACCGAGTGCTGCTCGACCTCCTCGGGCGTGACCTCGCGGCCCAGTTGGTGCGAGAGGTACACGCCCTCGCTGAGGAGCATCGTGAGCAGGGCGGCCTCGGCGGTGGGTTCGAGGGGCACGCGGTTCTGCAGCGCCGCCACCCAATGGTGCTGCGCCGAATCGTACGCGTCCTCCGTGTCGTAGAGCTGCGACCAGCGGAACTTCGCCTCCTTGAGGTCGAACGTCGAATCCATGGCCGCGTCGCAGCACTGGGAGTGGAAGCTCAGGGGGCTGAGGCGCAGCCCGCCCTTGGACCCGGCGATGAAGGAGCCCTCGAAGGGGTTCATGTGGATGGACCACGACTCGATGATGTCCAGCGTGAGCCCGCCCTCGAACTTCACGTAGCCCGTCCCGAGTTCCTCGACGTCGAACCCGCTGACTTCGCGGCGGCGGGGGTCCATGTCCATTTCCTGGTACACCTGCCCACTGATCCGCTTGGGGGTGGGCAGGCCCAGCAGGTACAGCACCTGGGCGATGTGGTACACGCCCATGTCATACAGCGCCCCCCCGGCCGCGGTGGCCTTCTGCACGAACGGGGCCGACGCGTACCCGTCCACGAACGGGCGGCCCCGCCGGCGGTACCCGTACGAGCGGGCATGGTAGAGCGTGCCCAGCAGGTCCGCGGCGATGAGCTTGCGGGCCAGGCGCGTCTCCATGCTGAAGAGGCTGAAGAGCTGGATGCTCAGCTTGCGCCCGGTCTCGGCGGCGGTGTCCATCATGGTCTTGGCGTCGATGTACGCCCCGGCCATGGGCTTCTCGCAGTAGACGTTCTTTCCCGCCCGCATGGCCGCACAGCTCACGGGCATGTGGAGGTTGTTGTGGAGGGCGACGTCGACGGCCTGGATGTCGTCGCGTTCGAGAAGCTTGCGGAAGTCGGTGTAAACGTGGGGGATCTTGTGGAGGTCGGCGACGCGGCGGGCCTCGGTTTCGTTGAGGTCGGCGACGGCGACGATTTCGGCGGCGCGGACGTTGGCGTAGTTCTCCAGGTGGCGCTTGCCGATCTGGCCAACGCCGATGACTCCGATACGGACCTTGTCAGACATGGGGGGTTCCTTGGTTGGTGTTCCGGGGACCGATAGGTTCTCTGGGGACTGCCGGTTGTCTGGGGCTTGAGCTATCAGCTATCAGATTTCGGGCTCCTCACGGGTGCAAACACAGCGAACCGAATTCCGGGTCTCGGATGCGGTCGTCCTGCGTGGTCTTCCCATAGAGCAGGTGCATCGTTTCCAAGACCCCGGCATCGCACTTGCCGGCCGCCTCACGCACATTCCTTACATCCACCCCAACGGCGTCGTGAAGGGCAATCGCGGCAAAGACCCAGAGGGTATTGCTGGTAAACTTGTAACGATGGTACGAGGGGTGTTGCGATTGGGGCCATTCGAGGGACTCAGGCACGATCTCGAAGGAATCCGTCACTGGTTGATCTTGCGCAGATTGCCCATGTACCTTCTTCGCCCAATCGGCAAGCCTGGTCACGTCGTCCTTATAACGGACATACTTGTCGAACTTGCACTCGACCACTGCGACCACATCGCCCGCGGACTGATCGCAGATAACCATGTCGGGGACCTGCTGCGAAGGCCCCCATCGGCACCCGAAAGCCGTCACGCAGGTGACGACCATGAGACTTGGGGCCGCGCAACGCAAGTGATGGTACAGCGCAGCCTGCAACGTGCTCTCATTGATCAAGATCCCTCGACTGAAGTCAGCCTGAATCTTGTTCTCCCATATGCCCGTCAGCAGTTCCAGCGTCTGTCTTCTTCCGACGTTCATAGATGGATCCTTGCCATCGCATCAGCCTACGCGTCCTTGCCCAGCTCGCGCAGCGTGCGGCGGATGAGTTCGATGGTCTTTCGGGCGCCTGCGATCTCGTCCCCGTCCTTCGGGACGCTCTCGACGCCCCAGACCCCGTCGTACCCGGTCTCGACGAGCAGGCGGATGGCGGCGGGGATGTCGACAGAGGGCTCGTTGCCCCCCTCGTCGAAGGCGAACGTCTTCACGTGCGTCGCCGTCGCGTACTTCGCGCACCGCTCCCAGCCCTCCTGCTGCATGCCGGGGGCCCAGTTGTTGGTGTCGAAGAGCAGTCCGAGCCCCTCGATGCTCTCCATGAGCTTCACGACGTTGGCGGGGATGCGGGAGGGGCCCCAGTGGTTCTCGGTCAGGATGGCGATGCCCTTGTCCTTCCCGCGGGCGATGAGGTCCTCGTAGCCCTCGGCGATGATGCGGAAGACGGGGTCGGGCATCTCCTCGGGCCCGCCCGCGTCGATGCGCAGGGCCTTCGCGCCCAGCGCCTCCGCGATGTCCAGCCAGAGGTACGCGAAGCGGCGATTGCTGTCCCGGTCGGCGGGGGATTCCTCGTAGATGTGGGCGCGGTCGACGGCGATGGCTTCGAAGGGCAGGCCCGCCGCCTCGGCGGCCGAGCGGACCTCGCGGAGGTAGCCCGGGTCCGTCGGTGGGGTCAGCCAGGCGGGCACGGTGGGAAAGCCCGGGTTCTTCCCGAGCTTCTCCACGTCGGCCATCTCGGTCGGGCGGGTGAGGTGGGCGTTCCAGGGCTGGAGCATGGTGGCCCCGAGGGCCTGGGAGTCCTGGATGTACTGGAAGATGTCCTGCTTGCCCGCCCCCAGGAGGCGGTGGAAGCTGAAGGAGCAGATGCTGATGTCGATGGCCATGCGGGATCCTCCGATCGCGGTCTCCGCCTCCCTGTCCCGCACGCGGGGGCGGGGGAGACGGTCGTGACGTCAGCGGAGGAATACCGCGCAAGGGCGCGGAGGGCAACGGTCTTTGGAACCCCGCGGTGCGAAAACGGAACCCGTCCCCTACCGCCGGCGACGGACGAGCGTGACAGCACCGACGGCGAAGAGGGTGAGCGTGAGAGGCTCGGGCACGGCCAATCCAACCGTGAACCCATGCCAGTGCTCGTACACCGGGACCGTCCAGCGGATCGTGGTGAACGTCCCGCGGAACCCGATCGTCCCGTGCCCCTCCTCCCCGTGCAGCACGTTCCCGGGCTTCTCGTAGAACGCCCCCTCGCCCCAGTAGCCTCTGCCCGAACTGAGAACGTCGAACGGAGCGTCAAAGAGGTACTCCACCGGCCGGGGACCCTGGCCCAGGCTGACGACGGCCATCACCGGGTTCGTGACCGGGCGGGAGAACGTGATCGTGTTGACGATCGCATTGCCGCCCGCGAAGGCGATGATGTCGCTGGGGGGCGGGGCGTTGGGGACGCTGGCGCTGACGTACGGGGTGGAGGGGTTCCAGTAGTTCGTCCCCCCGGAGGCCTGGAGGAAGGCGATCTCGCCGGTGTAGGTCACGGACAGGGGCGCCGACCACGACGGGCTTAGCGTTCCGGTGGCGCTGCCGGGCGCCCCGGAAGCGCCCGAGGTCCAGTCGACCCACGGGCTCAGCACCGCCGCCGCCCCCGCCTCCGCCAGGCCCGCAAGCACGGCGAGTGCGCACAGCGCGGCGATCGAGTATCGGGGTGCGGGCGCGAACGCTTTCATGAAGCGAATCCTCCACTCTGACACGAGCGATCTGCTCCCCCGCCCTTCCGCCGGGACGGGGGATTGGAAAGACCGTACCATGGAATCGCGGTTTCGTCAACGGCCGCCCGTGGATTGTCAAGTGAGGCAGCGCGGTTACGCCCCCCCGTGAAACCACGCGCCGCGCCCTGCTCGAAGTTCCCGCTTCGCCCTCCCCCGTTCCCGGTTCGTGGTTCCTTGGTTCCTGGCCCCGGTTCCCGGTTCCTGGGTTCCTCCGCAGAAATTCCGTTACTTCCCGTTGCGTAGCGGGTTGCAGGGCGATATATGGACCGGGTTGGTTCGGTTCGGTCTCGCCCGGTCGCTCCGCGGCGTCCGCGGACGACGGGCGATGGAAATCAGGAGATTCTCGTGAAGCGCTTCAAGGACCCCAGTGAGATCAAGGTGGGCGTGGTCGGATACGGCGGGGCATTCAACATGGGGCGGTCCCACCTGCAGCAGATGCAGGCCGCCGGGATGACCCCCGTGGCGGTGTGCGACACCGACGCGGGCCGCCTGGAAGTGGCGGAGCAGGACTTCCCGGGCATCGAGACGTACACGGAAGTGGCGGACATGCTCAAGAAGTCCCCCGTGAACCTCGTCGTCATCATCACCCCCCACAACACGCACGCCAAGATCGCCGTCCAGTGCCTCAACGCCAAGCGGCACGTCGTGTGCGAGAAGCCCCTCGCCATCACCACCGCCGAGTGCGACCGCATGATCGCCGCCGCCAAGAAGAACAACCTCGTCCTGTCCACCTACCACAACCGGCACTGGGACGGGTGCATCCTCGAGGCCGTCGAGCGCGTCAAGACCCAGAAGATCGTCGGGGACGTCCTCCGCATCGAGGCCCACATGGGCGGGTACGGCAAGCCGGGCGACTGGTGGCGGACGAGCAAGACGATCAGCGGCGGGATCCTCTACGATTGGGGCGTGCACCTGCTGGAGTACTCGCTGCAGTTGCTGGACGGGAACATGACCGAGGTGGCGGGCTACGCGACCCAGGGCTTCTGGGGCCCCTACACCGCCTGGAAGGACGACGCCAACGAGGACGAAGGGTACGCCATCGTCCGCTTCGACAACGGCAAGCGCCTCACCCTGTGCATCACCAGCATCGACTCCAAGCCCAAGGAGGGCATCGTCGAGGTGACGGGCACGAAGGGCACGTACTTCTTCGACCACACCAACTGGACCGCCGTCTGCCATCAGGACGGGGAGAAGGTCGTCCGCACCGGGCGCAACCGCGCGGGCGAGAACCACAAGTACTACCAGAACGTCGCCGACCACCTCGTCAAGGGCGAGAAGCTCATCATCACCCCCGAGTGGTCCCGCCGCCCCATCCACATCCTCGACCTCGCCGACCAGTCCGCCAAGAAGGGCCGGGCGCTCGTCGCGAAGTACGAGTGACGAGGCACTAGGCACTAGGGACTAGGCCCCGGGCAGGAGGCACTAGGCCATAGGCGCCAGGAAAGAGAAGACGGGAGCGGGCGGGGCGATGCGGCGCGAGCCCTCGCACCGTCCGCTCCCGCTCCCATACATCGGCGGCGTAACGCCGCCGGACCGAAAGGACAGAACCATGAAGGCATTGATCTTTTACGGCGGGTGGGACGGGCATCAGCCCAAGGAAGTCTCCGAGATCCTCGAGGCCTCGCTCCAGAGCAAGGGCGTCGAGGTGATGCGGGTGGACAACATGGCCCCCCTCGCCGACGCGTCCGTCATGAGCACCGTCGACGTCGTCGTCCCCGTCTGGACCATGGGCCAGATGGAGAAGGAGCAGTGGCAGGGCCTCAATTCCGCCGTCAAGGCCGGGTGCGGCGTGGCGGGCGTGCACGGGGGGATGGGCGACGCCTTCCGCGGGAACCTCGAGTACCAGTGGATGACCGGCGGGCAGTTCGTCGGGCACCCCCACGTGGGCGACTACACCGTCCGCATGACGGGCATCAAGCACCCCGTCACCGAGGGCCTCGCCTCCCACTTCCCCTA
Source organism: Phycisphaerae bacterium (assembly GCA_041687095.1). Lineage (GTDB taxonomy): Bacteria > Planctomycetota > Phycisphaerae > SM23-33 > SM23-33 > JAWLCQ01. Next base: position 2,314 of record JAWLCQ010000046.1, on the reverse strand, counting down.
TAAGTCCGAGCAGTACTACATGATCACTGACCCGGGCAACACCGTCCTCGCCGACACGCTCTACGAGTACGACGGCCGGCGGATCCTCATGCCCGTCGTTTGGGTCAAGACCTGGGGCCGCGGGCGCGTCTTCTACTCCGCCCTCGGGCACTGCGCCAAGGAGTTCACCGACTACCCGCAGGTCCTCGAGATGACCGTCCGCGGCATCCTCTGGTCCGCCCAGGGCCGCTGCGGCTGCTGCTGCTGAAAAGGTGAGAGGTGAGAGGTGAGAGGTGAGAGGTGAGAGGTGAGAGGTGAGAGGTGAGAGGTGAGAGTGCAGGCGGTCGAGCGTTGTCGGTGCGATAAAGACATCGGCACGGTCGAGCGTCTGCACTCCGCCCTCTAACCTCTCACCTCTAACCTCTCACCTTCCGCTCACTCCCCCGTCTGCTTCCTTGCGTCGAGCAGTTCGTCCAGTTCCCCCGCGTCCATCACGCCCTCGGCCAGGCAGACCTCGCGGACGGTCTTGCCGCTGGCGTACGCCTTCTTGGCGATCTCGGCGGCGCGGTCGTACCCGATGCGGGGCGCCAGCACCGTCACCATCGCCAGGGACCGCTCGACCAGGTCGTGGCAGCGCTCGACGTTGGCCTCCAGGCCGCGGACGAGGCGCTCGTCGAACACCGTCGCCACGTTCGCCAGCAGGTTCGCGCTGGTGAGGAGGTTCACAGCCATCACGGGCATGGCGACGTTGAGTTCCAGGATGGACCCCACGCCCCCGGTGGCGGCGGCGGCGACGGCGGCGTCACAGCCGATGACCTGGCAGGCGACCTGGATGACGGACTCGCAGATCACCGGGTTGACCTTCCCGGGCATGATGGAGCTTCCGGGCTGGACCGCGGGGAGGCGCAGCTCGCCCAGTCCGCACCGCGGACCCGACCCCATCAGGCGGATGTCCGAGGCGATCTTGCCCAGGGCGAGGGCCACCGCCCGCAGGGCCCCGGAGGTGAAGACGACGGCGTCCTTGGCGGACTGGGCCTCGAAGTGGTTCTCCGCCTCGCGGAACGGGAGGCGGTAGACCTCCTCCAGCGCGTCGCACACGCTGGCGGCGAGGTCCGGGGGGGCGTTGAGGCCCGTCCCGACGGCCGTCCCGCCGATGGGCAGCTCGCACAGCCACCCCACCGCGTTGCCCAGCATGCCCAGCACGTTGCGCAACTGGGCCGCGTAGCCCCCGAACTCCTGCCCCAGGCGGACGGGGACGGCGTCCATGAGGTGCGTGCGGCCGATCTTCACGACGCTGTCGAACTCGCGGGCCTTGGCGTCGAGGGACTCGCGGAGGCGGCGGAGCGCGGGGACGAGGCGGTGGTGGATCACGTGGGCGGCGGCGACGTGGATGGCGGTGGGGATCACGTCGTTGGACGACTGCCCGAGGTTGACGTGGTCGTTGGGATGCACGAGGTTCTTGTCGCCGGGCTTGCCCCCGAGGAGTTGGGCGGCGCGGTTGGCGATGACCTCGTTGGCGTTCATGTTCGTGGACGTCCCGCTGCCGGTCTGGAACACGTCGAGGACAAACTGCTCGTCCCACTGCCCGTCGGCGACTTCGCGGGCGGCCTGGATGACGGCATCGGCGAGGCGCTCGTCGAGGCGGCCGCTCAGGCGGTGGCAGGTAGCGGCCGCCTGCTTGATGAGCCCGAGGGCGGCGATGATCTCGCGCGGCATGGCCCAGCCGGAGATGGGGAAGTTCGCTGCGGCGCGGGCGGTCTGGGCGCCCCAGAGAGCGTCGGCGGGCACGGTCATCTCACCCATGCTGTCCCGCTCCACGCGGGTGGGGGTTTCGTTGGTCATACGGCTGCTTCTCCTGTGGGAACATGCCCCGCCGCCAAGGCGAAGGGGAATACTCCAAAACCACGTCCCGAAGCGGGGATTATACGGCCTCCCGTCGATTTCCACCATGACGAGAAGAGACACCTCCTGCGCCGCTGGTCTCCTGACCCGCTTCATGCGCGTGCGACGAGGGTCTCCTGGCCCGCTTTATGCGCGTGCGACGGGGGTCTCCTGACCCGCTTTATGCGCGTGCGACGGGGGTCTCCTGACCCCCGTCGTCCGGGAACGTTCGCGCGGCGTTCGCGAAGCGTCATGGCGGCGCATCGATCGCGGCGGCGGCCGCCGCGAAAGGGGCCGCTCCAAGGACGCTAATGCGGAGGCGTTCCTCGCCCCTCCGGGACGACGGGGGTCAGGAGACCTCGTTGTTCTACACATCTCGGCCTCGCGGGGCGGCAGGGACCCGATTCCGGGCGTCGGTCCGACAGCCCCGACAGGGGCGCGGGACAGTAGCCGG
>JAWLCQ010000045.1:0-30047 GCA_041687095.1 Phycisphaerae bacterium | reverse complement strand
TCCGAAACAACTTTCGTAACCGTTCACGCCTGCCCATGCGACGACAGGAGTCTGAAGAAACAGCGGGAGAGAAGGGGATTACGCAGATTTCAGGATTACGCAGAAGAGAGGGAGGAGCGATGCGATTTTCCTCAATCTGTGCAATCTCATAATCTGCGTAATCCCCCTTCTTCGGGGCCGTTTCTTCTCTTCACGCCTTCGCCGCTGTTTGCGAAGGCGTGAACGGTTACCAACTTTCCAATTCCCGCCCCGCGCTCCGCACGGCATACTATGGGGCGAGGAGATAACATCGAATGGATCTGACGGGCAAACAGAAGCGGTTCCTGCGTTCCCTGGGGCAGAAGCTGGACCCGGTGGTGCGGATCGGGCACGAGGGGCTCACCGAGGGCCTCCTCGCCGCCGTGTCCGACGCCCTGGACCGCCACGAGCTGATCAAGGTCCGCCTGCCAGGCGACCTCCAACCCGCCGAACGCCGCGCCGCCGCCGCCCTCCTCACCGAGGCCACCGACAGCGTCAGCCCCGGCGCGGTCGGGGGGACCGTGCTGCTCTACCGCCCCAACGACGAGCTGCCCCAGCCCCAGAGAATCCATTTGCCGCGCGGCGAGATGTGAATTCACTCTTGCCGATTTCGCGGGGTGTCCGATACCATGGGGACAGGTAGTGGTCGTGTGTATCGGACACGGCCGCACCGCACCGCCGCCGGCCCTCGGGAGACCGGTCCTGTCGTATGAAGCGCTTCAGGTGCGAGCATTGCGGCCATCCGGTTCGGGTGGCGATGTCGAACCCAGCCACGCGGGGCCGCTGTCCTGCGTGCCAGGGCTTCATTCGCATCCCTCGCGAAGACGGGGCCCCCCCGCCCCAGGACGACGCCATCGCCGCCCTCGTCTCCGCCGTCCAGGAAGCCGAACACCGCACCGAGGATGACTCCGCCCCGCCCCCGCCTCCGCCCTCCCACTCCGAACCCTCCTTCGAAGACCTCGAACTCACGCCCTCCGTCAAGGACCCGTCGGAGGAGACGGACATCATCGGGGCGGTCGTGGACATCGAGGGCGAGATCCCCGACGGGGAGAACGCCGCCGCCCCGCTCGACCGCTTCACCTCCCCCCCCGCCTCCCGCCGCTCCCACCGCAACCTCGTCGCCGTCTGGGTCTTCATCGCCACCGCCGCCATCATCCTCCTGGCCATCGTCGCCATCATCTACCTCTTCCCCCAGGGGACGTGACGGTGAAACCGCTTGACGCCCCGCCGCGCCCCACCGATAATTCCTTTCGGTGCCCTATGATGCGTCCGCGTGACAGTCTGGTCCGGCTGCTATCGGCACACCTAGCTGCGCGCTGACGGATCGCGGGCCTTCCCTGGAACCTTTCCCACCTCGCGGTCCTTCCCAAACGACGCGAGGTGTTTTTGTATCGCGACCTGTGGGGCGCGATCCCCGAGAGCAAGACGCTCCCCCCCGGAGCGATGAGGAGCAACGGCATGGCCGGGTATGACTTCACGGCGATCGAAACGAAGTGGCAGCAGTACTGGGAGGAGCACGGCACGTTCGTCCAGCCCAACCCGGGCGACGAGGGCTTCACGGAGCGGCCCAAGCTCTACGTCCTGGACATGTTCCCCTACCCCTCGGGGGCGGGCCTGCACGTCGGGCACCCGGAGGGCTACACCGCCACCGACATCATGTGCCGCTACGCCCGCATGCGCGGGTACAACGTCCTGCACCCGATGGGCTACGACGCGTTCGGCCTCCCGGCCGAGCAATACGCCGTCGAGCACGGCGTGCACCCGCGGGTGACGACGGAGCAGAACATCGCGAACATCGAGCGGCAGATCCGCATGTTCGGGTTCTCCTACGACTGGTCCCGCCGCGTCGCCACCACCGACGTCCCCTACTACCGCTGGACGCAGTGGATCTTCCTCCAGCTCTTCCATAGCTGGTTCGACCCCGCCGCCAACGCCGCCCGCCCCATCGCCGAACTCATCGAGAAGCTCCAGGACGGGGAGTACGTCCTCTCCCCCGCCGGCGAACTCGTCGCCAACCCGCGCGTCGCCCTCGACGCCCTCGCCGGCCCCCCCGTCGGGACGCGGAAGTGGCACGAGCTGAGCGACGAGGAACGCCGCCAGATCCTCGACGACCACCGCCTCGCCTACCAGGCCGAAGTCCCCGTCAACTGGTGCCCCAAGCTCGGGACCGTCCTGGCCAACGAGGAGGTCACCAACGAGGGCCGCAGCGAACGCGGAGACCACCCCGTCTACCGCCGCGCCCTCCGCCAGTGGATGCTCCGCATCACCGCCTACGCCGAACGCCTCCTCGCCGACATCGACACGGTCGAGTGGCCCGAACCGATCAAGATCATGCAGCGCAACTGGATCGGCAAGAGCGTGGGGGCGGAGGTGGACTTCCCGCTGGACGCCATCGGCGACGACACGTGGTTCACCGAGCGGAAGAGCAGCGGCTTCCCGGCTGTGCCCGAGGACGAGGTCATCCGCGTCTTCACCACGCGCCCCGACACGCTCTTCGGGGCCACCTACATGGTCCTCGCCCCCGAGCACCCGCTCGTGGACCGCATCACCACCGACGACCAGCGCAGCGCGGTCAAGCAGTACGTCGCCGCCGCCGCCCAGAAGTCCGAACTCGAGCGCACCGCCGACGCCAAGGCCAAGACCGGCGTGTTCACCGGCGCCCACGCCATCAACCCCGTCACCCGCCAGCCCATCCCCATCTGGGTCGCCGACTACGTCATGATGGGCTACGGCACCGGGGCGATCATGGCCGTCCCGGCGCACGACACGCGAGACTTCGAGTTCGCACAGACCTTCGATCTCGAAATCCGCACGGTTGTCGCCCGCGACCGCAAGGAATACCTGCTTCGCGAACAGGCAAGGCAATACGATCCCATTGATTTCGAGGGCTTTCTGATCATTGATCCGGAGCACCCGCCCAAGGCCGGGTGGGACCGATGGGCCGCCGAGCACAACTACCGCAAGGAGACGCTGGAGGGGCTGACGGTCTACGCGGTCCCGCATCATCCACGGCAGCCGGACCCACCGAAGGAGTTCTTCGACGTTGAGCCCGAATACGTGGACTTCGCCCATGAAGCTTTCTTGATGAAGCCAGGGTATCGTACGCTGAAGGATCCTCCGGCAGACGTGTACGTGGCCGACGGGACCGCCGTCAACAGCGGACCGTACGACGGGCTGCTCACCCCCGAGTTCAAGAAGCGGATCACCGAGGACCTCGCGACGGCGGGGCTGGGCAAGCGAGCGGTGAACTACAAGCTCCGCGACTGGCTGTTCTCCCGCCAGCGCTACTGGGGCGAGCCGTTCCCCATCATCCACTGCGAGCGGTGCGGCGTGGTGGCTGTCCCGGAGAAAGACCTCCCGCTCCGCCTGCCGGAGATGGAGGACTTCACGCCCGAGTCGTCGGACGACCCGGCCGCCCCGCCGCGCCCCCCGCTGGGCAAGGCCAAGGAGTGGGCCCGCACGTCGTGCCCCTCCTGCGGGGGCGAGGGCACGCGCGAGCTGAACACCATGCCCCAGTGGGCGGGGAGCTGCTGGTACTACCTCCGCTACCTCGACCCGCGGAACGAGCAGCGGTTCTGCGACCCGGAGATCGAGCGGTACTGGATGGGCCGCAGCGACCGCAACCCCTCCGGGGGCGTGGACCTTTACGTCGGCGGCGCCGAGCACGCCGTGCTGCACCTGCTCTACGCGCGGTTCTGGCACAAGGTGCTGTTCGACCTCGGGCACGTCTCCACGCCCGAACCGTTCGGGAAGCTCTTCAACCAGGGCATGATCCGCTCGTTCGCCTACCGCGACGCGCGCGGGGTGTACCTGCCCTACGACAAGGTGGACCGCACGGGCGAGGTCCCGCGGCACGTCGAGACGGGCGAGGTGCTCAGCGAGACCGTCGAGAAGATGTCCAAGAGCCTCAAGAACGTCGTGAACCCCGACGAGGTCATCGGCCAGTACGGGGCGGACACGTTCCGCCTCTACGAGATGTTCATGGGTCCGCTGGAGGCGTCCAAGCCCTGGAACACCCAGGACGTGCCCGGGGTGTACCGGTTCCTGCAGCGGTCGTGGCGGATGGTCGTGGGCGACCGCGATCAGGCGTCGCTCGTCACCGACGGATCGGGCAGCGAGGAGATCGAGAAGGCCCTGCACCGCCTCATCAAGAAGGTGGGCGAGGACGTGGAGGCCCTGAAGTTCAACACGGCCATCGCCGCGATGATGGAGTTCGTCAACGCCGTCTACAAGGCCCAGGCCCTCACCCGCAGCCAGGCCGAGCGGTTCGTGCTGCTGCTGGCGCCCTTCGCCCCGCACCTCGGGGAGGAGCTGTGGGAGGCGATGGGGCACGACGCGTCGCTGACCTACGAGCCCTTCCCGACGTACGACGAGGCCCGCCTCACCGAGCAGACCGTCGAGGTGGCGGTGCAGGTGAACGGCAAGGTCCGCGCCCGCATCGCCGTCCCCGCCGACGGCGATGACGACGCCATCCTCGCCGCCGCCCGCGAGCACGACCGCATCCGCGGCCAGCTCGAGGGCAAGACCATCGTCAAGCAGTTCGTGGTCAAGGGCAAGCTGGTCAACTTCGTGGTCAAGTAACACCGATCCCCAGGAACGAGCAGGGATGCAGGGGATGCACGGGATAGGAGCTGGTTCTCCTTTATCCCCTGCATCCCCTGCATCCCTGCCGTCTTTGGGGGCGGTACATTGTCATCCGGGCACCTTCACCTCTGGCGTCCGGACGGTCTCCTCCTATAATGACTCCCGGCGGGCATGTCCCGCCGCACCCGGTCACAGGAAAAGGAGACTCGCATGTCCGCCGTGGATTACCGTCCGCTGCTGTCGGAGTACGCCGACGCACTGCACCCCGTCCGCCTCGCCCGAAACATCCTGTTCGTCCTGCTGGTCATCGGCCTGCTGGTCCCGCTGGCGGGGTTCGTGATCCTCACGTTCACCGACCTGATGGAGCCCGGGCTCCGCGAGTACTACCAGGCCGGTCCCGCCGCCGCCCCCGACGCCCCTCGCGAGCGGATCCCCCAGGCCCGCGTCTCCGACGCCCAGACACCCGCCGCCCCCGCCACCCAAACCGGCGAGCCCTCCGCGCCCGCCGAGGCCCCGGTCGACATCGAGAGCGGGGCGCGCACATGGCGGGGAGTTCTCGGAGTGGCCATGGAGGTCGCCAAGGCCATGCTGCCGATCCTGGCGGCGCTGCTGATGATGGCGGCGTTCTTCGCGAGCCTGCTGTCCCTGGTCGGCCGCCTGGGCGGGGCCAAGGGCTTCATCGGGGCCACCCTCTGGGCGCTCATCCTCCTCGCCCTGCTCCTGCCCTGGTCGCGGATCTTCCCCGGCATGTACGTCACCGGGGCGCCGTACACGCTCTACGAACTGCTCTCCGGCACGGCCGAGGTCAACGGCTGGGCCGGGGACCCCGTGTCCCTCTGGGACCGCATCGTCTACTACGCCCGCTTTGTCGCCTACCCCATCCTCGCCCTGGCGGTGCTGCTGGTCGTCCACCTCCGCTTCGCCCGCGGATACCGAACGGCGCAGGAAGCGATGGTCGTCCTCCCCGTTGAGACGCCCGTGATCCGAACGGAACCGGGGGCCTGAGGATTTCGGATTGCGGTAACCGTTCACGCCTGTGCATGCGGCGACGGAAATCTGAAGAAACAGCCAGAGAGAAGGGGATTACACAGATTTCTGGATGGCACAGATGGGAGAACAGGGAGGTGTTCTTCTCCTCAATCTGTGCCATCTCAAAATCTGCGTAATCCCTTTCTTCGGGGCTGTTTCCTCTCGTCACGCCTTCGCCGCTGTCTGTGAAGGCGTGAACGGTTACCGGAATTCGAATCCGAAGCTACCCGACAGGTCCTCTCCCGGGCGTCGGGTTGGAGTACGCCTGGCGGAGCTGTTCCCATTCGACGGTCCCGAACTGCACCAGCGGGCCGGGCAGGAAGCGTTCCGCCCTGCCGATGGCGGCGTCGTCGCGCATCTCCTGGGCCGCACGGTAGGAGTTGACGCGGTCGAAGAGGCGTTCGGTGAGTTCGCGGCGGACGTCGGCGTGGGCGGGGTCGTTCCAGAGGTTCTCGATCTCTCCGGGGTCGGTCTGGTGGTCGTACAGCTCCCCGCCGGCCTGGCGGTTGTAGTAGACGAGGCGGTAGCGATCCGTCCGCAGGGCGTTGGTCCGCGTGCCCCCGCCCCAGGACCATTCGGCGAGGGCCTCGTCCTTGCCCTTCGCCCCGTCGCGGAGGATGGGCAGGAACGAGCGGCCCTCGACACCGGCCGGCGCCTGCAGCCCCGCGAGTTCGCACAGGGAGGGGTACAGGTCCACGGACTCGATGATCTCCCGCGTCCGCACCCCTCGCTGCCCGCCCGGGTAGCGGAAGAGGAACGGGATGCGGTGGATGCTCTCGTAGATCCCGAAGTTCTTGTGGAACAGCCCGTGGTCCCCCGCGAAGTCCCCGTGGTCGGCCGTGAAGACGAAGATGGTGTTGTCGTACTCCCCGTGGTCCTTGAGCCACTGGACGACGCGCCCGATCTCCATGTCGATGCAGGTGATGAGGGCGTAGTAGGCGGCGAGGACGGTCTTGAGGGCCATGGGGTCGTCGTTGGCGAGCGGGTACGTCCGCCCCCCGCGGAGCATCTCCACCATGTGCGCGGGCTTGCCCGCGAAGTGCCTCTCGAACCAGTCCACCGCCGACGGGGGCAGCTCGATCTCGGCGGGGTCGTAGAGGTCGAAGTACTCGCGGGCGGGGCGGATGGGCGAGTGCGGGCGCTGGAAGCTCATGTGGATGAGGAACGGGCGCTCGTCGCCCGCGTCCCTGCCCTCCTGAAGGAACGCGAGCGTGCGGTCGCCCGTGAAGCGTTCGATGCTGTGCTCGTAGGGCAGGTCGGCGGGGTGGGTGCCCAGGAGCGTCCCGTCCTGCCCGGGGCGCTCGGTGCCCTCCTCGTACCAGTTGGCGAGCCCTCGTTCATCGAGGTAGGCGAAGTAGTGGTTGGTGAGCGGGTCGCGGGGGTCGGCGTCGATGAGGTCGGTGTAGGCGAGGTGCTCGAAGCCCTCCTCGTTCCACAGGCGCGGCATGTGGGCTTTGCCCGTCAGGGCGGTGCGATACCCGCTGCGGCGGAACAGGGCGGGGAAGGTGTCGGAGTTCCGCCGCGGATACAGCGCCGTCCGGTTCCCCTGGACCCCATGGGTGTGGACGTACTGCCCCGTGACGAAGCAGATGCGTGACGGGGCGCAGATGGGGTTGTTGCAGTAGGCGCGTTCGAAAACCGCCCCATCGGCGGCGAGACCGTCGAGGTTGGGCGTGCGGACCTGTCGGCCGGCGTGGGACATGCAGTCGGCGTGGAACTGATCGGCCATGATGTACAGCACGTTCGGTTTCTTCATCATTCGCTCCGTTCGGTGGCGAGGGACAGCGACGGCGGGTATGGTAGCGGATTGAGGGGGGAAAGGTTAGAGGTGAGAGGTTAGAGGTGAGAGAAGGGAAGCGGGAACCGGGGCGTTTCGGTTTCTGCGCCCGCGGCTGGTTTAGCGGCGGGCGGAACGCCCGCCCCCGCCCGTGAAGCGGGCGGAGAACCCCTCTCCCCGCGGGGAGAGGTGCCCGAGCGCAGCGAGGGCGGTGAGGGGGGGGCCTCGACCACCGGTGAGGTGTGAACTCGAAGACAACTGGTATGCGAGGGGCCCCCTCATCTGTCGCTGCGCGACATCTTCTCCCCCGGGGGAGAAGGGTTCCGGATCCCTGCGCAAAGGCGAAGAGAAGACGCGAAGATCCAAACGTTGTTACCGGAAGCTGAAAACTGATGACTGATAGCTGGAAGCTGATAGCTGAAAGCTGATGGCTGATCGCTTGTCGCTGAAAGCCCAACCCACATGGAACACCCAATGTCCGTCACGCCCCCCACCGCCGCCCGGTATCTCCGCCTCCTCGAACCCTGGGTCGCCCACGCGAAGCGACACGCGTACGTTCCCCCCGCCCGCCCGGACCTGACGTGCTACGGGTCCGGGTACGACGGATGGGGCGTGCAGACCAACCAGAAGGCCTTCGCCGCCCTCGCCGTCCTCGCCGCCGATCCCGAGACCGACGAGCGACGGACGGGCATCTCGCGCGACGAACTGCTCGACCTCGCCCTACGCGTGCTGCGGTTCTCCCTCGAAAGCCACCACGAGGGCTCCTTCCACTGCACGGACGGCAAGCGATGGGGGCACACCTGGATCAGCGGTCTGGGGATCGAGCGGATGATGCACGGGGTGGACGCCCTCGACGCCCACCTCACCCCCCACGACCGCGACCTCCTCCGCCGCGTGCTCGTCTCCGAGTCCGACTGGCTGCTCGACCACCACCCCATGCGCGCGGGGCTCGTCGAGGACAACGTCCCGGAGTCCAACCTCTGGAACGGGGCCATCCTCCACCGCACCGCCGCCCTCTACCCCGACGCCCCCCGCGCCGACGAGTACCGCCGCCGCGGCTCGCAGTACCTCGTGAACTCCATCTCCATCCCCTCCGACGCCGAGTCCGCCGAAACCCTCGACGGCCGCCCCGTCCGCGACGGGTTCGTCGGGGCCAACTTCTATCCCTCCTACGCACTCAACCATCACCGCTACCTGAACGTGGGGTACATGGTCATCTGTCTGTCCAACGCAGCCATGCTGCACTTCCACTACCGCCGCGCAGGCACACCCGCTCCCCAGTCGCTCTACCACCACGTGCTGGACCTGTGGGGCCTCGTGCGGGCGTGCACGTTCCCCGACGGCCGCCTCTGCCGCATCGGCGGCGACACCCGCGCCCGCTACTGCTACTGCCAGGACTACGCCATCCCCGCGTGGCTGCTGGTGGAGGACCTGGCGATCCATCACGGCCACGTGGGTGCCACCCTCAAACCGCATGCTTCTTGCGGTTTGGGGGTGCTGGGGCCGGATGCCCCCGAAACGCTCAGCGCCGCCCCCCCGGAGTCCACCGCCGCCGAGTGCCTCGCGCTGGAGAGCGGCTGGCTCGACCAGGTCGCCCGCGAGCAGGAGGCGAACGGCGATGGGACGTTCCTCTCCCAGCGCTGCGCCGGTCTGCACGCGGTGAGCCCGCTGTACTACACGCGGCTGGAGTCGGACCGGGCCGCGACGCTGTCGATGGCGGCGTACTGGCGGAGGGTGCTGAGCGTTGGCGGTAACGCGGAACCCGCCCCGCCCGCTCGCCCCATCGAGTGCTCCTGGAGCGACGAGTACCACGGGTCGGTCCTCCAGCGGGGCGAGCGGCGGATCGCGTCGTGGACCTGGCGCTCGGCCGAGCCTCCCATTGGCCTCTGCGTCCCCACCGACCGCTCCGACCTCGCGGAGTGGAAGGAGAACCTCTGCGGGCACGTGACGGGCGAGGGCCGGTGGAACACCATCGAGGTGCTGGAGAACCGGCAGTGGCCGTTTGGCGGCGGGTTCGCCACGACCGGCCGCGTCGCGCATGCGTCGAAGAACATGGTCGCCGAGGGCCAGTCCGATGAGCGGGTGGCGCTGCAGGACATCGCGTGCGTCGCCCTGCCCGACGACGCGACGGTGGCGGTTTTCCAGCGTGCCCTGGCCGCCGACCGCCGTTCGTTCGTGCGGGACGTGCGGAGCGTGTGCCTCCTCGTGCCCAACGACCTGTTCAACGGCGGGGGGCGGACGTGGCGGTCGGGGGGCGGGGAACTGACCCTGGCGGGCCCGGCGGAGCGGGACGAGGTCCTCGACCTCCGCTCGCCGTGGGCCTGCGTGGACGGGGCGCTCTCGGTGATCGCCGCCTACGGGATCGACACGCTCCGCCTCGTCCGGCGGGCGGGCAGGAACATCGGCCTGCGCTCGGACGCCCACCACGACCGCGTGCGGGCGGGCGGGACGCTGTACGCCGATGAACTCTGCGGGACGGTGGACCTGCCGCTGCGGTCGGTGGACCCAGGCGAGATGCTCTTCGACGCGGGCTTTGTCGTTCGTGTGGGCGATGGCCCCGAGGCGACGGCCGCCCGGGCCGAGCGCCTGCAGGCGGGCCCGAGCCCGGTGTGCGAGGGCGAGGGCGTGCGGGCCATCCTCACCGAGGGCGCCGACGGGGCGACATACTTGGCGGCCGTCAACTTCGGACTGGGGGAAGGGCGCGTCTCATGCCCGGTGGGCCCATCGCAGACATTGACCGACCTGCTGGACGAGGGCGGGATGCGGATGCAGACCGGTGAGGGGCGCGTGCGGGTGACGGTCCCGGGGGGCAAGGCGACGCTCGTGCGCATCGGGGAGTAGGCCTGCCCCGCACGGTAGGCATTCGCAGCCGTTATACGGGTTCCACTCAATTCCCGCGCGGGTGCCGTGGTTTGCGGAGCGAAGCGGAGCAACCACGTCAGACCGACGCTGCCCGAGAGTTACCTGGGATGCGTATTAGTGGGCAAAGGCCGTCCCACGGGGCGAACTGCGCCCCATGGGCATTGCTCGCGGGGGGGGCGTTGACGCGCTCAATTCCGCAGGTGCAGGACCTGGAGGAGGGTTTCCTCGTCGCTCGTGGGCTGTATGACACCGGTGGCGGCCGTCACGAGCGCGACGGTGAACCCGGCGACGAATCCGCCCACGTGCGCCCACAGCGCCACGCTCCCCCGATCCGCCAGGATCAGGGATCCGACGTCCCAAGCGATCCAGTAGACGATGATCCACCCGCTGGACAGCGAGAACACCGGGGGACGGGGCGGGAGCAGCAGGGCGACGGTGACGTCGTTGCGGGGGAAGAAGACCAGGAACGCCCCCATGACCCCGTAGATGGCGCCCGAGGCCCCCACGCCCGGGCGACCGTCCAGCCCGTAGTGGGCCATCCCCCCCGCGAACGCGCAGAAGGCGTACAGCAGCAGGTAGCCGATCTGCCCGAACTTGTAGTTGATCGCGTTCCCGAAGATCCACAGGAACAGCATGTTTCCGATCAGGTGCAGCCACCCCGCGTGCAGGAGCGACGCGGTCAGCGCCAGCACCGGCAGGGGCAGGTCCTCGGGGCCCAGGGACGTGTCGCCGCCCCCGAACGGGTTCAGGAACCGGGACACTCCCGAGAGTTTGCGGAACACCTCCGCGTCGTAGAACGCCAGGATGCTGACCAGCGTGATGCCCCCGATCAGGGCGTAGTTCACCCAGGGCAGGCGCGATGTCGGAACGTCGACCTTCAGTGGAATCAGCATCTACCGCATCCCATGGGAGGGGCGTCCTCCGAGGGGAGTCTAGCCCGAGTCGCGGCAGGGGGCAAGCGAATGCCGCCCCAGGGGTGCACGACCGTTCCTGCGTGCAACGTGTGGTCCGCTCCCTGGCCGGAGAGAGGGGGATTACGCAGATTTGAGAGATTACACGGATGGGGAGTAAACCGCGCGTCCTCATCCTCGGCGAAACCTCCGATGGACATGATTTCATCTGTGTAATCCCATCAATCTGGTAATCCCTTTCTCTCCCCTTCCTTTGGCCGGGCGCCGCGGCGGGGTTCACTGCGCAGATACGGCCGTGCACCCGAATGCCGCCCCCCCCATCTCCTAACGCCGCCTCCCGCGTGGTAGAATCCTGTAAGGACCTGATCCGGAGGGGTCCGCCCCCCCGCCTGCGCGAGGAGGACGCCTCCCCGCGGGGGCCCGCAGAGCAAGGAGATCAGCGATGAAACGTACCGCCGTCCTGTTCGTCCTCTTTCTGCCGCTCGCCCTCCCCTGCCTCGCCGGGGGCGCGGAGGGTGTCGGCCTGGACCGCCCGATCGAGAATCCCCGCATCTCCGGCACGCTCGCGGACGCGCTCGAGCAGTGCGGGCGTCTCAGCGGGGTGCAGTTCGCCGCCGACTGGAAGCACATCGAGGCGGCGGGCGTGTCCCGCCAGACGCGCGTGGCCGCGAAGGCGCCGCGCGCCAGCGTGGGCCAGCTCGTGGACATGCTGCTGCTGTCGGCGAAACCGCGGGAGCCCCTGGCGTGGAAGCTCGTGGACGGGGTGGCCTTCGTGACCACGCAGAAGTACCTGCTGTACGGGGATCGCGACGTGTCGGCCGCCCCCCCACCGGTGCGGGAAGCGGGGGCGAGGCGTGAGGACGAGCCCCGCCGGTCGCCCGGGACCCGCGTGACGCTGGACTTCCAGAAGACCCACGCCAGGGACGTCTTCGACTTCCTGCGGACGGTCAGCGGACGGAACGTGCACGTCAACTGGAACGCCCTGTCGCTGGCGAACGTCGGCGAGGAGTCGCCCGTCACGCTCCGCCTCCGCGACGTGGGGCTCCGCACGGCCTTGGACATGGTGGCCGAGCAGCTCAGCGGTTCGCTGGGCAAGCGGGACCGCGTGTACTGGATCGTCGACGACGGGGTGATAACGTTCTCGACGGGAACCGCCCTGGACGACACGCCGCTGCGGACGGAGGTCATCGACGTCGCCGACCTGCTCGTCCTGTACCGCGACTTCCAGGGGCCCCGCCCCACGATGGAGCGGACGACCGGCGGGGAGGACCGTTCGGGCGGGACGGTGGGGCTCTTCGAGGACCCCGACGACGACGCGGAGGGCTCGGAGGACGAGTCCGCCCAGCGCGGCCGGGTGCGGGAGAGCCTCGTCGAGATGATCCGGCAGTCGATCGGGGAGGAGTACTGGCAGCCGGAGGGCAAGGGCTCGATCCGCCTGCACGGGTCGCAGTTGATCATCTCGCAGACGAAGCTGGGGTTCAAGCTGCTGGGGATGTCGGCGATGACGCGGTGAGCCCGGAGTACCGGGCGATTTCGGATTTGGGATTTCGGATTTGCGTGGGTAACGGATTCAGCGCCCCCCGCGCGATCGCGATCGGTTGACGAGGGAACAAAAGCCAAATGGCAAGCCCCGTTCGGGCTCGATGGACGGGTCCGGACGGGGCTTGGGGTTCAATGGGGGAGGGATTCCCCGCAAAGCCCCCAAAGGACGCAAAGGAAGAAGTTCGTGCAGACACCATTTCCCATCTTTGCGTCCTTTGCGATCTCTGCGGTGGGAATCCGGTCCGCCTGGAACCACCTGCGATCCCGACCTCGCCCCAGGACCCCGAACCACCATCCCACACATCCGCAATCCGAAATCCGCAATCCGCAATTCCTCTCCTCCCCTCCGCCCACCGTGCATATTGACCCCCTGCCCCGGAATGCCTACGATGGTGGTAGGTGAAGCATGAAGAAATGTGACAAATGCGGGAAGCCTGCCACCGTGCACGTGACGGAGGTCGTCGGCGGGGAGAAGCTGGAGAAGCATCTCTGCGAGGACTGCGCCGCCAACGAGGGCGTGACGATGAAGGCGGAGATCCCGATCAGCCAGTTGCTGGAGGACTTCATCCTCCAGAACTCCTCCGGGCCGGAGCCCGCCGAGGCCGCCTGCGACGTCTGCGGGATGACCTTCCGCGAGTTCCGCAAGCAGGGGCAGCTCGGGTGCCCGAACGACTACGAGGCCTTCGAGAAGGCCCTCGTGCCCATGCTGCGCCGAGCCCACGAGGGCGCGACGGAGCACGTGGGCAAGGTCCCCCTCCACGCCGGGCAGGAGACCAAGAAGCACAACGCCATCCTCCGCCTTCGCGCCGAACTCAAGGCCGCCATCGCCGACGAGCAGTACGAGCGGGCGGCGGCGATCCGCGACCAGATCAAGGAGTACGAGGGCCTATGAAGCTCGCCGATCTCACCCGCCGCGCCGGGGAGTGGCTCCGGGGGGCGGGGCCCATGCACGACGTGGTCATCTCGTCCCGGATCCGCCTGGCGCGGAACCTCGCGGGCATGCCCTTCCTCTCCCGCTGCGGAGAGTCGCAGCAGCGAGAGCTTGAGCAGCGCCTCCGCGACCAGATCCTCGCCAGCAACATTGCCCCGGTGCTGTTCTACGTCCCCATGGAGAAGGCCTCCCCGCTCGACCGCGAGCTGCTCGTCGAGCGCCACCTCGTCTCCCGCCAGCACGCCGACGCCTCCCACCCCCGCGGGGTCGTCATCAGCGAGGACGAGACCATCGCCATCATGGTCAACGAGGAGGACCACCTCCGCATGCAGGTCCTCCGCAGCGGTCTGCAGCTCGAGGACACCGTCGAGGAGATCAACCGCATTGACGACACCCTCGAGCAGCAGCTCGACTTCGCCTTCCACCGGCGATACGGCTACTTGACGGCCTGCCCCACCAACGTCGGGACCGGCCTGCGCGTGAGCGTCATGCTCCACCTGCCCGCCCTCAAGATGACCGGGGAGATCGAGAAGCTCTTCCGCGCCGTCCGCGACATGCGCCTCATGATCCGCGGGCTGTACGGGGAGGGCACGGACGCCCACGGGGACTTCTTCCAGATCTCCAACCAGACCACCCTGGGCAAGAGCGAGCACGAGATTATCCACGAGTTCCGCGAGCAGATCATCCCCCGCTTCCTCGACTTCGAACGCCGCGCCCGCGAGGCCCTCGTCCGCAACCACGCCAACGCCCTCGACGACAAGATCTACCGCGCGTCGGCCGTCCTGCACGCGGCACGGCTCATCGGGTCGGAGGAGACCATGTACCTCCTGTCGCTCGTCCGCCTCGGGATCCACCTCGGGCGGCTGAAGGACATGGACGTCAAGACGGTCAACGAGCTGTTCCTCCTCACCCAGCCCTCGCACCTGCAGAAGATCCTCAACGCCGAACTGGACGGGGACGCTCGCGCCCAGGCGAGGGCGTCGTTCATCCGCGGCCGCCTCGGGGGCCGCTGAGCGTGCCGGACATCGGCGGGACACCCAGGGGGCCAGACTCCGCGAGCCGCCGGAGCGATCGCGCCCTCCGCGCCGCCGCCGTCGCCCTGCTCGCCCTCTGCGCGTTCCTCGGGTCGCTCACGCTCGTCTGGAACTTCGACATCTTCGCCCACCTCGCCTGCGGGCGGTGGATGGTGCAGCATATGCAGGTGCTCGGGCACGATCCCTTCACCTCCGCCCCCGACAACCCGGACGCGACCTGGGTCAACGTCCACTGGGGCTTTCAGCTCCTGGTGACGGGCGTGCATGCCCTGGCGGGCTTTGCGGGCCTCAGCGTCCTCAAGGCCGCCTTCGCCGCGGGCATGATGCTCGTCTTCGCCCTCGCCCTCCGCAGACACATCCCCGTCGCGTGGCTGATCGTCTCGGGGCTCCTGACGTACCTGGTGGCCATCGAGCGCATCCGCGTCCGCCCCGAGATCGTCACGCTTCTGCTGATGACCGTCTTCGTCGTGGTGCTGGAGCAGGTGCGGAGCGGCGCCCCGAGACGCCGCCTCTGGCTGCTGCCGGTGCTCATGCTCCCGTGGGTCAACATGCACGGGCTGTTCGTGCTGGGGCTGGGCCTGATGTGGGCGGCCGTCGCGGGGGCGGCGTTTGACCGCTGGCGCAAACGCGATCCGCTGGACGGGGCGCTGACGCGGCCGGGGGCCCTGCTGCCGATCGCCGCCGCCTCGCTCGTGCCCCTCCTGACGCCCTGGCCGCTGCACACCTTCAGCCTCCCGCTGCTGCTGTGGACGCGAATCAGCGGGGAGGCGGCGTACTACTCCTACGGGGTGACCGAGTTGGGGCCGCTCGTCCGGGACTCCTTCGTCCAGACGATGCAGGAGGTCTCCCGCTACCCCACGGCCATCGTGCTGGTGCTGGCGGGGCTGGGGGCGATGCTCGCGCACGCCTATCTTTCCCGCGGACGCCGGGGCGAGTCCAATGCCTCGCGCCCCGCCCCGGCGATCCCCGCGCACCACGTGCTGTGGGCGGGGGCGCTGCTGCTGCTGGCACTGCTGGCGAGGCGGAACGTGGGCATGATCGCCCCGGTCTTCGGGTGGCTGCTGGCGTGGCATGGGGGGCGGGCGCTGGGGGGCGCTGGAATCCGGAGCGTGCCCGGCCCCTCCCGCATCGCCACGCTGTCCGCCATCACGGGGCTGCTGCTGGCGGTCGCGGGGGCGGGGCTGTTGGCGACGGAGTGGGTGCATCGCTGGCGGGAGTCGTTCGAGCGGTTCGGCGTGGGGCTCCAGACCGACAACTATCCCCTGGACATTGCCCACTTCCTCCGGGATCTGCCCGGGGAGGGCGACATCCTCTGCGAGAACTTCGGGGACGCGTCCGTCTTCCTCTACGTCAATCCCCCCCAGCGCAAGACCTGGATGGACGGACGGCTGGAGGCGCACTCGGCGGAGCGGTTCCGGCGGCAGCACGAGTACGCGCTCGCCCTGCGTTCGGCCGCCACGGCCGAGCGGGCGAAGCTGCCCCCCACCGTCCGCTTCATCGTCGTGCGGTACTGGAACCATGCGACGCTGGAGGCCCTCGCTCGCTCCCCGCGCTTCCGCCTGCTGAAAGTGGGGATCGCGGGGGCGTGCTTCGAGCGGACGGACTGGCGGGGCGAGCGGGGCGGGGGAACGATGGCCCCCCCTGACATGGGGCCCCCGCTCCTGGGCCCGCTCGCACCGGTGGGCAGTGCGGTGGAGACGTTTGATCGCCCGCTCGCCGACGGGGCCTGGAGCCTGGAAAACCTCCGCCCCGTGCGGCGGAGGTGGTGGCGGGCGAACGCCCAGTCCTTCTACCAGCGGATCGGAAACATGATGCTCTCGCTGAGCGCCCCGCTCGCGGATTCCCCGGGTACGGCCGACCCAGGGGAGCTGCGGCTGGGGGCGATGGCCGTGCGGTATCTGACGGCCGCCGAGCGGGAGGGCGTGGCGGCGCGGCACGAGACGCTGGGGCTGCTCGCCGAGGCGAACCGGCAGCGATCGGTAGCGGTGCAGGCGTCGGGGGGCGAGGTCCTGCCCGTGGACGTGCACATGGCGCGGTCGCTGCACCTGCTGCGGTTGGTGGACCTGGCGGCGGTTCCGGCGACGAAGCGGTGGATCTACGGGCTGCAGCACATCCAGGGGCTGGTGCAGGTGGGCGCCTTTGACGCGGCGGAGCGGGTCCTGGAGGACCTTCGTAGCGTGCTGCCCCCGGGGCAGCGCGTGAACCCCCCGACGGAGTACGTCCGCCTGCGGGATGTGATCCTCGATCGCCTCGGGCGTGCGGAGCTTACGCTGTCGCGGCAGGACCTGCCGGCCATGGCCGCCGTCGAGCGGGCGACGGCGATGGCGGGACGCGGCGTGGGGCAGGTTTTGGGGGCCTTGACGGAACTGGACGCATCGGGGGCCGACACGCCCGACGCCACGCGCCTGCGCTGCGACCTGCTGCTCCGCCTGGGCCGCCCCCGCGAGGCCCGCGAACTCGCCCTGGGCATGCTCGACGGGCCCGAGGGGCAGGGCTTCGCCCTACGCGTCGCGTTGGCCGACTGGGCCCTGGGCGACCTGCACACCGCCCGCGAGCGCCTGCAGGCAACCGCCGCAGCGACGAACCCCGACCCCCTCGCGTGCCTCTACGGCGGGCTGCTGCTGGAGGAACTCGGCCGCTACGACCAGGCCGCCACACTCGCCGACGCGGGCCTGCGCACCGTCGAGGACAAGCCCCTCCGCGACGCGCTGGCGCGGCTGCGCGACCGGCTTCCGGTGCGGTGAGACGCGGTCCAGGCAGCTCTCGGACGGGTGTCCAGACAGTTCTCGGGCGGGTGCCGTGGCTTGCGGAGCGCAGCGGCTTGCCCCGGCGTAGCCTTGGCGAAGCCGGGAGCAACCACGTCCAATCGACACTGCCTGCGAATTATCGTAACCGTTCACGGGAGTACGGGTGAGGAGCCCCGCATCCTGTCGCGTATCCTACGTGGACGCAGCCTTCTTGCTCCCGATCTTGTTCTCCGTCCCCTGGAGCAACCGGCGGAGGTTGCTGCGGTGGCGGATGACGATCAGGGCGATGATGAGGACGGCGAAGACCAGCAGCGGCCAGAGGTCCGCGACCCGCCCCCAGTTGAGGGCGAGGAACAGGGGCACGAACGCGATCGCCGCCACCACGCTGCCCAGCGAGACGTAGCGCGAGAGGAGCGTGACGGCGATCCAGAGGGCGAAGGCGATCAGCCCCGCGAGGGTGAAGAACGGGTAGATCCCCAGCACCACCCCCAACGCCGTCGCCACCCCCTTGCCCCCGCGGAAGCGCAGCCAGACGCTGAAGACGTGCCCCAGTACCGCCCCGCACCCCGCACCGAGCCACGCGAACTGGTGCACCAGCGTCGGGAAGCCCGGCAGGTTCCGCAGGACCGCCCCCGCCGCCAGGACCGGCAGGAGGCCCTTGGCAACGTCGAGCGCGAAGCACACGTAGCCGTACGGCCGCCCGAGGACGCGCCCGACGTTGGTGGCCCCCACGTTCCCGCTGCCCACCTTCCGCAGGTCCACGCCCCGCGAGCGGGCAATGAGGACCCCGAACGGGATCGAGCCGATCCCATAGCCCACCAGGGGCAGAACGATCAGGAGAAACCAGGGGTTGTCAGCCATGGCGGCGATTCACTTCCTTGTACGCCTCGATCAGCCCATCCACGTGCCGCCCCACCGTCAATTCCCCCCCCGCCGCGAGGCAGGCGGCGGAGCGGGCGCGGCGGGCGGTGGGGTCGGAGAGTTCCTCCATCGCCCGCACCACGGCCGAGCGGTCCAACGGGCCGTCCACGACGATCCCGCCTCCGCTGCGCAGAATCGAGGCGGCGCCGTTGTACCGCGTGGTGATGGAGGGCAGCCCCCACCGCGTGCCCTCCAGAATCACCAGGGAGCACGAGTCGTACCAGCTCAGCAGCACGTTCGCATCGGCGGCAGAATACCACTCGAAGGGCCGGTCGGTCCAGGGTACGACGCGCACGCGCCCCGCCACCCCACATCGCGCCGCCGCCCGACCGCACCGCGAGTGCCGGTCCCGCCCAATGATGACCAGACGCCCGTCCCGCCCCGGACCGCCCTGGCGGGACCAGGCGGCGAAGGACTCGATGGCCGCCCCGACGCCTTTGAGGTGGAAGTTGCCCGCGACGGTGAGGAAGACGGTCGCGTCCTCGCCCACCCCCAGCTCCGCCCGCCGCGCCGCACGCCAGCGGGCACGCGCGGCATCGGAGACCGTGGGCACGTCCACCCCATTGAAGATCACCCGCACGCCCTCGGTCCGGCCGAAGTGCTCGCGGAACTGCTCGGCGACGGAGTCGCTGACGCACAGGCACAGAACGTTCGGGTCGGCCACCAGCTCCCGCTCCCGCCGCGCCAGATACCCCCGGTAGACGTTGAATCGTCCGGTGATGTCCGCCGACAGGCGGAACACCCCGAACCGCCGCCGCAGCGACGCCGCCCGCCGCGCCGGCATGGTCCCGCTGTGCGGCTGGTAGACGTTCGCCCCGACCACGGGCACCATCGCGTGGGCGATGTCGAACCGCTCGTCCCGCAGCATGTCCCGCACCCCCAGCGCGAACCGCCGCACCTGCCCCACCCGCGACCAGCCCCCGCGCGGCACGCGAAGGACGCGGAGCCCCTCGCACCGCCACGGGCTGTCGTGGCAGACCACCGTCACGTCGTGCCCGCGGGCGATCAGGTCTTGGGCGACGGCGGCGGTGTAGACCTCGCACCCGCCCCGCCGCGGGTCGAGGCACTCCAGGATGAGCGCGATCCGCATCATGCGCTCGCCCCTCCGCCCGTTGCCCGCCGCCCGATCCGCCACCGCATGTAGGCGGTCTTGGCGTCGATGGCCCCTCGCCACCGGGCCCGGTGGGCGGGGGAGGCATGCGGGAGGTAGCCCCCCAGGAACGCATCCCAGGAACCTTGCACCCAGTGCGGAGGCATCGAGTACTGCAGGGCCGCCAGGTCCTTCACCCGCCAGCGGAACGTGCGGAAGCGCGGGGCGAACATCCTCGCCAGGTCGATCAGCCGCAACTCGATGCCCCCCTCCCGTTCGTGCAGGAAGACGTGCGACGAGTACAGGTCGCGGTGGACGTACCCCGCCCCGTGCAACGACCGCACGAGCGAGGCGAGGCGGGCGGTGAAGTCCGCTGCGCGGGCGGGGTCGCTGGCGCAGCGCTCCAGGAACGGCTCGGCCGCCTGCTCCAGGGCCTCGCCCGGCACGGCGGAGACGATCACGAACCCCCTCCGCACCCCCTCGCGGCCGATTTCCTCTCCGCAGGCGGCGTGGTCCATGGTGGGGAGATGGGCGGCGTGGGCGGCGAGGAGGTTGTCGAACTCGATCTGGGCGGCGCCCCGCCCGGGCCCGTACACCCGCCACCGCTCCCACCGCCAGGACAGCGGCTCGCGGGCGTAGCGCTTCATGTACAGTTCCCGGCGGGTCCCGTCGTCGCACTCCAGGTGCAGGCGGAAGCGCCCGCGGTGGCCCAGCCCGTCGGGGGTCATGTCCTCGCCCGCCCCGTACCCGAACGCCCCTTCGACGGTATCGAGCCCCGCCTCCCGCAGGGCCGCCAGGAGCGGAGCATCGCACAGCGCGCGGAACACCGTCCGCACGCTGCCCTGGCGGGTCTGTTGGCACACCGCCCCGCTCACGCCCCGCCTCCCCCGATCCGGCGCTCGTACTCGCGGAGAAGCTCCTGGACGTGGCGGCGCATGTCGAGGCGGCCGCTCACTCGCCGACAGGCCTCCGCCGCCTCCGCCCGCCGCCGCGGGTCGCTGAGCTGCTCCATGGCGGCGGCGACGGCGGGGACGTTGCGGGGGGAGTCCACGACGAGGCCCGCCCCTTCGAGAAGGATCTCCGCCGCCCCGTTGTACTGGGTGGTGACGGAGGGGACGCCCCACCGCGTCGCCTCCAGCACGACGCGGGAGCAGGGATCGTACCAGCTCAGCAGGACGTTGACGTCGCAGGCGGCGTACCAGCGGAAGACCTCGTCGGTGGGGGCGACGAACGTGACCGCCCGCCCCACCTCGTTGAGGCTCGCGATCCGCTCGTAGCCCTCCACCACGTCGCGCCCGACGACGACGAGCTGCCCGCGAGGCCGGCCCCCGCGGGCGTGGTGCCAGCGGGCGAAGGCGCGGATGGTTTCGGCGACGCCCTTGAGGGGGAAGTTCTTGGCGACGATGAGGAAGAGCGTGTCGTCCTCGGCGGCGTGGAGGCGGTCCCGCTGCTCCTGCCGCCACCGCGCCCGCTCCTCGTCGGAGACGACGGGGGCGTCGACGGCGTTGTAGACGACGCGGACGTTCTCGGTCCGCCCGAAGTGCTCGCGGAACTCGTCGGCGACGAGTTGGCTGACGGCGAGGCAGAGGACGGAGGGATCGGCGAGGAGCGTGCGCTCCAGGTCCGCAAGGTAGTTGCGCATGTGGTTCAGGCGCTCGGAGATGTTCACGCGGATCCAGCCCAGGAGGCCCCAGCGGCGGCGGGCGCCCGCCACCTGCCCGGGGATGGTCCCCCCGCGCGGCTGGTACACGTTCGCCGACGGGATCGGCAGCATCGAGTGCACGATGTCGAACGGCTCGCGGGCGATCTCGGCCTCGACGTCGGTGATGAAGTTGCGCATGCGCTGCACGCGCCCGCGGCCGCGACGGTTCAGCTCGCGCACCTCCACCCCTTCGCATGCCCAGCGGGCGGCCTGACAGAGGAGGGTGACCTGGTGGCCGCTTTGGGCCAGATGGGCCGCGATCTGGCCGGTGGACGTTTCGCGTCCTCCTTTTCCGGCGTCCATACGTTCGATAACGAGTGCGATCCTCACGTCGCTTCCGTCTTCCTTTCCCGCCCCCGTCGCCTCCGCCGCACCGTGCGGCGGCGGATCGACTCCGCCCTCCGCACGATCTCGCGCTGCCAGCTCGCCACGTCGGCGGGGTCGTCCAGGTACGCGAGCAGAAACGCGTCCCAGCAGCGGCGGATCCAGAGGCGGGGCATCGAGTAGTATAACTGCCCGAGGTCGCGGCACATCCAACGCTTTCGCCGCCGCGAGACGGGCGGGAACATCCTTGCAAGATCGATCAGGTACACCGCCCCGGGGCCCTGCTCCCGGTCCAGGAACACGTGCGCGGCGTACAGGTCACGGTGCACGTAGCCCGCGCGGTGCATCGCCCGCACCGCCTTCACCAGCGCCCCCGTGAAGGCCGCCATCGCCTCCGCGTCCTCTCCGTGCTCCGCAAAGAACGCCTCCCCGCACCGCTCCACCGCCTCCCCGGGGACGGATCCGACGATCAGATACCCCCTCCGGGGCCACCCCTCCCATCCCTCCTCCCCGCACACGATGGGCTCCATGGTGGGGACCCCGGCGAAGCGGGCGGCGACGATGTTCTCGAACTCCGCCCGCCCCGGGCCCTGCCAGCGGCCCGCGCGGAGGCAGCGGCGGATGGCGGGGAGGAGCGGCTCGCGGCGGTAGCGCTTGAGGTACAGCTCACGGGGGCGTCCGGAGGCGTCGGGCACCCGCAGCCGCGTGCGCCGCCGATGACCCAACCCGGGCTTGCCCAGGTCCTCCCCCCCCGCGAAGGCGAAGGCCCCCGCGACGGAATCCAGGCCCCTCTCGCGCAGGGCCGCGAGCAGGGCCGCGTCCGTCACCCCGATGCAGACCGGCTCGGCGCACGGTGCGCTCACTGCGGCAGCCCCCGGCGTGGGGGAAAGGTGTCGAGGAGGTACTCGGCGGCGGCGATAACGGCGTCGAGGGGGACGGAGCGCATGCACTGGTGGTGCCCATTGCCCTGGGGCAGGGGGCACACCTTTTCCTGGCAGGGGGAGCAGGGAAGCTCGACGCGGATCATCTGCTCCTTCGGGTGGTCGATCTGCGCCCACCGCGGGTCCGTCGAGCCGAAGATGGTGACCACGGGCACGTCGAACGCCGCCGCCACGTGCCGCGCCCCCGTGTCGTTGGTGATCAGCAGCGTGCAGCGGCGGACGAGGGAGCGGAGCAGCGGGAGGCTGTTTTCGATCTCCCCGAGGTTCAGCGCCCGGTTCGTCCGCATGGAGGCGACGACGCGGCGGGCGATGTCGCGCTCGGAGGGGGCGGCGTTGATGACGATGCGGGCGTTGCGGCTTTCGATGAGGTGGTCGGCGACGGCGGCGAAGCGCTCGGGCGGCCAGAGCTTGCTCGACCCGTACGCCGCCCCGGGGTTGAGCATGACCACGGTGTCCCCGGGGGCGACGGCGGCCCAGGCGAGCATGTCCTCCGCCTGCTTCTCCGAACCGGGGGTGACCGGCAACTCCATCTGCCGCGAAACGGGCTCGATCCCCACGGCCGTCAGGAGCTGCAGGTAGTAGTCGATGGTGGGCACGGGGACGAACTTCCCGGCGTCGTCGCGGAGGGGGATGAGGCGGCGGTTGAGGAACAGCGACCGCCGATCCCTCGCGTACCCCACGATCTCCCCCACGCGCCCCAGCCTCGCCAGCATGGCCGTGCGGAAGCTGTTGGGGAACAGCACGCCCAGCTCGCACTCGTGATCGCGGATCGTCTGCACGAGCCGGCGGCTGGACCGCCAGAGCGGGCCCTGCGTGGACACGTCGGGAATCAGCTCGTCAGCCCAGGGGGTCCCGCGGACCACGTCCAGTGCCACCGGGCGCCCCACGTACACGATCCTCGCCGCTCGAAAGGTCTCCCGCAGCGTGCGCAGAGCGGGGGTGGCCATCACCACGTCGCCCACGTGGTTCGGCAGCCACGCAAGGATTCGATCCCAACTCCCGTTCGCCATGCCGGCCATTGTACCGGCGACGCTGGTTTCATCCATCGTTATGCCCATGCGAATATCATATTCCTCCGCAGGCCCAATACGGAACCTTCCCTTGACTCCAGGCTGAAAAGGCCTGGGACCCGCTGGGGCTCCCTTCGCCCCGGCGATGGCCAGGCCCCTTCGGATCAGAATTTCCCCGATTCTTGATTGGAGGATTGCCCTAATCGGCGGAATGGGATACGCTTTGGACCCAATGGCGCATCGATCGAGCGGAGAGGGGACCGGGAGTCGTGGGCGGGATACGTTCCGCCGCCTTCCGGCGAAGCCCCGTCGTGAAAAGGAGCAGTGATGAACGGCGGCAAGATCGGCATTTCCATTGATACGCTTTATGCGCACCTCGTGGCCCACACTCCGCAGTCCCACGGATACGGTTCCCGCCTGCCGGACGAGGGCGTCCCCGTCTGGCAGCGGCGGCTGCGGGGGAAGCTGCTGGAGTTGCTGGCGATTGACGGGAGGCCCAAGGCCCCGCCCGAGGTCCGCTTCCTGGAGGAGACGCCCTGCGACGGGTACGTCCGCCACCGCGGGTACATGGTCGCCGACGACGCCCTCGCCGTCCCCTTCTTCCTCCTCGTCCCCGACCCCCTCCCGGGCGGGCGGATGCCCGTCTGCATCGCCGCACACGGGCACGGGCCCGGCAAGACCCTGCCGGCCGGGATCGCCACCGACGAGCACTCGCGCAAGCTCATCGACGAAGGCGAGCGGGACTACGGCGTGCAGGCGGTGCGGCGGGGATACCTGACGATCATCCCCGACTTCCGCGGATTCGGGGAACTGATGCTCCGGGAGGACGTCAACGGCAACCGCGGGGGGTGCCTGCAGCTCGCGCTGCGGAGCTTCCAGCTCGGCCGCCCGTTGCTGGGGCAGCGCGTCAGCGACGTGATGCAACTGCTGGACTGGGCGCTGGGGCGGGAGGACGTGGATCCCGCTCGCGTGGTGATGACGGGCAACAGCGGCGGGGGGACGATGACGGTCTTCGCGTCGGCGGTGGACGAGCGGATCACCGCCTGCGCCCCGAGCTGCTACTTCTCGACCTTCGCGGGGTCGACGATGGCGATGCACCACTGCGCGTGCAACTTCGTCCCGCACCTGCAGACCGTGGCGGAGATGTCGGACCTCGCGGGCCTGTTCGCCCCCAGGCCCATGCTCGTCATCGCCGGGACGCTCGACCCCATCTTCCCCATCGACGCCGTCCGCAAGGGTTTCGCCGAACTCCAGCGCATCTACGCCGACGCCGGTTCCCCCGATCGCGTGGAGCTGTACGAGGGCTCCGGCGGGCACCGCTACTACGCGGGGCGGGTGTGGGACTTCTTCGACGAGATGCTCTGATACGCATCCCAAGTGCTTCGGGCGCACCGTAGGTTTGACGTGGTTGCTCCGCTGCGCTTCGCAAACCACGGCACCCGTGCATGAGTCAAATGGGATGCGTATGAGATCGCTGCGCGACTGCTTCAGAACGTGGCGGGCGTCCCTACTGGGGATCGAAGGCATCCCCCCGACGCAGTCGGGGGGCTTGGGAAACTGCTGGGTTCGTCGGGGAGCTGCTGGGTTCGCCGGGGAGCTGCTGGGTTCGCGCTTCGCGCAGATCCTTCGTGACGCCCTGGCGCATCGGATTTCCGGAAGGCAAAACGACGGGGGGCGGATTCTCTACGGCTCGGCCGTCACGCTCCGGCCGAACTCCTCCCACGAGCCGTACCGCACCGCGTCGTCCCCCCCGACGCTGTCCGAACCGATAACGATGCACTGGAGGCCCGCCTCGCGATACGCCGCCGCCGCCAGGCCGCTCGTGCAGACTCCGCGGGTGAGCGTGGGGAACTGCTTGCGGAGTTCGGGCAGCTCGCTGACCAGGCGGGTCTCGACGACGATCTTGGGGAGCTTCCACCGCCCCTGCACGACGTGCCACCGCTCCCGCTGCCACAGCAGGACCGGCCCGTCCGGATACCCGTGCGTCTCCAGCCACCCATGCGCCGCCGCGTGCTCCCGCACCGGCCGACGCGTGAAGTACGCGATGTGCGCCCCGCGCGTCGCCTGCTGCAGGCCCGCGGCGGCCGGGCCGGGTTCGCCCGCGGGCGACGAAGGCAGGCTGTCCAAATCCACCGCCAGCACGGGCCACTGCGGGTCCCACACGTACAGCGGCGTGCGGAAGGCGGCCTCGTCGCCCCGGCGGTCCATGTGCTCGATGACCATCTCGCAGCGGCACGGAAGGTCGGGGACGGGGACGGTCGTCCCCGCATACCCGAGCTTGTCCGTGTACGCCGCCCGCATCGGCCCGTCGTTCACGCGGAACCGCAGCAGCGCGTTGTCCACCGACTGCGACAGGATCCACACCTCCTGCCGCCTGAGGCGAACAACGGCCGTCGCTTCCCCTCCCGCGGGCGCAATCTGGTCCGGAGCCGTCAACTGATACGCTCCGCCGCAGCCGGCCAGCAGCGGGAGCACGCAAAGCATTCCGATGGTCGTTCTCGTACGCATGCCCGGAAGGATAGCAGAAAACTTCCGGCGGGGAAAGCGAGGACGCAGCGCGGGCGGGGCAATCGCTCCAGGGCCATCGTAAAGTCCGATTCGCCGGGCGCCACGGGTTCGCGGAACCCGTGTTCCACCCCGCGCTCGCACGAGCACGGCTGTGAACAGCACAGCCGTGGCACCCGCGACGGCGACTTTACGATGGCCCTGGCTATCGCTCCTGCCCGATGGACGCGGGAGGCCTTCCCGTCTACAATCCCGCCATGCCCCTACGGTCGCTGGACAACCTGCGGATCGCCATCGTCCACGAGTGGTTCGTGGACCACTCCGGATCGGAGAAGGTCGTGGAGCAGATGCTCCGCGTCCTGCCCCAGGCGGACCTGTTTGCGCTCGTGGACTTCCTCCCGCCCGGGCAGCGCGGGTTCCTCCAGGACAAGCCCGTGCGAACGTCGTACATCCAGCGCCTCCCGCGGGCGCGGAAAAGCTTCCGCCACTACCTGCCCCTGTTCCCCCACGCCGTCGAGCAGTTCGACGTGTCCGACTACGACATCGTCATCTCCTCCTCCCACGCCGTCGCCAAGGGCGTTCTCACCGCCCCCGATCAGCTCCACGTGTGCATGTGCTACTCCCCCATCCGCTACGCCTGGGACCTGCAGCATGACTACCTCCGCGGGGCCGGGCTCGACCGCGGGCTCAAGGGGCTCCTCGCCCGCTGGGTCCTGCATTACCTGCGGCTGTGGGACGTGCGGACGGGGAACGGCGTGGACGAGTTCATCGCCACCTCCCGCTTCATCGCCGGGCGCATCCGCAAGGCCTACGGCCGCTCCTCCACGCTCATCTACCCGCCCGTGAACCTCGACGCCTTCGGGCTCCACGAGGCGAAGGAGGACTTCTACCTCTGCGCCTCGCGAATGGTCCCGTACAAGCGGACGGACCTGATCGTGGAGGCGTTCTCGCGGAGCCCGCACCGCCGGCTGATCGTGATCGGGGACGGGCCCTGCTTCTCCCGCGTCCGCCGCCTCGCCGGTCCCAACGTCACGCTGCTGGGCTACCAGGACGACGCGGTCCTCATCGACCACATGCGGCGGGCGAAGGGGCTGGTCTTCGCGGCCAAGGAGGACTTCGGGATCGTTCCGCTGGAGGCCCAGGCGTGCGGCACGGCGGTGGTCGCCTATGGGGCCGGGGGGGCACTCGAAACCGTGATCGACGGGGAGACGGGCGTGCACTTTGAGCGCCAGACGGTCGAGTCGCTCCTGGAGGCCCTGGACCGCTTCGAGGGCCTTGCCTCCTCCTTCTCCCCCCCTCGCCTCCGCGCCCACGCCCAACGCTTCGCCGAGCCCCGCTTCCGCGATGAATTCCGTGCGTTCATGACGCAGGCGTGGCAGGGCTTCGCCGCCCGCGACACCGGCGAATAATCCCCTCGCCTCGCCGCCCAAAGGGCCTGCGGACAGGGCGGATGCTGCCACAGGGAACCGGGCGGCCGTCAGCGGAGCCGGGCCCACCAACCCCCAAGCCACAGCAGGACCGCCAGGAGCCCCAGCCAGGGCGTCAGTTCGTGGGACCGCCCCGCGGGCTGGGGGGCGGGGAGCGGAGCGGCGCGAAGGGCGGAAAGCGGGTCCGGGGGCGGGCCTCCGTCCCCACCGAGGCTCCCCGCACCGCCGCGGTCTCCCTCCCCATCAAGGCTCCCCTCCACCTCCACCCTCCCGTCCCCCCCCAGACCGGTCAGGCTGACGGCGGCGACGGACGCGGAGTCTTCGGACAGCAGGTATGCGCCCGGCCGCGGGACGCGATCCGGGGGCGCCCCTTGCAGGGCGCTTCTCGCCGAACGGGGCAGGAGCGCGACGGCCTCCAGGGGGGGCATCGCGTGGTAGGCGTCCGCTCCGCCGGTCTGTCCGGCGGCGTTGAGGCACCAGCGGGCGGCGTTGGCGAGGAGGACGACGAAGGCGTCGCGGGTGGAGAGGTTGGTGTTCTCGGGGTCGAGGGCGAAGGACAGGTACACGCGGGGCGGTTCGCCCCGGGCGCGCTGCCCGCTGCGGACGGCGAGGAGGCAGTCGTCCAGGCGGATGAGCGGGGTCAGCGTCGCCGCCGTCGCATCCGCGTCCGCCTTCCGCCAGCACTTCAGCGTCCGCACCGCCACGCCTCGCAGGTCCACGCCCCGCGTCACCGGATCATCCGGGGCGAGGGAGGCGTCGTCCAGGACGACGGCGGCGCGCGGTTCTCCGGGGCTCGCCCCCGCCGGGGGCGCGGGGGGATCGATCACAATGGCGGGCACAGCGGGGGGCGGGTCCACGCCGTTGGCGATCACGAGTTCCGCCCGCTCCACGCCCGCCACGGGCGTCAGCAGCGGGTCGGAGGACACGTATCGGCGGAGCAGGGGCGAATCCCGCCCCAGCAGGGCGACCCCCGCCCGGCGGGCCTCGCTTCGCACCAGGTACGCCTCCGTCCCGAATCCGGGCAGCGGGTCTCCCGGAACGGACGCATCCCCGTTCGCGGCATCGTCGGTGAGCACAGCTTGGATCCAGTGGTCGCCCTCGGGGAGCGGCCTCCTGTCCGGGAGGCGCAGCACCTTGGCGGCACGCCCTCGGGGGGGGACGGAGATGTCCTCAACGGCGAGGGGGTTTCGTTCGCCCTGCGTCCCCGCGTACGCGAAGACCGCGATCCTCCCCGCCCAGGGGCGGGCGGTGTGGTTGCGGACGGCGGCGAAGACCTGCACGGACGCGTCGGGCAGCGGCTCGGCGGCGAAGGCGTCGAAGGTCACGGGGGGCAGGTGCGGGGGAAGGGAGAGGCGCGTCTCGTTCGCGAGCGGTTGCACGTCGGCGGCCGCGGCCATGAAGGTGAACACCGCCTGCGCGTCGTCCGGGGGCGGAGGCAGTTCGAGCTGCGATGCGGGAATGGGCAGGATCGGGATTCCCCCCACCGCCGCCCGCGCCTCCGCCACCGGGCGGTAGAGCGGTTCCGCATCGAGAACGATGGGCAGGACAAGGGCGACGCGGTCCTCCGGGCCCAGTCGGCCGAGCAGCGCCACGGCGCTTCGTTGGAGGTCTTCCCGTCCCCCCTCCCCGCTGAGTTCCGCCGACGGGTACAGGCGAATGGCGATCCGGCGATGGCTGTCCCCGCGAGTCACGGTCATCCGCCCCGCCGCCAGCACGCCCGCCACCGCCCCCAGCAGCAGCAGCACCCACGCGAGCGACACGTTTCGTTTCCGGGTATGCCTCGCAGCCGCGGCGCCGATCGCCCCGCGCCACAACTCCAGCGAACCCACGCGGACCCGCAGGCGGTCCGGGCGGAACAGCGCCACCGCCGCCACCGCCGCCACCGCCAACAGCGCCCACAGGGCCCAGGGGTTGGGGAACGTGATCACGCGCCCATCTGCACCTTCGCCAAGGCCGTCGCGATGTCGTCCGTGAACTCGAAGATCTTATCGAGGCCCGTCACGAGGAACACGCCCCAGACCTGCGTGTTCACGTCGCACAGGATCAGCCGCCTCTCCGCGGTGACCATCGCCTTCCGCAGCCGCAGCATGCGCGCGACGTCGGAGCTGTTGATGAAGCTCACGCCCGCGAAGTTGAGAACCACGTTGACGGGCTTGCTCTCCACGGTGTCCATGACCGCGTTGATGTCGTCCGTGAACTGCGGATCATCGGCGAGTTCGGCGACGAGGATGTTGTCGGACCAGTTCTGGATCGCCATGGATTGGGACTCCTTTCGGCCAAGGATCAAGGTAGCCCCAACGGGGGGGCGAATCAAGGGGCATGTCGGAAGCACAGGGGCATGCCATTTCGGATTTGGGATTTCCGTAACCGTTCACGCCCTTCCAGACAGCAGGAAGGGCGTGAAGAAAGGGCCCTGTCGTCGGCCCAGGCGGATGTCCTGTTCCCACTCCCCACCGGCCCGGTGCCGCTTGTCTCTTCTTCTCCCCACCGACCCCGCGTCGGTGGTAAGCGGCTATCGACTACGGAGGCGGTCCCCTCCCCTTCTTCCTCCTGCTCCCCGCCGACCCCGCGTCGGTGGTAAGCCGGCTTCCTTACTACGGGATCACCCACGGGCGCGGACGATGCGCGGACCCGGCGCGCGCTGGCTGTAGTCGAGAGCCGTTTGAACCACCGACGCGGGGTCGGTGGGGAA
>JAWLCQ010000044.1:0-30385 GCA_041687095.1 Phycisphaerae bacterium | reverse complement strand
CCAAGCCCCGGGAGGGGCGCTTGAGGGAGCGTCATGGACCCATCCCTCAAGCGCCCCTCCCGGGGCTTGGGATCCTGTGCGACCGCTACCCAGCACTGAAGTGCTGGGCTATTGTCAAGCCGTCCCTGCCGGGACTCCCGGCGGGCGGGGGCGGCCTTGGGCCGGCCGCGGGGCCTGGCGATGCGCGTTGGGACAGGCGGTGGAGGGGAGCGTCAGCGGTGGTGGGCGATGGCGCGGGTGAGGACGTCGAGCACCCGCACCTGCTGCGCCTCGGAGATGCCCACCCAGAGGGGCAGGCGGATGAGGCGTTCGGCGTGGCGGGTGGTGATGTCCAGGGGTCCGTGGGCTCGGCCGTAGCGTTGCCCGGCGGGGGAGGAGTGGAGGGGCACGTAGTGGAAGACGGACCAGATGTCGTTGCGCAGGAACTCCTCCAGCACGCCCTGGCGGTCGATGTCTGGGGCGAGCAGGACATAGTACATGTGGGCGTTGTGGCGGCAGCTTTCGGGCACGACGGGCCGGCGGAGGAGGGCGGCGGATTCCAGGGGCTCGAGCAACTGGTGGTAGCGCTGCCAACTGGCGAGGCGGCCTTGGGTGATGCGGTCGGCGTGTTCGAGCTGGGCCCAGAGGAAGGCGGCGACGAGTTCCCCGGGGAGGAAGGAGGAGCCCACCTCCTGCCAGGTGTACTTGTCCACCTCCCCGCGGAAGAAGCGGCTGCGATCGGTACCCTTTTCGCGGATGATCTCGGCCCGGGCGGCGAGGGTGGGGTCGTTGACGAGCAGGGCCCCGCCCTCCCCGGCGATCACGTTCTTGGTCTCGTGGAAGCTGTACGCGCCCAGGTCCCCGATGCTGCCGAGGGGCCGGCCCTTGTAGTCGGCCATGACGCCCTGGGCGGCGTCCTCGACGACGCGGAGGTTGTGGCGGCGGGCGAGGGCGAGGATCGCGTCCATCTCGCAGGCGACCCCCGCGTAGTGGACGGGGGCGATGGCGCGGGTGCGGGGAGTGATGGCGGATTCGATGAGGCGCTCGTCGAGGTTCTGCGTGTCCTCGCGGATGTCCACGAAGACCGGCACCCCGCCGCGCAGCACGAAGGCGTTGGCGGTGGAGACGAAGGTGAACGAGGGCATGATGATCTCATCGCCCGGCTGGACGTCCAGCAGCAGCGCCGCCATCTCCAGCGCCGCCGTGCACGAGTGCGTCAGCAGGGCGCGGTGGCAGCCCGTCCGCTGCTGGAGCCACCCGTTGCAACGCTGCGTGAACGGGCCATCCCCGGCCAAACGCCCGTGGGAGTGCGACTCGGTGATGTACTCGAGTTCCTTGCCCGTCATGTACGGCCAGTTGAAGGGAATCCGCCCGCCGTTCATTCCGTCCCTGCTCCTTCCGCGTCCGTGCGGCGTCCCTTTCGCCAGGCCGCCCATCCGAGCCTCACCAGCACGAGCAACCAGAACACGTGCGCCCCCCATGCATACCGCGCAAAGGGCCGGAACGCCAGCCGCACCCCTCGAACGCCCGCGGGCAGGAGCACGCCCTGGAAGGTTCCGTTGACCGGCGTGGTTTCGGCGGGGGCCCAGCCCGAGTCGCTCCGCACCTGCGCTTCCCAGTCCGGATGGTACTTCTGGCTGAGGATCAGCAGCGATGGGGGAGCGGCCGTCAGTTCAAACTCCAGCAGGTCGCCCTGGTCGAGGAGCTTGGCGGGGACGCGGGCGGGCAGGGCTCGCGGGTCCCCCACGTCCAGGCCCTCCGGGCCCGCTCGCCCCAGGGGCGGGAGAGGCACCTGGAGGCTCTCGCCCATGCGGGACACCACCTTGTGCAGGTGCACTCCCGACTGCTCGCCCAGCTCCGTCAGGTTCTCGTGGGCCAGGGGCGTCGCGGACAGGACCAGTCCGACGTTGCTCATCCAGAACTTCGCCCCGCCGTAGTCCGGAGCGACGGCGGCGTTCCAGCGGCCGTAGGTCTGCATCTGCCCCCCGAGCGCGTCGATCAGGGCGTGGTAGCGGCGGGGCGAGAGGCTGTTGTAGCTGTGCAGCGAGGCGAGGCCCAGGGGGGCGTTGAGGTTGGGCGGCAGGACGGGGAGCCCGGGGGCGGCGATGGCGAAGCGGGCGCCCGGGGGCAACTCCGCCCGCACCGTCTCGACCAGGGGGGACGTCGTCGCGATCCGCCCCGGATCCTGCCGCAGCATCAGCGGGTGCGCGATGGCCGCCAGCACGATCACCAGGGCCGCCAGCACAAGGCGCGGGCGCACGCGCCGCCGCTGCCCCGCCAGCAGCCCTGCGACGGTCAGGACAACCGCCGCCATGCCCCAGCGGACGCCCGTCCCCCGCGCAACGCCGAAGGCCACCCCCCCCGCCAGGATCGCCACCACGCTCGCCGCGGCGAGCCAGACGGCGAGGGAGCGGCGGGGCGAGGGGGGGCGGTGCACCAACGCATCCACGCCGTGGGCCACGATGATGCTCAGGGGCAGCAGGGCGCTTCCCAGCGGGGTGCTGCGGGACAGGTGGAACCCCATGTGTCGGACGCCCAGGACGTAGAGCGGGTGGACGAATGCGAAGAGGAAGACGATGGCGATGGCGAGCCACCATCCCCAGGTCCGGCGCGGCGTGAGGAGGCAGGCGACGACGGCGAAGAAGGCCACCACCGGGGTTACGCTGATCCCGTCGTACGCGAAAGGGTAGCCCTCCGTCACCGGGTTGCCCAACAGCTCCGGCGCCGTCGCCAGCACGATCCACTGCCCCGCGTCCGCGAGGGACGCAATCCGGGGCAGCACGGCCGTGAAGAATGACGGATCGGGCGCCGCCCGGGCCGAAGCGGTGGCGAGGGCGGCGAGATCCAGGTAGACCGGCAGGGCGAGCAGAACGCCGGCGAAAAGGGCGGTCGCGGAGATCGCGGCGAAGCGGAGAGCGTGGCGTGGGGCGACCTGCCACCGCCGCACCGCCAGGTACACGCCATACCCCCCCAGCAGGTACGCGTGGAACACCACCGGCTGAGGGTAGGCCGTCATCAGCAGGCTGTAGACGCTGAACGCCAGCGCGCTCCAGCCCAGCAGATCCGGGCGCTTCGCGAGGCGCGCCACCGCCCACAGCGCCCCCGCCGCCCAGCACCAGATGGCCAGGAACATGGGGAAGGTCAGCCAGTACATCAACAGCGGCGAGCCCGCCAGGGTGCACGCGGCGACGAGGCCCGCGAGGGGGGCGAGAGCGGTTTCGCGGCAGTACAGGAGCACGAAGCCCCCCGCCAGGAAGCAGTGCAGCAGCGACAGGAGCGTGAGGAACCGCCACGGGTCCCCGGTGAAGCGGGCCAGGATCCAGGAGGGGGGGTACGCGGGGCTGAACCCCGAGAGGTGATGGACGGGGCGGCCGAGTTCGTTGTGGTTCGTCCACAACGTCAACCACCCCGACCGCACGCCGCGGAGGTGGGCGAACAGTTCGGGAATGTAGGCGTTCGTCACGTCGCTGAACTTGCGGTTCTCGACGCGGTCGGGCTCGGCTGGGGGGGCGGTGGGGGCGGCGAGTTCCGCGGCCTGGCGATGGGGGGCGGCGACCTGCTGGAAGACGAGGTACGGCAGGGCCAGGCCCAGGCAGAGCAGGATGTACACCATGCCCGCCCGTGTGTAGTTCGCGACGATGTCCGCACCCGGTCGAAGCATGAGGCTACGCCTTCCTCGCCACCACGAGTCGCGAGCCCCCCACGGGAAGGTTCGCCCCCATGCTTATAGCCGCCGCCTCCGCCCCGAGGAAGCGCGAGAAGAGCGTGTTAAGCCGGGGCGAGATCCGCAGCTCGGCCGTCACGTCCCGCGTCGCCGGCGGCTCGTTCGACTGCAGCCACCGCGAGACGGCCATCGCGGGCAGGAGCGTCGTGACGAAGGACGTGCTGCGGACGATGCGGAACCCCTCGGCGCGGAGCGTGCGGTGTAGGGCGGGGGCGGTGTAGCGGCGGACGTGGAGGGCGTAGTCGTCCATGGGGCTCCACAGCCACGCGTGCTGGGGCACGGTGAGCAGCAGGACCCCGCCCGGGCGGAGGGCGTCGTGGACCTGCGCGAGCACGAGGGCGTCGGCCTCGATGTGCTCCAGGACGTCGAACGCCCCGATGACGTCGAACTCCTCGCGGAAGGGGATGCTCCGGGCGTCCATTTGCAGGAAGGAGGCGGAGGGCAGCCGGGCGGCCGCGAAGCGCAGGCCCGCCACGAAGATCTCGCTCCCGCAGAGTTGGGCGTTCGGGAAGGCCCTGCGGACCCCCGACAGCACATAGCCCGTCCCGCAGCCGATCTCCAGGAACCGCTCGAAGCCCGGGCAGTAGCGGCGCAGCGCCCACAGGATCAGGCGGTTGCGGGACTGGAACCAGAAGTTGCCCTCCTCCAGAGCGGCGAGGTCGGCGAAGTAGCTCGCCTTGAACCCCCCGCCCCCGTGCGCCAGGTCCGGGGCGTACGCCGGGAACCCGTCCACCATCGTCGGAGCCCACCCGCAGCGCGGGCAGCGTTCGGCCGCGGCGGCGAACCCCAGGGCGCAGTCGGGGCAGCGTTTCATGAGCGCCGGTCCAGAACGGCGAGGCCGAAGCCGGTTCGGCCGTACCCGTTCCCGTTGTAGAGCATGTACCGCTCGCCCGCGTGGTCGAAGACGAAGGGGTACTCGATCATCTCGGAGTCCCACCCGCCGGGCGACACGTCGATCCCCGCCTGGTCATCCATCCGCCGCCACTGGAGGCCGTCGTCGGACTCCGCGTAGCCGATGCGGTAGGCCGCACCGCGGTAGGAGTACCACATCCGCCAGCGGTCCGCGTCGCGGATCACGGAGGGGCGGGAGATGGCGTACTCCGCGGGGCCGGCGAAGTCGATCGCAACATGGCCATCCCGGTGCCAGCAGATCCCATCGCGGGATTCGGCGTACTTGATGTGGTATCGGTGCTGCGGCTTGCCGTCGCGGAGCGGCCAGCCCGTGCAGGACAGGTACCACATCCGCCAGAGATCCTCCCCGGGCAGGACGCAGCAGCTTGCGCAGAAGTGGGGGTCGTGCACGGAGCGATCCAGGATCGGGCCAGGCGAGTAGCGGACGAATCCGTCGCGGCCGTCGTCGATCGCCAGGCCGATCGAGTTGCGGAAGGGCACGGAGACGCCAAGGTTCCATCCGATGTAGTACAGGAACCTGCGGCCGTGCCGGCACGTGAGCCAGGTCGCCATCGCACCGCTGTCGTCGAACTCGCCCGCCTGCCCGGGGGCGAGGACCGGCTGGGACGACAGTTCGAGGATGCGCTGCGGGCGGGCCAGGTCGAGCACCACGGACCCGGTATAGCTGCGGTTCAGGGCGTCGCGGGAGCTGAAGTAGATTCGGAACAGGTCGCCGCCCAGGGCTTCGGCGATCGGGACGGCGGCGTGCGATTGCATCCAGGGGGCTTGGCCCGAAGGGCAGA
The DNA here is from genome assembly GCA_041687095.1 of Phycisphaerae bacterium. Lineage (GTDB taxonomy): Bacteria > Planctomycetota > Phycisphaerae > SM23-33 > SM23-33 > JAWLCQ01. The sequence goes on along the minus strand of JAWLCQ010000044.1, from coordinate 24,988 downwards.
AGAGAAGCCCCACCTTTCTCCAGCTCGCGCCCGTTGTCATATCTTTACCCGTCCGCTGGGGACCCTGGATCGCTCCGTGCCCTGGGCGGCGTACACCCCCTCGGGCTCGGCATCGGTGAGCAGGAGCGTCCCGGCGCCCACGACGCAGCGGTCCCCGACGGTGATGTGGTCGCGGAGCGTCGCGTTGACGCCGACGAAGCACTGCTCCCCGATCACCACCCCCCCCGACACCACGATGTGCGACGCCAGGAAGCAGTGGTCCCCGATCGTCGAGTGGTGCCCGATGTGGTTGCCGCTCCAGAGCGTCACGTTGCTGCCGATGGTCGCGAAGGGCTGGATGGTGTTGTCCTCGAGGAGGAAGCAGTTGTCCCCGATGCGCCCGTCGTTGAGCACCGTCGCGCGCGAGCTGACGTAGCTCGCCATCCGGTATCCCATCGCCTTCCCCGCCAGGTACTTCTCCTTGCGGACGGCGTTGAGGCCCGTGTAGCTGACGGCGATGAAGAGTTCGTGCTCGTCGGGGGGGTACAACCGCGGGACCGCGTCGAAGGCGACGAGGGGCCGGTCGCAGAAGGTGTCGGCTGTGCGGTAGGGGGCGTCGACGGTGAAGGCGGCGACCTCGTAGTCGGAGTCGGTGCGGAAGTAGTAGTGGGCGAGCTGGGCGATGTCGCCCGCCCCGAAGATCACCAGGCGCTTGCTCATGGCAGCTTCCTTACGAGGATCGTGAACTCGTAGAGCCCGTAGTCGTGCAGCAGCGCCACGTTCCGCGAGTACCGCCGCTTGCAGAGGTCGAACAGGGCGCAGGGGTCCGCGTAGTACAGCGAGTCCCGCATGCGGTCGGGGTCGGAGTAGGAGGTGAGGCAGTTGAACGCGAACCCCCGGGCGCTGGTGCGGTCGAGGGCGTCCAGCGTACTCTCGATGTACGCCCGCCACTGGGCGTCCGATCGGCCGAGGCGGACGTTGAAGATCCCGCTGGCGACCCCGTAGTCGGCCGGCTGGTCGGGCTCGGCGGCGCGGGCGAACCGCGCGCGGCCGCCGGGGGGGTGGCGGTGCTGGGCGGAGCGGACCATGTCCTCCGAGACGTCGAACCCGGCGTAGGCGAAGTCGTCGTGGCGCGCGGCGAGGAAGTCGTACAGCGCCCCGTACCCGCAGCCGAGGTCATTGATGGAGAAGGGGCCCGGTGCGTCGAGGATCCTCGTCACCTGCGCGAAGCGGAGGGTCTGGCTCTCAGGCCCGTTCCAGTCCACCCCGCGGGCGGTCTCGCCGTGCTCCGCCAGCGTGCGGGCGTAGTACGCGGCGACCTCGGAGAGCAGTTCAGTCCTGTCGTCGGCCATGGATGTCCCTCACGATGGTGTACGGGCGTCGCTTGGTTTCGGAGAAGACCTTCGACAGGTAGATGCCCACCACCCCGATGAAGCTGATGATCATCCCGCCCAGCAGCCAGATCGAAAGGATCACGGAGGTCCACCCGCTCAGGGGCTGGGCGAGGAAGGCCCAGATGAAGAGCACGTAGAGGGCGTACACCATCGCGACCAGCGAGATGGCCGTCCCCACGTAGAAGATCCCCACCAGCGGGGCGTTGCTGAACGACGTCACCGAGTTGACCAGGATCGACAGCTTCCGCCGCAGCGTGTAGGTGGTCCTGCTGGTGCTGTGCTTCTTCACGATCTGGGGCCGCTGCAGGAAGCCCGTGATGTGCCACAGGCCCGCCAGGAACACCTCCCGCTCCTCGTGCCGCAGCAGCGCCTCCACGTACCGCCGCGTCATCAGCCGGGCCGTTACGACGTTCTCCGGCAGGGCCATGCCCGTCATCGCCTTGAAGAGGCGGTAGAACCACTGCCCGCTCCAGCGCTCGAACCACCCGCCCTTTCGCACCTCCTGCACGCCGTAGACCACGTCGCAGCGGTCGGCGTCCATCTGCTGTGCGAAGGGCAGCAGCCACTCGGGCTCCTCCTCCAGGTCCACGTCGATGAGGAAGACCCGCTCGCCCCGCGCGTGGGCCAGGCCCGTCATCATCGCCTTGTGGTGCCCGAAGTTCCGCGACAGGTCCACGACGACCACGTGCTCGTCCTGCTGCGTGAGGGCCACCGCGAGGTCCAGGCTGTTATCGGGCGAACCGTCATTCACCAGGACGATCTCGTAGTCCTCCCCGGCGAGCTGCCGTGCGGCCGCGGTCGCGCGGCGGTGGAATTCCGCGATGTGCGGGCTCGAGCGGTACAGGGATGCGACGATCGAGAGCTTCATGGGCGCACGTACCTCATGTAGCGGGGCGCGTCGGTCCCGCAGTTGAAGAGCAGATCGAGAATGCTGACCTGGTGCGTGAACGCCCCCCAGAGCTGCGGGTACTCGGGGTAGCCCTCGTAGTCGAACCACCGCAGGGCGATGCCCCGCTCCGCGAACACGCGCTCGTCGATGTACTCCCGGGCGGCCGGGCCGGAGATGTACTCCGTGCCCCCCGCCTGGGCGCAGAGGTCAGCCAGCCGCTCCGTCCGCCCCTCGACGAGCGTGTAGTCCCACGAGTGCCGCAGGACCGTGCGGATCCCCAGGAACCCGCAGACGGCCTCCAGGAGGCGGCGGTTCAACTGGGAGATGTGCGTGTAGGACTTTTCGAGGTACAGCGGGGCGAGGGGGGCGGCGACGGCGTCGAAGTGGGGCGCCCGGTGGTAGTTGTGCTCCAGCGCCTTCCAGTGCGCCTTCGCCCAGGCGGTTCCGTCGATCTCCGTCTCGCGGATCGTCTGGTGGAACTTGCCGCTGACGCGGACGGGCACCGTGAGCCACTGCAGCCCGTGGGGGGTCTTGATCTGGTTGCGGTTCCGCCAGTCGCGGCGGGTGTACTGCATGTCGTCGTAGAGGATGAACTCGTCGACGGCCGCGATCAGGTCGAAGTACCCCTTCCAGGGGATGTAGTTGGACTGGAGGATGGCGACGCGCTTCATGGCCGCCCCTTGGCCCGGAAGACCAGCCAGCCCGGCAGCGGGGAGTGCGGGACCGGTTCGTAGTGTTCGAGGAGATACCCGTAGATCAGCGGATGCGTGTTGCGGAACCGCAGGTCGTCGCGGTGGTCCGGGGCGACGTCCTGCACGAGGGCGAGGATCGGATCGGCGGCGCGGATCCGCCGGAGTTCCGCTTCCTGAAAGCGTTCGGGGCGGGGGAAGAGGGCGCACAGCGACCACATCGGGGACTCGCACTCCAGCAGGGCGTACGCGCCCGGCCAATAGGGGACGACGAGGCAGGGGCGGTTCTCCACTTCGTGGCGGTCGGCGAGGTCGCGCAGAACCGCCACCTCATGTGCCATGCCCGGATCGACCGTGAGCGTGCTGCCGGAGACCACGATCTCCGTGGACGGCTGGCCGGGCCGCAACGCCCACCCGGGCTGGAAGGGGAGCATGATCCAAACGCTCACGCCCGCCAGCAACACGATCAGCGGTGACTTCACCACCGCCCGCCGCCCCGCCAGCAGCACCAGCAGGCCGACGAGCAGCGGGAACACGCCCTGCGCGAGGTGCCCGATGTCCGCCCGCGAGAAGGCGTAGTGCGCGTAGGGCACGGCCAGGAACCCCGCCGCCGCCAGCCCCGCCGGGACTGGTGCGCGACGAACCCGTCGCCAGAACGCCCAGGCGATGACGAGGACCCCGAAGGCGGGGACGGCGAGGAAGAACAGGCCGATCCCGACCGCCCGAACCGCGTCCGCGAGCGGGAGCGCGGCGAAGTCCACCCGCCACGGCCAGGGGACGGGGAGGGGGAGGTTGGTGGCGCGGGCTTCGAAGAGGTAGACGATGCTCTGCCAGAACGCCTCGGTGAACCCGGGGATGAGCACCGCCATCGCAAGCACCGGGAGGAACCCCACCGTCACGCCCGCCCCCCAAACCGCCAGGCCGCCCAGCAGCCCCGGGCCCTCCGTCCGTCGAAGGCTCAGCCAGGCCATCGCCCCCACGCCCCCGACCACGCCGTACACGCCGTGGTTGCGCCCGAAGACGGCCGCCAGTCCCACGCACAGCCCCGCCAGGAAGTACCGTCGGCGGATCGGCCGCTCGATGAGGAACGCCACCGCCCCGATCAGCAGGATGGACAGCGAGATGTCGAAGAACTTGTGGCGCGGGAACATCCACGCCGCCAGCGTCCCCGCCGCCAGCAGCAGCAACAGCACGTTCCCGCCCGCGCCGACGCCCGCTCGGACGCCCGCGCGCCATCCAGTCAAAGCGGTGTCTTCGCCACCGCACTCCAAAGGCCGCTTGCCCACGGTCCCGCCGGGACCGTGTTCACACAAAGGACACGGGTTCTGCGCACCCGCGTCGCCCGGGGCGTTCCTCCCGCGCATCGCGCGGGCGATCAGTCGGGTGCCACGGCTGCGCTGTTTGCAGCCGTGCTCGTGGGCAGCGCATTGGTTCTGCGAACCCGTGGTTTGCGAACCCGTGGCACTCGGCGGGAACAGCAGGTCCCCACGCCGCGACGCGCGGGCGATCAGCAGCAGGCCCACGAACAGCCCGATCCCCTGGAAGATCGCCACCGCCCCCCGCAGCGCCAGAACTCCGTTGTCCCCCCACAGCCGCATCCAACCCGCCGACCAGTAGTACCGCCCGGGATCGTAGGCCATGAAGTCGCGGATCGGCACGTCCCCGAGCATCACCCGCTGCACGCCGTACCAGAGGAACCCCTCATCGGTGAGGTTGAACCCCTTGTGCCCCTGCCACGCGAACAGCCCCGCCACCACGGCCGCCGACAGCACCAGCGCCGGGAGCACCACCCGGCGATCGGAGGCGGGACGCGCCCCCACCTCGTTCGCCCGGCATGTCCGGTCGCGGTCCGTCTTGTCCTGCAGTGCTGGTTCCATGGTGCCGTTCGCCCGGAAAGGGGCTTGTGGGGCTGCGCCTCGCTCCTCGCAGTGCCGGCCGACCTGCCCGCGGGCGCGTCGACGGGGGCATTATACCCCGCGCCCCGACCGCGTCAACGCCGCCGCCCTGCGCGCCCCCCCCCGGGCGCCGTCGCATCTCCGTGGCACGGGCGTCTCGCCCGTGTGTCGCAGGGGCGTCTCGCCCCTGCTGAGAGGTGAGACGGGCCCCGCGACGAGCCCAACGACCCCCAGCCCACGGGGGCCTCTCCGGCGAAGGCCACGGGCAGGATGCCCGTGGGACGCATGGGCGAGACGCCCATGCCACGGAAACGGGGAGATGGAATGGCGCGGCCCTGCGCGACCTCCGGGGGCCGTCGCAATCTCGCCGTCATGGGTGCCACGACGGTGCGTCAGCGCCGCTCGCCCGTCACGTGCAGCTTCTTGCGGGAGCGGATGTCGGCCGCGGAGGCGCCTGCGAGCAGCTCAAACTCTCCGGGCTCGATCCTCCACTGCCCGCTCGCGGTGTCCCAGAACGCCAGGGCGCGGTCGTCCAGCTCGAACTCCACCGTGGCCGTTTCGCCCGCGTCGAGGCTGACCTTTCGGAACGCCTTGAGTTCCTTGGGGGGGCGCGGCAGGGAGGCCTCGACGTCGCGAACGTAGAGCTGCACCACTTCGCTGCCGGTACGGGACCCGGTGTTGGTGACGGTCACGCTCGCGCGGATCGGCTTCCCGGCGGTCACCCTGCGCGGGGCGCGGAGCGGGCCGTAGCGGAAGGTCGTGTACGACAGCCCATGGCCGAACGGGAAGAGCGGCTCGATGGCCCGGTAGTCGTAGTGGCGATACCCCACGAACACGCCCTCCCCGTAGAGGACCTGTCGCCCCGCCCCAAAGTTGCCGTAGCTCGGGGTGTCCTCGATGCGGCGGGGGAGGGTGAAGGGCATCCTGCCCGAGGGGCTCACGTCGCCCAGCAGGATGTTGGCGAGGGCATTGCCCGCCTCCTGCCCGGGGTAGAACGCCCAGAGGACGGAGGGGACGTCGTCGATCCAGGGCATGGGCACGGGGGACCCGGCGTGGATCACGACGACGGTGCGGGGGTTGGCGGCGGCGACGGCGGAGATGAGGGCGTCCTGGGGCCCGGGCATGCGCATGTTGGGGCGGTCCCACCCCTCGGTCTCCCAGCCCTCGGGCATGCCGACGAAGAGGACGGCGGCGTCGCAGCGGGCGGCGAGATCGGCCGCGGCGGCGATGCGGGCGCTCTCGTCCTCCCTCGCCGCCGTCGCCAGGCGGATCTGCATCGCGTTGATCTCGTGGTGCGGGGTCTTCACGAACTCGATCCGCAGGTCGTACACCCGTCCGGCCTCCAGGTCCACGATGGCCTCGGGCACGTGGAACGGGTGCTCCGGGGCGGGAACGGGGGTGTGGCTGTCGATGACCTTTCGGCCATCCAGGTACACGCGGACGACGTGGCAGTGCGTGACGGCGAGGCGATAGGAGCGGCCGACGGGGACGGACAGGCGCCCGCTCAGTCGCAGCGAGAAGGCGTTGCGGTCCAGGCCCTCCGGGGGGGCGAAGCCCCAGAGGTTGCCCTCCAGGTAGGTCCGCCTTGCGACGGGCTGCCCGCGGAGCGAATCCCCGGGGAAGAACTCCCCCAGGAGTCCGGGCGAGCTTCCGTCGGGCGTGGTGACGTAGGCCATGCTCAGGATGGGGATGTGCGGGGTATTGTCGCAGCCGTCGGCGAACTCGACCGTGACGCGCTTGCCCAGGCGATCGGTGAGGGCGGTCAGCGGGCCCACGCGGTAGGGGGGCGTGACGTAGGAGCTGCCTCCGCCTCCGATGCGGGGCTCCAGGGCGTTGGGCCCGATCACGGCCAGCGAGCGCAGCGTGCGGGGATCGAGCGGGAGCACGCCGCGGTCGTTCTTCAGGAGCGTGATGGACGACTCGGCCAGTTCGCGGGCGAGGGCGGCGTGCTGCTTGGTGTTGATCTTTCCGGTGGGGCGGGGCGTGTCCATGCGGCCGCTGCGGACCACCATCCGCAGCACGCGCCTCGCCGCCTCGTGGACGACGGCCTCGTCGATCTGCCAGTGCTCGACCGCCTCGGTCAGCAGGCGGCCGTAGTACTTGGCCGGCCCGGGCATCTCGATGTCGAGCCCGGCGGCGACGGAGTCGGTGACGGTGTGGTTGGCGCCCCAGTCGGAGACGACCACGCCGTCGAAGCCCCACTCCTCGCGGAGCACCTTGGTCAGGAGGAAGGCGTTCTGGCTGGCGTGCTCGCCGTTGATGCGGTTGTACGAGCACATGACGGTCCAGGGGGCGGCGTGCTTGACGACGTGCTCGAACTGCGCGAGGTAGATCTCGCGGAGCGTCCGCTCGTCCACCACCGAGTCCCCGCGGAAGCGGTCGGCCTCCTGGTTGTTGCAGGCGAAGTGCTTGAGGGACGCCCCGACCCCGCGGGACTGGAGGCCCTCGACCCAGCCGGCGCCGATGTGCCCGGCGAGGTGCGGGTCCTCGCTGTACGCCTCGAAGTTCCGCCCCGCCAGCGGTCCGCGGATGATGTTCACGCACGGGCCCAGCAGGATGTCGCACCCCAGCGCGAGGGTCTCGTCGGCGAGCGCCTCCCCGACGCGGTGCACCAGTTCCGGGTCCCAGCTCGCCCCCATCGACGCGCCCGTCGGGAAGCACGTCGCGGGCCCGGACAGGCGGCCGTGCTCGACCGACGGCGCGCGCACCCCGTGCGGCCCGTCCGTCATGATCAGCGAGGGAATGCCCAGGCGCTCGATGGCCCCCGTCCGCCAGACATCCCGGCCGGACAGGAGCGACACCTTCTCGCTGAGGGTCATCTGCTGCAGCAGCGACTCGACCCGCTGCGCCTCATCCATCGGTCGGGAAACGGTACGCTTCATGGGAACTCCAGTTCAGGATTACGCCGAGGCAGTCGGAGCGGCCGATCCTTCCCGGACCGGCGGATCTCGCCTCGCCTCCGCGCGGCGATCGCACCTCGTGCGGGCGGCCATGATACGCCCGCGGGGGCGGCTTGCCTACTGACCGCTGCACAAAGAGAGCAGGTTGTTCCGGGGCGATTCCTGGTGCGGGGGATCGCCGGGTTGGAGGCCCCGCCGGCCCTCACGCCGGATGCGCGTGGGCATGGCCGGGGGGATGCTCCTGCTCCGCGGGCGGCGAAGCGGCCTGGCTCGGGACGTGCAGGAACCGGGCGTTGATGGCGACGATGACCGTGGACAGCGCCATCAGCGCCGCCCCCGCCGCCGGGGACAGCACGATCCCCAGCGAGTACAGCACCCCCGCCGCCAGCGGAATCGCGACCACGTTGTACCCCGTCGCCCACAGGAGGTTCTGGACCATCTTGCGGTACGTGGCGCGGGCGAGTTCCACGATCGCCGTCGCGTCCCGCGGGTCGTTGCGGACCAGGACGATGTCCGCCGATTCGATGGCCACGTCCGTGCCCGCCCCGATGGCGATGCCCACGTCGGCCTGCGTGAGGGCGGGGGCGTCGTTCACCCCGTCGCCCACCATCGCCACCACCAGCCCGCGGCCCTGGACCTCCTGGACCTTGGCGGCCTTCTGATCGGGGAGGACCTCGGCGAAGTAGTCGTCGAGGCCCAGTTCCTTCGCCACCCAGGCGGCGACGGGCGCGGCGTCCCCGGTGATCATCATGACCTGGATGCCCATCTCCTTGAGCCTCGCCAGGGCCTCGCGGGACTCGGGGCGGAGGATGTCGGCCAGCGCGAGGGCCCCGATGGGTTGGTCGTCGATCAGCACGTACACGACGGTCTTGCCCTGCTCGGCGAGTTGGCGGATGCGGTCGTCGTCCACCCGCAGACCGGTCTCCTTGAGGTAGCCCGGACTGACGACCTTGACGTTCCGCCCGTCGACGCTCGCCTGGGCCCCGCGGCCGGGGATGGCGGTGAAGTCCTTGGGGGCGGCGAACGCGACGTTCCGCTCCTTCGCCCCCTCGACGATGCCCTGGGCGATGGGGTGCTCGGACTGGCTCTCGAGGGAGGCGGCGAGGCGGAGGAGGTCCGTCTCGCTCTGCTCCCCGAGGGGCACGATGTCCGACACCCCGAAGCGGCCCTCCGTGAGCGTGCCGGTCTTGTCGAAGAGGATGGCGTTGACGGCGCGGGCGCGCTCGAAGGCGCTGCGGTCGCGGATCAGCAGCCCCCGCCTCGCCGCGATCGCCGTCGACACCGCCACCACCAGCGGGACCGCCAACCCCAGGGCGTGCGGGCAGGTGATGACCATCACCGTCACCATGCGCTCCAGCGAGAACTCGAACGCCGCCCCCAGCAGCAGCCAGACGATGAGCGTCCCGCCCCCGACGGTGAGGGCGATGATCGTCAGCCACAGCGCGGCGCGGTTGGCGAGGTCCTGAGTGCGGGAGCGCGACTCCTGGGCGCGGCGGACCATCTCGATGACCTGCGAGAGGTACGTCTGGTCCCCGGTCTTCTGGACCTCCAGGGTGAAGGCGGCCTCGCCGTTGACCGAGCCCCCGATGGCCTCGTCGCCCTCGGACTTCTCGACGGGGCGGGACTCGCCGGTGAGCATGGCCTCGTTGACGCTGGTCCGCCCCTCGACGATCTGCCCGTCGATGGGCACCTTCTCCCCCGGTTTCACGACCACGCGGTCGCCCGGGTGCAGGTCGCTCACGGGCACGTCCTGCGTCCCCCCGGACTCCGTCACCCGGTGGGCCTCGGAGGGCATGAGGTGCACCAGCGACTCCAGCGCCTTCGACGCCCCCATGACCGACTTCATCTCGATCCAGTGCCCCAGGAGCATCACGTCGATCAGCGTCGCGAGTTCCCAGAAGAACACCGCTCCCGACAGCCCGAACACGACGGCCGAGCTGTAGACGTACGCCACCGTGATCGCCAGGCCGATCAGTGTCATCATGCCCGGGGACTTGCTGCGCAGCTCCCCGGCGAGCCCGGTCAGGAACGGCCATCCGCCGTAGAGGAAGATGACCGTCGACAGCGCCCACAGGATGTAGCTGTCGCCCGGGAAACGGAGGGTGTCCCGCAGGCCCAGGAAGTGCTGGATCATGGGGTCGAGGATCAGCACGGGCACGGTGAGCACGATGGAGACCCAGAACCGCCGGCGAAAGTCCGCGACCATGTGGGCGTGGTGCGACTCGTGCCCCTCGTGCCCGCCATGCCCCCCGTGCGCCTCGTGGCCCTCAGGTCTTACGTGCGACTCGCGCTGGAGCATCTCCTGCTCCTCCCGCCCTTCGGTGTCGTGATGTTGCGGGTGATCGTGCATGGGGTCTCGCTTGGCCATGTTGGGGCTCTCCTTCCCGTTGCGGGGGGGCCTGTGGGGGAACGCCACGAATCCCGTGAACCCCTCGGGCCCGCGGGGCCTTCGCAAAGTCCGATTCGCCGGGCGCCACGGGTTCGCGGAACCCGTGTTCCGCCCCGCGCTCGCACGAGCACGGCTGTGAACAGCACAGCCGTGGCACCCGCGACGGCGACTTTGCGATGGCCCTGATCGCGTCCAGCGGATTGCCTTCCCGAGAGGCAACCGATCCGTCGCACGCGGTCCATCTCGAATGGTAGCACCCGTTTGGCGGCGTTGGCGGCGAGGAGGGGTCAGGCGTTGGCGAACCAGAGTTCGTCGATGAACAGTTCGTCGTCCACGTCCGTCATCAGGCTTCGGATGCGGACCTGCTGGTTCGTGCCCGTCAGTGTGTAGCTCGACAGGTCCAGGTCGGCGGCGTGGTAGGCGTTGTCGTCCTGCCCGTCGCTGATCGTCAGGACCGTGTTCCAACTGGTCCCGTCGTAGAACTCGATCACCGCCGTCTCGCCCGTTTCAAAGCTGTTGGCCTTCCACTGGAGGTGCAGGTGCAGGTTCGTGTTGCCCGACAGGTCCGCCGTCCGGACGGCCGACCCGTCCGAGCCCGTCAGCCCCAGGTGGCTGCTGCCCGCGTAGGGCGAGCCGGTGGTCGTGAGGGCGGAGGCGCCGCTGAGGGACCAGTCGTCGCTCCAGCCCAACCCGCCGCTGAGCCCGTCCTCGAACCCGTCGGCGGCGACGGCGATGGTGACGTCCGCGGGGGCGACGTACCAGTACGTCGTCCCCCCGAGTGCGACGCTCTTGAGCGTCGGAGCCCCGCCCGAACCGGTGTTCTTGAACCCGCTGATGTCGAGGATGTCCTGCAACGCCGTCTGCGTCATGTCCGTCAGCAGCGCGATCCCGTTGAGGTCGATGCGGCGGTAGTTGTACGGGGTCGTCCCGCCGATGTTCACGAGCTGCCCCGCGTAGACGAAGTCGCCCGCCGCGCCGCCCGTGTCCACGAGCTTGAACCCGTTCTCGTTGCTCTGGTACGAGCCCACCGCCTTGAGCGTTCCGATCTTGAAGCGGGCCAGGTCCTCCACGGTCGTCAGGGCCTCGATCTCCATGTACCCGTTGGTGCGGCACTGCTCGAGAACCGCCGTCGCCATCGAGAACTGCCCCGCGTCCTCACCGAACCGCCCGAACCCCGAACCCACCGCCCCGATGGCCAACCGCTTGAGCCCGCTGATGCTCAGGTCGGACCCCGAGGAGAAGGTCCAGGGCGACCCGTACCCGCCGTAACCGAACTGGATCTCGGAGTTGGCCGTCGTGCCCACGATGGTCCCCCCGAAGTGCGCCCCCGGGGCGGACACGCCGCTGGAATCCGGGAAGTTCAGCAGCCCGTCGCCCACCTCGATCGTCCCGCCCGACTCCAGGCGGAACGTGTCCCAGCCCCAGTCGTTGCGGGTCTTCGTGCAGTACACCGTCCCCACGCCCGATAGCGTCCCGCCGTCGTAGATCCGGATCGCGGTGCTGGTGTTGTACGTCCCCAGCACGCCCCCGGAGAGGGTCCACGTCTGGTAGGCGTTGATCTTCACCGCCCGCTGCGACTGGTCCCAGGTGAACGTGCGGTTGTTGAGGTTCAGCACGAACGCCCCGTCGGTGATGTTGATCTCGGGCTTGGTGGAGCTGGTTGCGTCGTTGACGGAGAGGTTCTGGCTGAGGTTCAGCGTGACCGTGACGCCGGAGGTGGCGTGGTTGATGTACAGCCCGTAGAGGTTCAGGCTCGCGATGTCCTGCGTGACCGTGGTGTTGCTCGCGAAGCTCCCGAACGCCACGCGGTCGTTGTTGACCGGGGCGACGCCCGTGGACCAGTTGGCGCCCGTGGACCACAGCCCGTCCCCCCCGCCGCCCGTCCACACGAGCGTCCCGGCGGGCACGTCGTTATCGCCGATCCACACCGTGCCCGCGCTGGACGCCCCGATGGTGTAGGCGGGGTCGGTGGCGAGGGTGAGGAGCACCGTCTCCTCGCCCTCGACCGTCGTGTCCTGCGCGGGCGTGACCGTCACGTCCACGTGGCTGCTGCCCGAGGGGATGACGGCGGTCGTCGTCAGCGTCGAGTAGTCCGTCGTGTTCGTCGCCGTCCCGCCGATGGTGTAGGACACCGTCAGGTCGCCGGACGACCCGTTGCGGCTGATGCGGAATGTGCCCGTGTTGAGCCCCTCTTCGCCCGCCCACGGGTCATGGGCCGTGAGCGTGACCACCGTCGGGTCGTCGTCCGCGATCGTCACGGTCCCGTTGTCGGGGGAGGCGATGATGTAGGCGGAGTCGGCGGCGAGGGTGAGGATGACGGTCTCGTCGGACTCCGCTTCGCTGTCGTCGATGGGGGTGAGCGTGATCGTCGCGCTCGCCTGCCCGTCGGGGATGACCACGCTGCCGGGCAGGGCGGCGTAGTCCGTCCCGCTGCTCCCCGTCCCGCTGACCGTGTAGTACACCGTCAGGTCCCCGCTGGTGGACCCGCTGCGGGTGACGGTGAACGTCCCTGTGTCCGGGCCGGCCTCGGCGGCCGTGCTGTCGCTCGCCGTCAGCGTGACCTCGGGCGTCGTGGAGGGGATGCTCACGCCCGCAGGGGCGACGTACCAGTAGGTGACGCTGTTGATCTCGACGCTCTTGACGGTGGGGGCCCCCTGCGTGCCCGTGTTCACGAATCCCCCGCCGGTCACGAACGCCTGCAGCGCCGTCTGCGTCATGTCCGTCAGGATCGCCTGGTCGTTGAGGTCGATGTACTGATCGACGTTCAGGCCCGTCAGCGTGCGGGCGTAGACGAAGTCGTGGTCCGTCGTCCCGGTGTCCGTGAGCTTGAAGATCACGTCGTACCCGCTGAAGGAGCCCGACAGCTTGATCTCCTGGATCTGGTAGGCGGAGAGGTCGTCGTTGGTCGTCTGGGCCTCCCACAGAATGTTGCCCGGGGCGTAGACCTCGACGACGGTGGAGTCCAGGTCTGCCAGCGAGGGGCTCCCGAACCGCCCGAAGCTCCCGCCCCGCGTCGAGACCCGCAACTCCGCCAGGTCGTGGATCGACGTCGTGCTGCTGCCGCTGAACACCCAGAACGCGTTGTTCTGCCCGAACCGCAGCTTCGAGTTCGCGGTCGTCCCGCGCATCTCCCCGAAGAACTGCACCTGGTTGCCCCCGTCGTCGAAGAACAGCACCCCGTCCCCGGCCTCCAGGATCCCGCCCGCCTCCAGCACGAACCCGCGGAACCCGCTCCACGAGGGGTTGCCCACGGTCCCGTACACCGTCCCCACGCCCGCGAGCTTCCCGCCCGAGGCGATCTTGAGCGTGGTCTGCCCGCCGTTGAGCCCGATCGACCCGCCCGCGAGGTTGACGGTCATGCCCGAGGCGATGACCACCGGCAGGTTGCCCGCATTGGTGCTCGTGCCCGCGTTGTCCCAGGAGAAGCTGCGGTTGGCGACGTTGAACACCAGCGCCCCGCCCGTCACGTCGAACGTCGGGATCGTGCTCTTGACCCCGTCGTTGACGGAGAGGTTCTGCTCGAGGGTAAGCGTCTGCGTCGCTCCCGCGTCCGCCTGGCGGACGGTGAGGGCGTGGAGGTTGAGGCCGGCGATGTCCTGGATGGTCGCCGCGTCGGCGGCGAAGGAGTCGATGTAGACCTTGCCGCCGGCCCCGGGGGCGAGACCGGTGGACCAGTTGGCGGCGTTGGACCAGTAGGCGGTCCCGCCCGCCCCGGTCCAGAGGGTGGTCCCGGCGGGGAGTTCGCTGTCGGCGAGGGTGACGGCGGCGGTGTCGGAGGCGCCGACGGTGTACCCGCTGCCCGCCTGGAGCGTGAGGATCAGCCGCTCGTCGCCCTCGATTTCCGCGTCATCGACGGGCGTGATGACGATGTCCGCCGACGTCTGCCCATCGAGGATCGTCACGGTCCCGCTGAGACTGGGCGTGTAGTCGCTCGGACTCGCCGTCCCGCCGATCGCGTAGTTCACGACGAGGTCGCCCACGCTGGTCGTGCGGGAGACGCGGAACGTGCCCGTGTCCGCACCCGTCTCGGCCGCGGCGGCGTCGGTGGCGGCGAGGGTGATCTCGGGGATGTTGTCGTCGTCGAGGATGTCCACGACCGCGGACGAGCCCGCCCCCACCGAGTACCCGCTGCCGCTCGCCAGCGTGAGCGAGAGGCTCTCGGTGGCTTCGGGGTCGGCGTCGTCCACGGGGGTGATGGTGATGACCGCCGACGTCTGCCCGTCGGGGATGGTGACCGTCCCGCTGAGGCTGGGCGTGTAGTCGCTTGCGCTGGCGGTCCCGCCCACCGTGTAGTTCACCACCAGGTCGCCCTGGGTGAGGGCTCCGCTGCCGCTTCGGGTGACGGTGAAGCTCCCGCTGTCAGGCCCGGCCTCGGACGCGGAGGCGTCGGTGGCGGCGATGTTCACCTCGGGCACGTCATCGCTGGTGATGGCGACGGTGGCGGCACTCTGCGCCCCGATGACGTACCCCGTCCCGGACGCGAGCGTGAGCGTCAGGTCCTCGGACGGCTCGATGTCCGCGTCGTCCACGGGGGTGATCGTGATCGTCGCCGACGCCTGCCCGTCGGGGATGGTGACGGTCCCGCTGAGGGTGGGCGTGTAGTCGCTTGCGCTGGCGGTTCCACTGATCGTGTAGTTCACCACGAGGTCGCCCCCCGTCGAGCCCGTGCGGGTGACGGTGAACGATCCGGTGTCGGGCCCGGCCTCGGCGGCCGACGCGTCGGTGGCGGCGAGGGTCACGGTGGGGGTCGTGACGGCCGAGATGCTCACGTCCGCGGGGGCGACGTACCAGTAGGTCACGCTGTTGATCTCGACGCTCTTGATGGTGGGGGCCCCGCCGGAACCGCTGTTCTTGAACCCGCTGTCGGCCTGGATCGCCTGCAGGGCGGACTGCGTCATGTCCGTCAGCAGGGCGACCCCGTTGAGGTCGATCCGCCGGTAGTTGCCGTACGTCGTCCCCCCGATGTTCACGAGCTGCCCCGCGTAGACCAAGTCCCCGCTTCCCGACCCCGAATCCACGAGCTTGATGCCCGTCTCGCCCGTCCCGTATGCCCCGTCCACGCGGAGCGTCCCGATCTTGAAGCGGCCCAGGTCGGCGGTGGTGGTGAGGGCCTCGACGTTCAGCCACTGCCCCGCCCGCCACTGGTTGAGGGTCGTCGAGGCCATGGCGGCCCGCGAGGCGTCGTCCCCGAACCGCCCGAAGCCCGAGTCGTTCGATGCGGCGATGGCGAGGCGCTTGAGGTCGCGGACCTCCAGGTTCGGCCCGCAGACGAACCGCCACGCGTTCCCGAATCCGCTCGCCCCCATGGTGAGTTCGCTGTTGGCGGTCGTGCCCAGGATCCTCCCGTAGAAGTACGCCCCAACGGCCGTCGTGCCGCTGGCGTCGGGGAAGTTCAGCACGCCATCGCCCACCTCCAGCGTGGCGTCCTCCTCGATCACCCACGCGTCCCAGCCCCAGTGCGTGTTGAGCTTCGTCCCGCGGACGCTGCCCGTCCCCGACAGCTTCCCGCCCGACAGGATGTGGATGCCCTGCTGCCCGTTGGTCGTCCCGATCACGCCCCCCGACAGCGTCCAGATGCAGTGGTCGGGGATCTTGACGGCCCGCTGGCTGTTGTCCCAGGTGAAGGTCTTGGCCCCGATGTTCAGGACGAACGCCCCGCCCGTGACGTTGAAGTCCGGCTGGGTGGTGTTCGTCGCGTCGTTGACGGTGAGGTTCTCCGCGAGGTTCAGGGTGAGGGTGGCCCCGGTGGCGTTGTGCACGACCCGCAGGCTGGAGATCGACAGCGCGGGGATGTCCTGCGTCATCGTCAGGTCGGCCGTGATCCCGTCGAACCCGACCTTCGTCCCCGTCGTGGGGGCGACCCCGGTGGACCAGTTGGCGCCCGACGACCACAGCCCGTCGCCCGCCCCGCCCGTCCACATCGCCGTCCCCGCCTCGAAGTCGTTGTCCCAGATCTCCACCGTCGCGCTCGACGGGCTGCCCACCAGGTACATCGTGTTCGTGCTGATCGTCAGCGTGACCGTCTCGTCCTGCTCGTAGGCCGAGTCGTCCACGGGCGTGACGGTGATGTCCACGTAGGACTGGCCCTCGGGAATCACCACCGACGTCGCCAGCGTGGCGTAATCCGTCGTGTTGCTCGCCGTCCCCCCGATCGTGTAGTGGACCGTGGACGCCTGATCGGTCTTGTCGCGGTGGATGCGGAAGGTGGCGGTGCTCGACCCTTCCTCCCCGGCGATGCGGTCGAGAGCGGTGATGGTGATGGTGGGGGCGTCGTCGTCCACCAGCGTCGCCGTCGCGCTCGACGGGCTGCCCACCCAGTAGTTGGCGTCGCTGGAGACGGTCAGGATGATCGTCTCGTCGCTCTCCATCGCCGTGTCGTCCACCGGGATCACCGTGATCTCCGCCGACGCCTGCCCGTCGGGGATCGTCACGCTGCCCGAGAGCGGCTGGTAGTCGGCGGCGGGGTTGGCGGTGCCCGTGGTGGTGTAGTAGACCACCAGGTCGCCCACCGTCGATCCCGCCCGCGTGACCGTGAAGGTCGCGGTGTCCGTCCCCGGTTCGGAGGCGATGGCGTCGGTGGCCACGATGGTGACGGTGGGGAAATCGTTGTCGCGGATGGAAACCGTCGCGCTGCCCGATGTCCCGATCGAGTACGCGGAGAAGTCCGTCGTCAGCGTCAGGACCGCCGTCTCGTCGTCCTTCTCCACCGCGGAATCGTCGATGGGCGTGAGGGTGATGGTGACGGACGCCTGCCCGTCGGGGATGACGGCCGAGCCGCTCAGCGCCTGGTAGTCGCTGCCATTGCCGGCCGTGCCGCTCATCGTGTAGTAGACCGTCAGGTCGCCCGTCGTCCCGTTCGTGCGTGTGAGGGTGTAGGTCCCGGTGTCGGGTCCCGCCTCGGAGGCGGCGGCGTCGGTGGCGACGACGGTGACGCGGGGCTCGTTGTCCGCGATCAGGACCGTCGCCGCCTGCTCCACCGGATACGACCGCCGGTAGGCGGCGTCGGTGAGGAGGGTGAGGGTGACGGTCTCGTCGTTCTCCGCCAGGGCGTCATCCGCGGGGGTGATGGTGACCGTGACGGAATCGTACCCGTCAGGGATCACCACGCTGCCCGAGAGCGCCGGGGTGTAGTCCACCCCGTTGCTCCCCGTCCCGCCCACGCTGTAGTACACCGTCAGGTCCCCGGTTGTCGCACCGGCCCCGAAGCGGGTGAAGGTGAACGTCCCCGTGTCGGACCCGCTCTCGGACGCCCCGGCGTCGGTCGCCTGGACCCTCACGGTCAGCGGGGGCGTGATCTCCAGGTTCGCCGGGGCCACGTACCACATGAGCGCCTCGTTGAGCACCACGCTCTTGACCGTCGGGGCGCCCTGCGTCCCGCTGTTGATGATCCCCCCCGACGTGATGAACGCCTGCAGCGCCGACTGCGTCATGTCCGTCAGCAGGATCTGGTCGTTGAGGTTGACGATCCGGTCGACGTTGAGGTTCTGCAACTGCCCGACGTAGACGAAGTCCCCATCGACCGCCCCGGTGTCCTGGAGCTTGAGGACCGCGTCGTACCCGCTGAAGTCGCCCGAGACGCGGACCGTGCCGACCTTGTACGCGCTGAGGTCCGCAACCGTCGTCTGGGCCTCCAGCAGCAACGTCCCCGGACGGTACGCGTGCAGCGTGGAACCGCTCATCTGGAACTGCGAGGGCGAGCTGAAGCGGCCGAGCCCGTCGTTGCTCGTCTCGATCCGCAGCTCCGTGAGCCCGGAGACGGTGGGGGTGTATGCATCCGCGAACGCCCACTTGCCGCCGTTGCCGAAGAACAGCCGCGAGTTCCCGGTCGTCCCCGTGAGGGACCCGGCGAGGATGGCCTGTCCGGCCCCGTCGTCGAGGATCAGCGTCCCGTCGCCCACGGCGATGGTCGCCCCGGACTCCAGGATGAACCCGTTGAACCCGCCCCACGACGGGTTGCCGATCGTCCCGTAGATCGTCCCGTACCCGCTGATCGTCCCGCCCGACTGCACCTTCAGCGTGGTCTGCTGCCCGTTGAGGCCGACCGACCCGCCCGCGAGGCTCAGCGTCATCCCGTCGGGGATCACCACCGGGAGGTTGCCCTTGTTGCCCGTGCCCACACCGGCGGCGTCCCACGAGAACGCGTGCGATCCGACGTCGAGCACGAACGCCCCGCCCGAGATCGTGAACACCGGGATCGTGGACTGCACCCCGTCGTTCACCGTGAGGTTCTCGCTGAGCGCCAGCGTCTGCGTCACGCCCGCCTGCGACTGCGTGACCGTGAAGGCGTAGAGGTTCAGGCCCGGGATGTCCTGCGTCATCGACCGGTTCCCCGCCGCGCTGCCGATGGCCACCACGTCGCCCCAGTCGGGCACGGGGTGATCCCCGCTGCTCGACCAGTTGTCCGGGTTGGACCACAGCCCGTTGGCGCCCCCGCCCGTCCACGTGAGCGTGTTCTGCACGCCCGTGTCGGTGAGGGTGACGGTGTCGGTATTGGCCGCCCCCACGGTGTACCCCGCCCCGTCCTGGAGCGTGAGGATCGCCGTCTCCGCCGACTCGATCACCCCGTCCTGCACCGGGGTGATGACCACCGTCACGGAGTACTGCCCCTCCGGGATCGTCGCCGACCCGTACAGCTTGCCGTAATCCGCCCCGTTCGTCGCGGTTCCGCTCATCGCGTACTGCACCGTGAGCGGCCCCGGGCGGAGCTTGTTGCGGGTGAGGGTGAACGTGCCCGTGTTCGTGCCCGTCTCGGTTGCGGTGGGGTCGGTGGCGACGACGGTGACGACGGGGGCTCCGTCGTCGTCCATGATCGTCACCCCGGCCGAGCCGTTGGCGGCGTGGACGGTGTAGGTGGCGTGGGTCTGGAGGGTGAGGGTGAGCAGCTCGTCGATCTCCGTCGTCGTGTCATCGACGGGGGTGATGTTGACGAGGGCGTAGCTCGACCCGGCGGGGATGGTGATGCTTCCCGGGAGCGAGGGCGTATAGTCGCCCGTCCCCGCGGTCCCCCCGACGGTGTAGTACACGGTCAGGGGGTTGGTCGTATCGCCCGTGCGGTAGAAGGCGAACTGGCCCGCGTCGGTCGCGAGTTCGTCGGCGAGGGGGTCGGTGGCGAGGACGCTGACGGTGGGGGAGGCGGGGGTGACGATGGCGCTGTAGTCCCACGAGCCGTCGGGGTTCTGCAGGAAGCGGAGGATCTGCCCGCTGGAGAGCGTCACGTCGATCACGCCCGCCCCGTAGCTCACGCTCGCCGACGGCAGGACGCCCGTCGAACCGGTGGGGGTCATGACGGTGATGAAGGGCTGGTTCACGCTGGCGGCGTAGTTCCCGCTGACGGTGTACCAGTCCATGTCCAACTGGGCGTAGATCCAGGAGTTGCCCCACGCCCGCGGGCCGGTCTTGGCGAAGTCGGTGTCGGGCCCGAAGGTCTGCAGGTAGAGGCGGCCCTTGTCCCCGGTGACCAGGGCGTTGCGCCCGCCGATGAACTGGGCGTCAAACCCGAGCTGGTACTGCTGCGTGATCGTGCCCGCCCCCGCGGGGTCGATGTCCTCGAGGATGATCAGGGCGTCGCCCTCGTCGGCCATCGCGGAGGTGACGAAGATGCGGCGGCAGCGGTCGGCGGCGGCGTTGTGGTAGGCGAGGGTGGAGTCCACGACGACCCCGCGGGTCCCGGTGGCGAGGTCCTCCCACCACGTTTCGAGCGTGGTGTTGGGGGAGGTGCTGCCCCACGTCCCGTCGTACACGCCGTTGCCGTCGATCTGCGGCAGCGAATGCTTGGTCTGGTCCCCGTCGCTGGGGTAGCCCTGGAAGTAGCCCGGGTCCAGCAGGTAGCTCTCCCCGTTGGCCTGGAGGACGAAGCTCCCCGCGTCGTACCCGCCGTGGTGCGTGTGGGGCGGGGTGGAGCCCTTGACCGCGACGACGAGGTCGGGATACAGCTCCGTCCCGCTCGACCGCATCGTGGCCCACTCGGTGTCCGGCAGGACGGAGAGGGTGGGGATGGCGGGCATGGCGGAGGGGGCGGCGGTGTGGTCCCGCCACATGAAGGCGTTGTAGAACCCCCCGTACAGGTGCAGCCCGCGCTCGCCCGTGGCGATCTCGCGGATGATGAAGTCGGACAGCCACCGCATGAGCGGCTGATCGAAGCGGCTGCCGAAATCGGCCGCCATCGCCAGGCCCGCCACGAAGGGCTGGCTGTCGTTGAACGACTGCATCGAGATCTCGGGCGCCCCGGCGAGGACGGTCTCGACGAAGCGGTAGTTGTTGCGGAACGAACCGCTGACGGGGTCGAGCAGGCCCTGGTCGTCCCCGGTGTAGTTCTTCAGGGCGTGGACGAACTCCAGGTACTGCTCCAGCCCGTAGTTCCAGTACAGCACGCCCTCCTCGGATCCCCCGTCGGGGCGGATGTGCTTGTCGACGTAGTTGGTCTGCAGGTAGCTCACCATGCTGTTGAGCACGCTCTGACAGCCGGCGTAGCCCGTGTGCAGCAGCGCCAGGGCGGTCGATCCGCCCGCATTGGCGGCCACCGCCACCGTGTTGGACCCGACGTTCTCCTCCCACCCGAAGCTCCCGCTGTCGATGACGCTCTGCAGGTAGCTCTCGAAGATGGCCCGTTCGGGGAGGGTGAGTTCAGCGCCCAGGGCGTTGTAGACCCGCGCCATGTACGTCGCCCGCATCTCGGGCATGCCCGCCCCGCTCCCCGCGTACCCGTACTCGTAGATCCCCTGGGCCTCCGCCATCAGCCGGTCGCGGTACTGGGGCTCACCCGTGATGAGGTAGGCGTACAGGAACGCGTTGAGCCTCCCGGTGTTGCTGCCCGTCGAGGACGTGTCGAACGGCTGGGCGAGCTTGGCGGCGAAGTCGCGCTCCATGGCGGTGCGGTAGTCGGCGTAGAACGGATCGTCCCACCTCCCCCGCAGCGCCGCCCTCCCCGCCGAACCGAAGTACGGGCTCAGGTAGGGGGCGTGATACCCCAGTTTCGCCGCTCCCGCGAACGCCGCCGCCCCCGTGCTCGCCGTCAGCGTCGCCGCCCCGACCGCCGACGCCGCCGGGACCGTGAAGCTCGCCTCCCGCGACGACACGATCGTCAGGTTCGTCACCGCCAGCCCGTTGACGGTGAACGTCGTCCCCGCCTCGAACCCGCATCCGTATACGGTGACCGTCCCGCCCGAAAGCGCCACGTCGTCGGGCGTGCAGCGGTCGAGGAACCGCCCGTACCCCACGCCCGCGTCATACGATCCGATCCGCCCGCTGGGATTGATGACCTCCAGGCTGAAGATCCCGGCGGCGGCGGCAACGGTGGGCAGCGTCACCTGCACCGTCGTGGCGTTCACGTACGTCAGGGCGGCGGCGACTCCGCCCACGCGGGCGGTGCACCCGCTGGCGAACCCGCTCCCGCTCACGGTGATGACCGAGCCCGAGGCGAGCACGGGCTGCGCCTGCGCGTACCCCGTGACCGTCGGGGCGGCGGCGACGGTGAAGCTCACGGTGATCTTGAGCGTCTGCGACGCCCCGCTGACGGTGATCGTACCGGTGTACGTTCCATCGGAAAGCCCGGTGGCGTCGCAGGTGAGGGTGACGGTGCTGTTGGCCTCGGCGGCCGATTCGCCCCCGGCACTGGACAGCGTGAGCCACGTCGCGTCGTCGCCGGCCGTCCACGTCAGGCTGCTGGTGCCGGCGTTGAGGAGGGCGAGCTTCCGCTGCACACTGGTGCCGGCGGCGGCGTCGAGGGCGAGGGCGCGGGTGGAGGCCTCGAGGATGGGTCCGGGGAGCGTTCCGGCGTAGGTCGTCTCGAACCCGCTCCACGTGTTGCCCTGGAGCATCGGGTCGGTGTCCGTGAGGATCGCCCCGCGCGACCCGTCCTCCGCCCCCGTTCCCCGCGTGAACGTATTGCCGTACAGCACCACGTTCTCCGGATCCCCCGTCGCCGTCAGGACGTACTTGACGTTCGTCACCGCATTGCCGTCAAAGACCGTCAGGATGGGGGCGCTCTGGTTGCTCGATCCGTTGAGCTTGAGGGCGGTGTCGACGACGGTGGTGATGTCGTTGTCGCGGTAGACGTTCATCATCACCGAGTGTCCGACGGTGGAACTCCCGCCGCTCTCCGAGATCCCCCAGCGGACGTAGTCGAACGTGTTGTTCATCGACAGGTTGCCCACCGTGCGGTTGCCCGCCGTCGTCCACACGATCCCCGTCCGCAGCTCGTGGAAGAGGTTGTCGTCGATGATCATGTGCGAGCTGCCGGTGAACGTGTCGACCCCGACGTTGGCGACGTGGGCGGTCTGGTCGGCGGCGAGTTGGGTCCCGTCGAAGGTGTTCTGGTAGACGACGATCCGGTCGGGGTGCTTGACGAGGTGGATCTGGCTGGTGGCGTCGGGGATGACGTTCCAGGGCTCGGTGAGCGTGGTCGTCTGCGTCCCCCCGTCGTACGAGGCCACCGCGCGGATCTGCCCCAGGCCCTTGCCCGCGACGACGATCACCCGCATGCCGCTGTTGGGCGTCGTCCCCCCGGGGTTGAAGGTGACGGTGTTGGCGGTGGCCCCCGCGATGGCGCCCTCGTAGTAGGAGTTCGCCCCCTCCCACAGGAGCTGCTCCCCGGAGTTCTGGTCGCCCCCGCCCGTCCGCACGACGAAGTCGATCGTCCGGTTGTTCCCGAAGTACCCCTGCGTGTGCCCCCCGTACCCCACCCACGCGCGCCCCTCGCCCCAGCCGCTCGGATGGCTGGGGTTGGACATGTCGTAGTGCTGGAACGTGGAGTTCGTGACGCTGACCTGCCGACTGCCCCAGAACGACTCGATGCAGTCCTCCGCGTCGTACCGCGCGTAGAAGTCGCAGTGGTCGATGTGCACCTGGCGGTTGACCATCGCGAACTTGTTGCCGATGAACTCGCTGTTGGTGACGTAGATGTTTGCCTTCCCGCCGCAGTCGACGATGAAGTAGTTCAGCCACCCCGTCTCGTGGACGCTGATGGCGTCCATCCAGACGTTGTCGCCCGTGAGGGCGATGCCCCGCTGGTTCTCGAAGGCGAGGTCCTCGATCCGCGTGTTGCCCCCGAACGTCACCTTCGTCGCCAGCAGCTTCGTCGTCCCCATCCCGTCCCCGTAGACCCGCCGGTCGGACGGGATCGTGAACGAGCCCGTCGTCAGGTACGTCCCGGCGGGGAGGTAGATCTGGTCGCCCGCGTTGACGGCGGCGGTGATGGCCGCCTGGATGGCGGCGGTGTCGTCGGTCACCCCGTCCCCGACCGCCCCGAAACTGGTGACGTTGTAGACCGCCCCGTTCCAGGCGGGGGCGTCCTGCACGGTGAGGTTCACGGGGGAGCGGCTCCACCCGTACTTCCCGCCGTGCCCGTTGTGCACCCACACCTCGTACGTACCGTTGACGAGGTCCTCGGGCACCGTGAAGTCCACCTTGTAGGGATTGGCGGCGGTGGGGGAGACCCAGCGGCCGGTCCCGGAAGCGGGCTGGAGGTACACCCAGGAGTCGAACAGGCCCGGGTACGTGCTGTCCTGGTACGTCAGGTTCTTGCCGTACACGCTCGCCCCCTGGCCGCGCGTGACCTTGTCCGACCCCACCCACCACGCCTCCGTGCGGTTGACCGCCAGCGGGTAGCTCACCCCGTCAGCGTTCTGCGCCCACACCAGGAACATGCCATCCTGCGGGAGCGTGTCGGGCATGCGGAGGGCGGCCTGCAGGTTGTCCGTGTCCAGCCGCAGGACCTCCGCACTGGCGAACAGGGCGTCGTCCCAGGAGTTTTGGCTGTAGACGAGGAACTCCGTGTCCTTTCCGAAATCCGCACCGCTATGGGACGAGAGCTGCCATCCCGTCAAGGGCAGGACATCCCCGGCGTTGGCGATGCGGGTGATCTCGGAGAGCCCCGGAGCCCCGGCCCCCGGCGCCGCGGCGCTGACGGGAGGCGTGAAGACGTCCATCCCCGCCGGCAGGGCGGGGTTGTCCGACGGGACCACGAGGTTCTGCAGGTCGGGATACCACACCGTCGACAGCAGCAGCCTGGGCTCGAGGGGTTCCATCCTCCCCGGGTTCCCCGCCTCCTGGCGGTTCGTCTCGACGCGGCGGGGGCGGATGGGCCTTCTCTTGTTCCTGCGTGACATGGTGTGTCTCCTTGCTGGCGATCCCAGGGCTGCGGTCGCTCCGCGCGCGGCGGCACGGAGCGGGTCAGCGGTCAAAGGGCCCGCGCCCGAGCCGGGCGCAGACCGTGTTGTCAGGCCAAAACGAATCGGAACTGCATGAACGGGCGAAACGCCTCCCGCCGCGGGAGAGGGCGCGCGGCGGACAGTGCATCCGTGGCATCAAACGACAGGGTCGGTCTGGTGCCCCCCCCTGGCGGGATGACATCCGCCAGAAGATGCCGATGAAGGGCAGGCAGCCGAGTGGACCACTGTGCGAAGCACAGCGAACCGCCTTAAAGTAATACCGCCAAAACGGCGGAGATCAACCCTTCGTGGGCTCTATTCCCGGCGAAGGTGGAATAGTCGTCGGCTGTTGATGAAAGACTCCCCCCCCATGCTCCCCAGGCCACGGAATCCTGCCGCACCCACGGCCGGGCCGGCGCAGAGGAAGCGTGGACATTTGCCCCCCAGGGTTTACAATGGCGGAGAGTTGTGACGCGTCCTCAACCTGACCACCCCGTTGGCATCCATGAGCAAGACCACAAACAACAAGCCGTCCGTCCCAAGCCTCAGAATGATCGCGGAGGAGAGCGGGATCGCCGTCGGGACCGTCTCGCGCATCCTGCGTGGGAAGGACCAGTGCTCCGAGGCCACCCGCCAGCGGGTGCTGGAGGTGGCGCGGCGGCTGCGGTATCGGCCGAACCTGCTGGTGCAGTCGATGCACACGGGG
>JAWLCQ010000043.1:0-30555 GCA_041687095.1 Phycisphaerae bacterium | reverse complement strand
CGGGCCGTTGAAGTCCGGGATCTGGATGATCAGGTCCCGGATGTCGTACACGCGGGTGATGGTCTTGCGGGAGAGGTCGTCGTTCGTGGAGATCGTCACCACGCCGTCCTCGATCACGTACCCCAGGTTGCCCTCGCTGGAGATGTCCTCCAGGATGACCTCCAGGGCCTTGCGGACGGTCACGTCCTGCAGGCGGACGTTGCGGACCTCGACCTCCTCGTCAATGCCCGCGTCCTGCAGGGCGAGCCACTTGACGTGGAAGTTCGCCTGCGACACGTCGCGGAGGAAGTCGATCACGTCGCGGAACGAGGTTCCGCGGAATTCGAGTTCGTGGATCCGGGTCTCGAGCTGGTCGCGGGCGATGCGGTCGGTGTCGCTCAGCGTGCCCGTGCCGACATCAAACGGCTCGCGCCGGCGGCTGATTTCGCGCCAGTTCGTCGGGTAGCGGAGCAGGTCGTACCACGGGATCTCCGCCCGCCGCAGCTCGATGCCCTGCAGGGCCACGTTCTGGCGGACATTCATGCGGATGCCGCGCTCGGCGCGGATGTTGACGAGGTTGGACAGCAGGATCCGCTGCTGGGCGGCGAAGCTGTTCTCGGGGTCGAGGCGGAGGATCTGCTCGACGACATCGAGGGCTTCCGCAAACCGCTGCTCATTGATGTGGACGCGGGCCTGCTCCATGAGGGCCTGGATCTTGCGGGCGCGGGCGACGACGTTGCGCTGCTCACGCTCCAGTTCGGCGCGGGTGATCTCCTCGCGACGCAGCGCCTCCTGCTCGGCCTCCCACGCGATCCGCCGGTCCTCGACCCGCTGGGCCATGGACTCGATCTCCTGGCGCTTGTCCAGGTAGGCCTCGCGGGTGGCGAGCGAACGGTTCCGCTCGAGGATGTTCAGGGCGGTGGCGACGGCGGCGTCGGCGGCCTCGAAGTCGGCGGCCGTCTTCTCGGGCTTCTCCAGCAGTTCGCTGGCGCGGCGGAGGGCGGCGTCCATCTCGACGATGGCGGCCTGCCAGTTCACGCGGCGGCGTTCGATGACCTCGCTGAGGCCCTCCTGCCCGCGGCGGAACTCCATGATCTGCTGCTCGGCGCGCTGGCGGATGTCCTGGGCCTGCTGGTGGTTGGGCACGCGGTCGAGGGCCTGCATCGCGTACGTGCGGGCCGTCTCGAAGTCGCCGGCCGCGTACGCCTCGCGGGCGCGGGCGACGAGCGAGTCGGCCTGCTCGGTGCGGGTGCGGAGGGTGGTGAGCATGTCACCGCCCTGCGCGGGCGGGGCCACCTCGGCGGGGGCGGTGGGCTGGGGGGCCGGAACGGCCGCGGGCGCGTCGGGCCGGGCCGCAGGCGCGTCGGGCGTGGCCGCGGGGACGGTTTCGGCCGCGACGGCCGCCCCGATGACCACGGCGGCGGAGTCGGCCTTGCGGGCCTGAGCGGCCGCCCGGGCGGTCTGCAGGGCCTGCTGGTCGGCGTCGGAGAGGTACTGGGCCCGCTCCTGGGCGGCGGCGAGATGCTCCTCCGCGTCCTGGAGATTGCCGCTCTCCAGGGCGGCGTTACCGGCCTGGAGGTGGTTGAGGGCGACTTCCCGATTCGTCAGCGCCGCCGGGATCTCCTCGTTGAGGTAACGATCGAGCGCCTGGCGCCCGTCGTCCGTCAACGCGTCGCGATCGACGTCCGCCAAGGTCTGCCGGGCATCCGTGTAGTTCCGAGCCTGGAACTGGTCGATGCCCTTCTGCAACTGTGCGGCCGCTTCGTCGTCGCCCCCGGCATATACAGGGAGCACCGTCAAGAGAATTGCCGCAAGGGGCAGGAGGAGAAGGGGGATACTACGCCTGAGGTTCTGCACTGCCAATCTCCTTGTCTCGGACCGTATGGGGCAGCACCCGTGGGTCCGTTTCCTCGCCGCAGCCATGGAACCGATACCGCCGGAAGGCGCCACGGCGCACGGCCGCAATCACCCGTCTCGATCTTTCGTCAGGAGTCTGCGGAGCGTGATGATTTATCGATGATACGCGCCGCATCTGACGTCAGCGGGTCGCGAGCATACGGGTCGCCCTCATGGAATGCAAGCTGAAAATTCCGGTCTTGCCCCACGATGCCATCCTCTATTTTCCGGCGACCGACGGGCGGAGCGAATGCCCCCCAGGCATGCGTCCATACCAGTCTCCCCCTGCCCTCCCCGGCCAGCCCCGATCCGCTTCGCTGCGGCGGGTTCCCGCAAATCCAGAGCGGCAGCGCGACTGGGCGGGAGCGCGGCCACGCCGCCACAGAGATTGGAATCGCGGGTGCCACGGCTGCGCTGTTCACAGCCGTGCCCGCACCCGCCTGCGGTCGAGCACGCGTTCTGCAAACCCGTGGACGATCTTGCGCGAGGAGTTTCAGCGGCAGGTCCCCCCCCCACTGCTTGTCACGACGGAGCGAAGCGGAGACGGGCGTCGCGGGTAGCTGGCCCGACCTTCGCTCCCCCGGGACAAGCCCGGGAGGGGGCGGGAACGCTTCGGGCGAGCCCGGCGGGGGCGGGAACGAGCGGGAACAATCTCACAGAGAGACAGCCCCTGCGGAGAGGTGAGAACGGCCTTGCGGGGAGCCAAACCCGCCCCCCATTCACGGCGGTTTCTCCGCCGAAGGCCGCGGGCAAGACTCCCGCGCGACCCATGGGCAAGACGCCCATGCCACGGAAACGCGGAGATGCGATGGCCTGAGGGGCACCCGCGACGGCGAGCGTGCAATGGTCCTGGGGCATCCGCCGCCGACGGGGCCGCCAATTCCAGTGATACGCATCCCAGATCATTCGCAGGCAGCGTCGATTGGACGTGGTTGCTCCCGTCTCCGCCAAGGCTCCGCCGAGGCAAGCCGCTGCGCTCCGCAAACCACGGCACCCACCCGAGAATGAAGTGGAACGCGTATGAGCGACTGCGGCATGCGTCACGCCATCGGCGGCCGGAGCATGCATCACCCCGCCGGGGGCTGGACAAAATGACGGGTGCCACCCTCCAGCCGCGTCATCCGCCGCTGAAAGGTGGCACCCGGGTTGTGCCTCTCCGTTTGGGAACCGCCGGTTATCGGTTCGTGGTCCCGGCCGCACGCGTCCGCCCTTCGGTACGCCGGGCTTCGCTCTCCAACTGGCGCTGCTCCTCGCTCGAACGGTCGCCGTCGGAGGTGCGGGTCTGCAGGATCCCGTCCTGATCGATGTAGTGCATCGCCGCCGTCTCGGAGGGGGTGGGGTTGTTGCCCTTGTACACCCGCCACGACCAGTCGAAGTCGGCCGTCACCGATCCGGTCTCGAAGTCCGCGTTGACCTCGTAGACCTTGGCGTTGGAAACCGGGTCCACCACGTACTGCCGCGCCTTGCCGCCAATGGGCATGCCCGGGCGGACGGTGAAGCGGGCCTTCACCCACTGCCCCAGCACGCGGGTGTAGACGTCCACGTTCATCGTGCCCTGCACCTTCGCGTACCCTCCGACGAAGAACTTCGCGGGGTTCGTCACGCGGACGGGGGCCGACCAGGAGCTTTCAACGGCCACCAGCTTGGTGCGGGCATCCTCCTCGGCGCCTTTGCGGACGGAGCGCTCGTGCGTGTACAGCGGGTTGACCATCTGCACGCGGAGGCGGTAGCGATACCGCTTGCCCGTCTCCAGCGTCTCGTCATGGAACCACAGGGCCAGCTTGCCGCTGCGCCACTGCTGCTCCAGCGGCGGGATGCCGGGGATCTTGAGCGACTGCGGCTGCTCACCCGCGCCCGCGGCCGCCTCGGTGCGGGGCGCACTCATCGCCCGCCGCCGGGCCTCCTCGTTCCGCCGGTACTCCTCCTCCATCCGCGGGTCGGGGCCCATCGCCCCCCCGAAGCCCCCCTGCCCGGTGGGGCGAACCTCCTGCACGGGCTGGCGGAACAGCTCCTCCAGGCCGTCGGAGTTCGGCAGGCGGTGCTTCCAGTCCACCCAGCCGTACTCGGGCACGTACACCTTGGCGTACTCGGGCTGGAGGAGCTGACTCTGCACCTGGGGCTGGGCGAGCATGCTCATGGCGATCCGCACGTCGGGGGCGTTGTCGTCCTTGAGGTCCGGGATCGTCACGAGGGGGTTGCGAGGGTCCGCGGGCGGGGTGGTCGGGCGAATCGCCTTCTCCTCGCTCCACGTGCCGTCCGGCAACTGCTCCTGACGGAGCACCTCGACGGACTGGACGGCGATGACGCGGGAGATGGCCCAGGTCTGCAGGACCGCCCACTTCGTGAGCGTGTCGTTGACGTCGAGCACCGCGACCCCGTGGGCGACGCGGCGGTCGCGGAGGGGGCGGGCCTCGTCGGGGAACGCCAGTTCCCACCCGGCGTCCACGGCGAAGGCCTGGATCTTGGGCAGGCCTGGGGCGATCGTGTCGGCGATCGTGGGGCCCTCGAGGTTGCCCGTTTCCTTCGGGATCTCCGGGGCGGGCGGGGGCGGAGGCGTGAAGGCCACCAGGGCGGGGTAGTCGGGGATCGCCTTCTCCCGGCGCGCCACGATCATCGGGACGGTGTCCGGGGGATCCCAGGCGGGGGGCTCGGCCTGCTGGTGCTTCTCGAGGACCAGGTCCGCCCAGTCCGCTAGGAACCCGTCGAAGGTCCTCAGGCCCAGCACCGGCCGCTCGTCGCCGTCGCCGCTGCGCTCGTCGGGGGGGATGACGTACTTCTTCGCCAGATCCCCGCCCCGCTTGCCGGGATTGACGTCCACGCTGCGCGGCGTGTCGAGGACCCAGTAGAACACGGCGAAGACCAGCAGCGCCAGGGCCACGCCCAGGACTATCTTCTCCACGTGCCGCTCAAACCAATTCACGTTATCGGGGTTCGGCATGCTGTGCATCTCCTCGTGGTCAGTATCCCGTTCGGGGCGTTTCCTGCTGAAGGCGGGCACGGTCGGCATCGCGGAGGGCGGTGCTGGGAAGGTCCCGCAGGACGTCCACCGGCATGAGCGGGGGGAGTTTCCAGGTGATCGGCGCGGCGGAGGCGTCGTTGGCGGCGCGGCCCCGGCGGGCGGGGGCGACCTCGACCTCCCCTTCGGGCGTCCCGCGCTCCCACGCCGCCAGCAGCAGCAGTTCGCCCTCGAAGGTGACCTCCACCACCGGCTCGTCGCCGTAGTAGTACAGTTCCTTCGCGTCCTTCGCGTCCCGCAGGTCCCGGGTGGACTTGGCGTCCTGCAGGGTGGGGGCCTGCTGCTGGACGTTCAGGATGGTGTGGAAGTTCTGGACCGTCAGGTTCTTCTGGAGGTTGATGACGGCCGACCAGGGCATGACGACGGTGAAGTTGTAGCGGATCACGTCGTACATCGGGTTGGAGCCCCGCCGGGTGAGGGTGGGCGCGGAGAGGGGGTTCTTGGCGGAGGAGGTGTCCTCGTACGCCTCGTAGGCGCTGCTCGATCTGCCGCGCTCGCCGGAGGGCTCCGGGAGGGCGGTGTCGGGCGGGGCGCCGGCGTAGCGGTTGTCGACCTCGATCTTCACCAGCTTCTTCACGGGCGAGTTCAGCACGTTCCGCTCGCCCTCGGCCTTGGTGGCGAAGGCATCGCCGATGGTCTTCTCGATCGCCTTGACGATGTCATGCGTGACCCACAGGTTCACGTGGGCCATCCACAGCTCGCGGTCCGACGCCGTTTCCGTCGGGGCCTCGAACTGCATGTCCATCGCGTTGGGGGCGACGTGGACCCACCCGCGCATCGCGTGCTGGCGGGCGACGCGGTACTGGGCGATGCTCTGGGCCTTGGGGGAGATGGTGATGGCCTTGACCTCGTTGGGCCTCCCCGGGGTCGCCGGGGCCGTGCGGGCCGGGGCCACCGGCCCCAGGCCGGTCGTCGCCCCCCCGCTGGTGAGGCGCTCGTGCATCAGCCGCCGCTCCTCGCGATCCTTCTCCTCGTCGAGTTCCTGCTGGACCCGCCGGGCCTCCTCGGCGAGTTCGTCGGCGGTGGGCTGGGAGGCGGGGCGGAGGCTGCCGCGGAGGCGGTTCATCGCCTCGATGTACTTCTGCGAGCAGCGGTAGCGGAGGGAGTAGCGTTCGTACTTCTCGCGGTCGATGGGGAAGGCGGCGATTTCGCCCACGCGGGTCTCCCCGTCGTACATCTCCAGTTGGAGGATGTCGTAGGCGCGGCGGTTCCACTCGATGCACTCCTGGCGGACCCGCTCGGCGTCGGCGATGGCGGCGGCGAGGCGCTGCTCCTGCGACTCCACCAGCCGGGCGTTGACCGGGTCGCGCCGGTCCCACTGGTCGATCTTGGCGGAGGTCTGCACCCGCGCGCCCATCGCCGCCTCGACGTCCGCCCCGACGCCCATGGTCACCAGGCCCAGGCCGACCGCGGCCACCGCCAGGATGCCCAACAGGATCACCAGGAAAAGGTTCTGCTTGATGAATCGCATTCCGATGTCCTTTCCGTTACCGGGCGTCCGCGGTGAGGGTCGGCTCCGGGGTCTTGTCCACGATGGCGATCTTCCACGTCAAGGTGAACCGCGTCAGGGGGGGCTGGGGCACGAAGGCCTCCTCCGCCTCGGCCGCCGCCGCCAGGCTCGGGTCGTCCCCGCGGATCGCGCCCCGGGCGGCCTGCGGGTCCTTGGGCTCGGTCCACCAGATGAAGCTCGCGTCGCTCGAGGACGACGACGAGCCCGACCCGCTGCCCCGGGCGGATTCGCCGAAGCGGGCGTCGGGGAGGGCGACCAGCCGGATGCCCTGCTCCTCGAACTGCTGGGCGAGGCGCTGGCTCTCGGCCTTGAGGGGCGTCAGCAGGTGCCGGATCGCCTGGTCCTGCGACAGGGGCGTGTGGACCGTCATCGTCACGACGAATCCGCGGCGCTTGGGGGTGTTGTCGGCCTCTTCCTGCTTGGGCTTGGCCGCCCCGCCGCCGAACCCCCCCCCGCCCATGGAGGCCTCGGGGGCGTTGTCCTTGCGGTCGAGGTCGTCCTGGTACTCCGACTTGACGCTCTCGACGAGCATCAGGCGCTGGTCCTGGCGGGGGTGCGTCCGCAGGAACTCCCGCGCGTCGCCCCCGCTGAGCATGAGCTTGCGCTGGGAGGAGGCGACGTTCTGCATCGACTGGAACAGGAGGTGCTCGATGCCCGGCCAGACGTGGCGGTAGTCCAGCAGCGCCAGGTAGCGGGCCTTGTCCTGGTCGTACTGCTGCTCCTGCCCGCGGACCTGCTGCCACTGCTGCTGGGTGCGCTGCAGTTGGTCGAGGCGCTGCTGGATGGTGTCGACGGAGCGGTTGTCGGCGAGGGCGGCGCGGTCGACGTAGGCGCGTCCGAGGGGGACGGCGAGGAAGGCCAGCAGGGCGGCGGCCGCGGCGGCGAACCAGGGCTTCTTGCTCGCCCAGGTGCGTTGGCGGCTGATCTCCCCGGGCAGGAGGTTGGTCCCGATCTCGCCCTCGCCCAGCGCCTGGATGCCCAGGCCGTACGCGACGGCGAAGGAGGGGACGTTCTCGGTGAAGACGGGGGCGTTGACGGCCGGGGAGGGGCGGACGCGGTTGAACGTGTCCACCCGGACGACGGGCATGTTGAGGTTCTGCTCGAGGAACTTCTGCAGCCCCGGGAGGCGGAACCCGTTGCCCATCCCGACCATCTTGGTGAAGCGGGCGTCGCGGTGGAGGGAGTTGTAGAAGCCCACCGACCGCTGGATCTCCTGGACGAGGTCGGCGAAGACCGGGCGCATCGCCTGGAAGATCTGCCGGGCGTACTTGCTGGTGGCGGCGGTGCGCTTGAGCTTCTCGGCCTTGGCGAACGAGAGCTTGAACGACCGCACGAGGGCCTCGGTGAAGTTGTTGCCCCCGATCTGGATCGAGCGCGTCCAGATGCGGGAGGGCTCGGCGATGACGAGGTCGGTCTGCTCGGCCCCGACGTCGATGAGGATGGTGGCCCCGCCGTCGGCGAGTTGCTCATCGAAGAGCAGGAAGTTGTACAGCGCCAGCGGCGCCATCTGGACGATGTCCACGTCCAGCTCGACGTCGGTGAAGTGCTGCAGGTTGCGGTTGAGGTCCACCCGCTTCATCGCGAACAGGCCCACCTCCACGTCGGGCGAGTCGGCGTCGGCAAAGGTCTGCCACCGCCACACCACCTCGTCGATGGGGAAGGGGATCTGCTGCTCGGCCTCGAAACGAACGATCTCGGGGATCTTCTTCGTTTCGACGGGCGGGAGCTTGACGAACCGCGCGAAGCTCGCCTGGCCCGGGACGGAGACGGCGACGGCGGCGCCGCCGATCGAGTTCCGCGCCAGGAACTGCTCCAGGGCGTTGTGGATGAGCTGCGTGCGGTCGGCGTCGGGCTGCGAGAGGATCTTCGGGTGCTCGATGATGTCGAACGCGTCGACCTGGACTTCCCCCTCCGGTGTGACACTGAGCTTCAGCGCCTTTAAGGCACACTGCCCGATGTCGATCCCCCATACGGTTTTCGCACTCGCCATAGCGACCACCGCTCCTCGTTCCTGCGGACCGCCAGGGAGCGATCCTGGGCCTGAGCTGTCTCTTTGCCCGGGGCGTTGTGCCCCGGTGCGGGCATCGGTCCCGCCCTGCGACCAGGCGAGGGGACCCATCCGCGGTCTCGATATACTACGCACCGCGAACCCCGGCGGCAATGGCGCGTTTTCGCCCACGACCGATCCGAGGGAAATTCCTTGCGCAACGCGCGCCCGCCGAAGCGTCCAGCGGCCCGAACCACACGCGGCCCCGCGGCCGCCTGCTCCGCTCCGGGCGCCTCGCGCCCGGGGACTGCCTTCGACAGATCGCCCGCCAATCGGCCCACGAGGCCGCCGGCGAACCCGCCGTCTGCGAGGACCCGACCGTACTACCGGACGCCGCCGCGCCTGGAGGCGGGAACGGCGGTGGAGGAAAGAACGTTCAACGCTGGCAACGTCCGAGCCTGCCGGATCCTACTACCCATAAAACAAATACGAACCGCCGCTGTCAAGCGCATTCACCATTCGGCCACGGCCAGCGCCCCTCCGCACGCACGGCCATCGCAAAGTCGCAGTCGCGGGTGCCACGGCTGTGCTGTTTACAGCCGTGCTCGTACGAGCGCGGGGAGGAACACGGGTTCTGCGAACCCGCGGCACCCCGCGAGTCGAACTTTGCGATGACCCTGACCCTTCGGCCGCGACCAGCGCCCCTCCCGGCGGTTCCGCCTTCCGCCCCGGCCCGTCCCGCATTACAATCGAACCCATGAGCCCCCATGACGTCGATCTCGCCCGTGTCGCCCGCCAACTGCTGGCCATCGAGGAACTCCTCGGCGGCGAGTACCTCCCGGCCGTCCGCCACCCGCTGCCCAAGCCCGCCGCCGCCCCGGCCGCCACACGCGCAGGCGCCGCCGCCCGCGCATCGGGCGATGACCGCTCCCCGGGCGATACCCGCCCGCGCACCGCGGGCTCGGCCGCCCCGGCCACCGCTCACCTTCCCCCCGTCCCCGACACCCTCTCCCCCGCCGAGAAGGCCGCCGCCCTCGCCGAACTCGACGCCACCCTCGTCAAGGCCTGCACCCGCTGCGGCCTGCACCGCACGCGGAACAGCACCGTCTTCGGGGAGGGCAACCCCAACGCCGACCTCGTCTTCGTCGGGGAGGCCCCCGGGGCCGACGAGGACCGCACCGGCCGCCCCTTCGTCGGCCGCGCGGGCGAACTGCTCACCAAGATGATCCTCGCCATGGGCCTGACGCGGGAGGACGTGTTCATCGTCAACACCGTCAAGTGCCGCCCGCCCGACAACCGCACCCCCGCCCCCGAGGAGGACGCCGCCTGCCGCTCCTACCTCCTCCGCCAACTTGAGATCCTCCGCCCCCGGGTCATCGTCACCCTGGGCAACCCCGCCACCAAGGCCCTGCTGGAGACCCGCGAGGGCATCACCCGCCTCCGCGGCACCTGGCAGAGCCTCCCCCCCATCGGGCCGGGCCTCGAGGGCATCCCCGTCATGCCCACCTTCCATCCCGCCTACCTCCTCCGCCAGTACACCCCCGACAACCGCCGCAAGGTCTGGTCCGACCTCCAGCAGGTCATGGACTTCCTCGGCCTCCAGTCCCCCAAACCCTAGCGCCCGCCCCCCTGCCCCGCCCGCAAGAACAAACCCATCCGGCCCCCGGGCGAGCGAAACGGGGCGGGGTGGAACGCAAACTCCGGCCCGGCCACGTATCCGGCCCGCGGGCGAGCGAAACGGGGACTGGCTCCGCAGGGGCATGCCGTTCGCCCCGGAGGTGCCTGTCCCCCTTTCGCGGCCGAACTCGCCCCGACCGTGCAAAACAAACCCATCGAGCGAAACGGGGACTGGCTCCGAAGGGGCGCGCCGTTCGCCCCGAAGGTGCCTGTCCCCCTTTCGCGGTCCGTCCCCCCTTTCGCGGTCGCCCTCGCCCCGCCGTGCGGAACGAACCCAGCGCAGATTTTTCCGATTTTTTTGCCCCTCCGCCCCGCGCCCGCCGGGGGGCCGGCTCCCCCACCGGCCCGCGAAAACAAACCCATTGCGGATTTTTCCGATTTTCCACACCCCCGCCCGCGCCTGCCGCAGGGCCGCGTCGCCCACGGGGCCTCAAAAACAAACCCATTCAGATTCTTGGCATTATGTCAATATGGCCATTCTGTAGCAGATAGGCATCTTTCGCGACACCCTGCGGAGCACCGGGCACCCGTTTGGGACTTCGGACTTCGGTAATGTTCCCGCCCTTCCAAACACCAGGAAGGGCGTGAAGAAAGGGGCATGTCGGCACGCAGGTGAGCTTCCGGTTTCGGGTTTCGGATTTCGGATTTCGGATTCGGGCCGCGTCCAGCGGGCATGAGGGCTCGCGGGGGTCCCACCCAAACGCGGCCGCACCTCGCCGCCCGCCCCGCCACCAGCCCGCCATCCGCCCGTCACCCGCCCCGCCACCCGCGCCGTCACCAGCCCCTTGAGCCCGCCCCCGCCCTGTGCGAGAATACCCCGCGCCCTCGTGCCGGGACCTCCCGATCGGATCCCGCCCCCGCCCGGGCTCGTCCCGGGGGAGCGAAGGTTTCTAAGCTAGCACGCGGCCCTCTCCTCCTCTCTTGCCGTTTCTTCTTCTCGCGCCCACCGGCTTTACGCCGGTGGGGCGAAGCTTTATAAACTCGGGCATGTCAACGGGGCCAGAACCTATCTATACGCACAATAACTGCTTGCCCGCCTACCAGCTTCGCTGGGGCCTGACGCTCTTCTGGCGCGCGGGTCCCTGCACGCCCGACTGGCTCGGGCCGCTCAAGGAGGCGACGGAGCCCGATGGCGTACGGATCCTCGCCTATCGGCCTGGCGAGGAAGGCTCCGCCCTGTTCTCCCTCAGCACCCAACCCCACGTCTGCCCCGCCGCCATCGTTCGTTCCGTCAAAGGCCGCCTGCAGTACCTTGTGCGGGACCGCGTCCCCCGGGCGTTTCAACGCAATTACTCGCTTCGTAGCGTCGGATCGGCCAGGCGCAACGCCGTCGAGCCGTACGTGCGGACACAGGCGGGGCACCACCCGATGGCGGATCCGCGCGTGCAGGAGATGTTCGTGCGCCTGGCGATCCACAACGAGAACGTGGATCTCTCGCAGTGGCGACCGTCCGCGCATGGGCGGTTCGCGTACGCACTGCACGTGGTGTTCACCAATGACAGACGCTGGCGGGAGGTGGACAGGGGCACGCTGCTGGCGATGCGGAACATGATCGGGCGGGCGGCCCAGGCAAAGGGACATCTGCTGTCCCGCGCGTCGGTCCTGGCGGACCACGTGCACATGCTGCTGGGGGGCGGAGTCGAGGACGCCCCGGCGGATGTGGCGTTGAGCTACATGAACAACCTGGCTTTCGCGTCTGGGATGACGGCGAGGTTTGAGTTCGGGTACTACGTGGGCACCGTAGGGGAGTACGACACCCGGGCGCTCCAAAGCTTCGCCCCACCGGCGTAAAGCCGGTGGGCGCGGGAAGAAGAAACGGCAAGAGAGGATGAGAGGGCCGTGCGCTAGCTTAGAAACCTTCGCTCCCCCGGGACAAGCCCGGGCGGGGGCGGGAAGAAGAAACGGCAAGAGAGGATGAGAGGGCCGCGCGCTAGCTTAGAAACCTTCGCTCCCCCGGGACAAGCCCGGGCGGGGGCGGGAAGAAGAAACGGCAAGAGAGGATGAGAGGGCCGCACGCTAGCTTAGAAACCTTCGCTCCCCCGGGACAAGCCGGGCGGGGGCGGGAGAGCGAGGGCCTGCCTGCATCGTGAAACCATCACGCGGCGGTGTGCCTGCCGAGACGTGTGGAACCACGAGGTCAGGAAACCCCCGTCGCATGCGCAGGCCACGGCAAGCGGGTGTGGGGGTCCTTTGCCCCATCGCGCAGAAGAGAAGGGGACAGGCTCGACTCCGTGGAGTCCGGGGCCGGTCCCCTTCTCTTTTGCGTCTCGTTGTCTTTGCGGTCTTTGCGTTCTTTGCGGTGAACTCCCGGGGCGGGGCGGTTACGCGCGGGCGGGGCGGCGGCGGCGGAGGAGGGCCAGGCCGCCCAGCGCGCACAGGGCCAGCGTGGTGGGCTCGGGGTTCTCGTAGCGGACGTTGTCGGTGTACAGCGCCATCGCGGTCCCGTCGGCGTCGGCGAGGTCGATGTAGGGGAACCAGCCGTAGTTCCGCCCCCCGACGGTGCGGGCCTCGATCCCGCCCGACCCGTCGGAGTCGATGATGTCGGCGGGGTTGGAGCGCGTCCAGGTCTCCAGCGCGTCGCCGCCGCCGCCGGGCAGCAGGCGCATCGTCACCTCCAGGTAGCCCGCGGTCGTGTCGGACTCCCCGACCTCCTTGAAGTCGTAGTCGAAGCGGTACCACCCGGAGGCGGTGATGGCGTACCCGATGGAGGAGATGTCCAGCGGCTTGTAGCTGGTGTTGTTCGACCCGGCGACGTAGAGGACGTCCGACGCGGCGTCCACGCCCTTGTAGACGTTGAACATGAAGTCCCGCTGGTGCTGCGCGGGGGTCCCGGCGGCGGAGATGGCGACGGAGTAGTCGAAGCCCGACCCGTCCTTCCAGCCGGTGTCCAGGTAGACGTCGATGTAGCTCTCGATGCCGGGCACGGCCGTGGGCCAACTGCCGGAGAACTCCAGCGCCCCGAAGCTGGTGGCCGGGCCGACCTTGGCGACGGGGGGGAAGGGGTGGCCGGCGACGGTGTTGTTGTTGGTGGTCCCGAACGCGCCCATGTACGCGCCGCTCTGGGGGGTGACGGTCCCGGTCCCGGCGGCGTTGGGGGCGGAGGCGACGCGGGCGACGGGCCCGGCGTTGGCGGGCGTTTCGCCGAAGACGTAGCTGTAGGGGTCATGGTCCCACCCGTAGTCGGGGGCCCCGGGGGTGTCGGCGGACTCGAACCCGTGGGACCAGGACTCGGCGTGGGCGAGGCCGGCGAGGCCGGCGACGGCGAGCAGGGCGAGGGCGCCGTACATCGTGGTGCGGTTCATTCTTCGATTCCTCCCGGCGCGATGGGCGCCATACGTGGACCGAAACGGACGGGAAGGTGGTGTGGAACGTGCGGGCAGACGAGCCCGGAAGCGGGGAGTTGAGCGGTTCCCTGCACACATTTCTCCTCCCTGCGCGCACGGAGCGGCAGGCGATGGAAAGCCACCTTTGAGCACGGGTTTGCACGGCCTTGGCCGCGACGCACGCCCGGGGGGAGTTGAGCGCCCCCGCCCAGACGAACCTTGACATACCATCTTATTGTTGTCCCCGCAAGAGGCAACCTCGGATTTCTCGGAGAATCAACCGCCCTGGACAGGGGCGAGACGCCCGTGCCACGGAGATGCGACGGCCGGGCGGGGGCGCGGGGTTGTGCGGGGGCGGCGGGGGCCGGTAAGCTACGGGTTCGTGACAAGGTGGACAGGACGGAGGGGGCAGGCCCCCTTTGCGAGGTCGCGAGCGACCCTCGCGATTGGGCGAACGAACCCGGAGGCGATCCCGCGTTGAACCGGCCGATGGTCATCTCGTTGCTGCTGGGAGCGGCGCTGGCGGCGGGGTTCGCCCCGATGGCGGCGTCGGACGCGTTCTACGATCCCGACGAGCCGCACTTCCCCGAGGGCGCGTTCCACATGCTCCGCGACGGGCAGTGGCTGGTCCCGCGGGACATGGAGGGGGCGGTCCGCCTGCGGAAACCGCCGCTGGTCTACTGGATCACGGCGGGGGTGTTCGGGGTGGCGGGCCCGAGCCCGCTGGCGGCGAGGGCGCATGCGCTGGCGGCGGGGCTGCTGACGGTGGTGGCGACGGCGGGGCTGGCGCGGCGGGTGGCGGGGGACGCGGGGCGCGGCGAGTGGGCGGGGGGCGTGTTGATGACGGCGGGGCTGTTCCTGCTGTACACGATCCGCTCGCTGTCGGACCCGCTGCTGACGCTCACGCTGGTCGTCAGCGCCTGGGGGCTGACGGGCGTGGTGCTGCAGGGGCGGCGGGACTGGCCCTCCTGCCTCGCCGCCTACGGGGCGGCCGCTCTGGGCGTGCTCACCAAGGGCCTGCTGCCCGTGGTGTTCGTGGCGTACTTCTGGATCGTGGGGAGCATGCTGCGGCGGCGGATGGCGGGGGGAGCTGCCTCTGTGGAATCGATCTCCCCGGGGGGTGCGGGGTTGGCGGGATCGGGTTTCGCTGCGGGGGCGTGCGAGCACGGCTGCGAACAGCGCAGCCGTGGCACCCGGCACAGCCGTGGCACCCGGCAAGACGGCGGCGGCCGGCGAGGCGGCGGCATGCGACGGGGGGCGGTGGGCTCGGCGGGATCGGGCGGTTCGCGCTGGGCGCATCCGGTGTCGATCTTGGTGGGGGTGGTGCTGGCGGGCTGGTGGTTCCTGGCGGTGGGGCTCGTCGCGCCCGAGGAACTCGGCGCGCAGTTCCTCGGGGACCAGTTGACGCAGAAGGCCCCCAAGGCGTGGTGGCTGCCGCTGTGGCACATCCCGCTGCTGCTGCTCGTGGCGGGGGCGCAGTTCCTGCCCTGGCTGGGGGTGGTGGGGACGGCGGCGTGGAGGCGGCGGGTGCATCTGCCGGGGCGGGGGACGACGGAGCGGGCGTGGCTGTGGCTGGCGGCGGGCTGGGTGGTGCTGGTCGTCCTGATCTTCGGGTGCGGGCGGCGGGCCATGCCGCGCTACCTGCTCCCGGTGCTGCCCTTCGCGGCCGTCGCGCTCGCTTCGCTGCTGCGCGGGGTCGAGGCGGGGTTCCTCGCCGCTTGGCTGCGCGTGCTGCGCGGGGCGCTGCTGGCGGCGATGGCGGGGCTGGGGGCGATGATGGCGGTGGTGCAGTGGCAGTTCCACGGGCCGGGCTCGCTGGTGCTGCTCGCCCCGTGGGCGGTGGCGGCGGGGGCGTGGTGGTACGGGACGCGGGCTTCTGGGAAAAGGGGACAGGCACCGCAGGGGCGGGAAGCCCCTGGGAAAAGGGGACAGGCACCTTCGGGGCAAACAGCGTGCCCCTGCGGAGCCAGTCCCCTTTTCCCAGAAGCCAGTCGCCTTTTCCGTCGGGCCAGTCGCCTTTTGCCCGGAGCGCGGGGCCGCGGGGCGGGGGCGACGCCGGTGGCGCTGGCGGGCGGGGTGGTGATCGCGGGGGTGGCGCTGTTCGCGGCGGTGCTGCCCGTCCTGTCGCCCAGCCAGTCGGTGACGATGGCGGGGTACGTGCGGCAGCGGGGCATCGATCCGCAAGCGCCCATGCTGTTCATCGGTCAGCGGCACGTGCGGTGCCAGGTCCGCATGTTCCTCGACGGGGCTCCGAACCTGCGGCACGTCCGCTTCCCGGAGGGGGTGGATGTTTCGCCCTACGCGGCCGTGCTGGTCGACGCCATCGTCCCCCCCGCGACCGTCGCCTTTCCGGGGGGCTGGCGGGTGGAGGGGGTGGCGGCGTTGAACGGCCCGCTGGAGGTGCGGGCGCTGCTGGGGGCGGCGATGCGCGGGGGGCTGCGGGGCTACGTCGAGTCGCACCGCCGCGTGTACCTCGTCGCCACGCCCCCATAGCCCCCGGGCCCTCGCGAAGTCCGGTTCGCCGGGCGCGCCGGGGTGGCGGAACGGGGGTTCCGCCGCGCGCTCGCGCGAGCACGGCTGTGAACAGCGCAGCCGTGGCACCCGCGGCGGCGACGTGGCGGTGGCCGGGCCCCGCAGTTCAGAGCACGCGGCGTAGAACCGCTTTGCCGCCCGCCCTCGCCCGGCTATCATCCCCCGGGTCGTCTTCGCGGGAACCGCTTGGAAAGAGGAGTACCGGCCATTACCGTCAACGCTCAGGACACCCCCTCCGCCTCCCCGCCGCACCTCGCGGTCGTGGGGCCCGTGCATAACGAAGCGGGCAACCTCGCCCCCCTGCTCGCCGAGATCCGCGCGGCGGTGGCGCCGCTCGGGCGGCCCTGGGAGGTCGTCTTCGTCGACGACTGCAGCACGGACGGGTCGCTGGAGGAGTTGCTGGGCCTGCGGGCGGAGTACCCGGAGCTTCGGGTGCTGCGGCTGTCGGGGCGTTCGGGGCAGACGGCCGCCCTGGAGGCGGGGCTGCGCGCGACGCGGGCGAATTTCATCGCCACGCTGGACACCGACGGGCAGAACGACCCGCGTGATATTCCCGCCCTGCTGGAGCGGGTGGAGAGGGGCGAGTGCGACCTGGCGAACGGGTGGCGGAAGGACCGGCGGGACCCGTGGGTGCGGCGGGTCTCGACGCGGGTCGCCAACGGGGTTCGCAACGCCCTGACGGCCGAGGCGATCCGCGACTCGGCGTGCGGGTTCCGCGTGATGCGGCGGGAGGTGGCGGAGTCGTTCAAGCTGTTCAACGGCATGCACCGGTTCCTCCCGACGCTCGCGCGTCTGGCGGGGTTCCGGGTGATCGAGGTCCCGGTGCGCCATCGCCCGCGCGTGCGGGGGAAGGCGAAGTACGGCGTGTGGAACCGGCTGTTCCGGGCGCTGCGGGACACCTTCGCGGTGCGGTGGATGCGGTCGCGGTTCCTGCGGTACGAGGTGCGGGAGTTGGGAGGCGAGGATGCTTGAGCGGCTG
Organism: Phycisphaerae bacterium; assembly: GCA_041687095.1. Taxonomy (GTDB): domain Bacteria; phylum Planctomycetota; class Phycisphaerae; order SM23-33; family SM23-33; genus JAWLCQ01. Next base: position 13,656 of record JAWLCQ010000043.1, on the reverse strand, counting down.
CTGACGAACCTCGATCTCTGGGCCCTGCTGGGTCTGGCGGCGCAGGGGGCGTTCACGGCACGGTTCGTGGTGCAGTGGATCGCCTCCGAGCGTGCCGGGCGGAGCGTCATCCCCGTGCTGTTCTGGTACCTGAGCCTCGTCGGCAGCGTGGGGCTGCTCGTCTACTCCCTCGTCCGCGCGGACCCGGTGTTCATCCTGGCGTACCTGTTCAACAACTTCATCTACGTCCGCAACCTCATGCTCCTCCGCGCGGAAAAGCAGCGCCAGGCACAGCCCGTGCCCGTGCCCGAACCGGCGCCCGCCTCCCAGGAGCGGCAGCGGGGATAGGCGCGGAGGGGAGCCCTACCGCAGCGGGGGGCGGTGGATGATGATGGACTCGATCGGCACGGGGCCGTCGCCGTTGGGGATGATCTCCAGCGTGTGCTCGGCGTTTTTCAGGCCCTGGGCGACGGTGGTGCGGTGCACGTACGCCGCGAAATTCTTCCGCTTGTCCGCGCTCGCCCGCATCTCCTTGCCCTTGGCGTCCAGCTCCGGTTCGGGAACGGACGGGGGCGTGTAGGCGTCCTGGAACAGCGGGATCACCTTCCACTTCACCTCGAACCCCACCGGGGCCTTCGCCTCCGGGCCGCGCACGCTGACCGAGTGCTGCAGCGAGAAGTCCCGGGGCTCGATCACCACCCGCCCGCTCTTCGACACGAACAGTTCCTCGCTGCTGCCCTCCCCGTCGGGGCCCGTCACGGACCCGACGACCTCGTAGCGGAACGTGTCGCCCTTCTCGCTGATCTCCGTCACCCGCAGCGTCCAGTCCTCGACGGCCAGCGGGGCGCGGTGCGAGATCCGCCGGATCGCCGGCCACCACATCATGGGCGCCTGCGTGGTCCGCGTGAACGCGTAGAGCCTGGGGTTCTGCGACGGGGGCTGCCCGTCGATGAGTACGCGGGCGGTCCCGACGGGGCCCGCGATGACCCCGCCCACGATGTCCACGCGATTGCCGGTGAACGTGAGCTTCAGGGCGCTGTCGGGGGAGGCGCCCACGACGGACGTGGGGCTCGCGTAGGAGTTGTCGAGCTTGGGGGCGAGCGCCCAGGGCTCCCCGGTGAAGGCGACCTCGTCGTCGGCGCCCTCGTGGACGAGGCGCTTGGCTTCGTAGGTGCGGACGGTGTCGGCCCAGCCCGCGGGCAGGTAGGGCTGGAAGCGGAAGTGCCTGCCGATGAGCAGAGCGATCAGCCGGTGCCCGTCCTCGTTGGGGTGGACGTCCTGGGGCCCGCCCAGCAGATCCTCGGGGACGAGCCCGTTGTCGGCGATGTACGTCCGCCACTCCTCGCGGACGTCGACGAGTTCGCAGTTGTACTCCTGCGCCCACCGCCGCCAGAAATCGCTGGAGGTGTCGAACTGGGCGTTGGGCAGGGGCGCCTGGTGCGTGAAGACCATGATCTCGCTGGTGGTGTAGCGGCGGAGGTTGGAGATCATCCGCTCCGTTTCGCCCGTCCGCTCGCCCGCGTACACGTGGAAGATCACCAGGTCCGGGTACGCCGGGTACAGGTCCGCCTCCGCGGTGCGGACGAGGTTATGCGCCTCGAACCCGCCGATCGCGCGGTTCTCGAACTTGAGGTCCGCGTAGGGGAAGCGCTCGCGGAGGTCGGCCTCCAGCATCTTGCCCCACGCCCCCGCGACGATGGACTGCCCGTAGAGCACGATGTGCACCGGGTTCCGCCGCCACGAATTGCTCGTCTCCAGGAGCGTCATCGTCCGCGGGATGCGGGACCCGAAGAACGCCTCGTCCTCCCCCGCCGCGGGCGGGGGCAGGATCCGCTGGGGAACCGTGGCGATCGTCTGCCCGTCCACCACCACCCGCATGTCGCTGGGCGCCTGTCCGGGCTTGAGCCCGCTGACCAGGATGTCGGCGACGGCGCGGCCGTACTTCCTCTCGAACGTCGCGCGGCCCAGTTCCGCCTCCCCGGCCAGCAGCACCGCCTCCTGCCCCAGCAGGTCCTCCCCGCCGATCACGAGGACCGGGGTGCCCTTGACGGTGGGGCTCGCCACGCGGGCGGCCGCCCGGACCGGGGGCGAGGGCTTCTCGCTCAGCCGCAGGGCGTGCATGGCGTTGGTGTTCGCGAACGCCCCGTACTTGGGGTACCAGACGGCGTGGAAGATGTCCTGCGGGCGGGTGTCGGGCTCGTCCACGTCATTGACGTAGATCTGGAAGCCCACCTCGCGCCCGACGGTGGGGGCGATGGCGAGGCTGGACCACGGCAGCAGCGCCTCCAGGACGTACCCGTCCTTGGTTTTCGTCCGGGCGGCCTCGAGGGTGACGGGGGTTTCCTTGAGCGTCTTGTCCTTGCGGTGATCGTGGACGTACCAGCGGAGGTCGGGGTGGTCCGCGGTCCGCCCGGGGGCGATGATGGGCTGGATGACCTCCTTCTCGCCCCGCCCGGTCGCCAGGTACAGCTCCACTCCGTCGCGGGACCAGAGCTTGTCGATGTCGTCGGCCTCCAGGGGGAAGTCGTCGCGAACCGTGACGAGCACGAGCAGCCCGCGCTCATTCCAGCCCAGGCGGACGGAGGCATCGAGGTCCAGGCGGAGCTGGACCTCCCCGCGGAGGTCGGCGAGTTGGTCGATGCGGAAGCCCCGCCCGTCCCCGGCGACCCAGTCGGCGGGGTTCCCGTCGATCGTGATCCCATCGAGGCGGGGGATGTCGAACACGGGCGAACCGCCCTCCCCCATCGCCGTCGCGGTCAGCAGGGACAGGACCAGGAGGAACGACGCGAGGGATGCGGGGAGGGACAGCTTCGGAATCGTCATGCTTCGATACTCCTTCGAGGGCAAGACCGTACCAATTGGAACCCGCGGAGGAAAGGTCGGTCCTTTTCGATTCGCGAATTCTGCGTCTCCGGGCATGGGCCGCAGAGACACAGCGCGGGCTGCGTCTCGGCGGCCCATGCCTTCAGACGCCCACTTGCGCACAGGGCCTGCGGTTCGACGCCCACGCAAATCCGAAATCCGAAATCCGCAATCCGAAATTCCGTTATACTCCCGTCCATGACCTTCCGGGCCGTCATCCTGGGCGTGGTGCTGGGCCTGTCCATCGGGGCGCTGGGCTACGTCAACGACAGCATCCTGCGGCTCAACTTCGTCGTGGGCAACCACTTCCCCATCAGCGTCTTCGGGGCCCTCGTGCTGCTGGTGCTGCTGGTGAACCCGCTGCTGCAGCTCCTGCGGCCGGCGTGGCGGTTCCGCGGGGCGGAACTCGCCGTCATCGTGGGCCTGGCGCTGGGCGGGTGCGCGGTCCCGGGCAGCTCGATGATGCGGAGCTTCACGCAGACGCTCATCCTGCCCCTGCACTACAACGAGAACAGCCCGGGGTGGCAGAGCAACGCGGTCCTGGACTACTTCCCCGACGGGGCGCTCGTCACGTCCCCGCGGGGCGACATGCGGATCGTCGAGGGGTTCCATCAGGGGATGCGGCGGTACGGGCAGGAGTGGATCGCCCCGGGCGAGGTCCCGTGGAACGCCTGGGCGCCCCCCCTGCTCACCTGGGGGCCCATCGTCCTGCTGGTGGGCCTGGGCGTGGTGTGCCTCGCCCTCGTCGTCCACCGCCAGTGGGCCACCAACGAGCGCCTCCGCTACCCCGTCGCCGAGTTCGCCTCCATGCTCGCCGCCGACCCCGCCGACCGCCGCCTCCTGCCCCCCGTCCTCCGCTCGCGGCTGTTCTGGCTCGCCTTCGCGAGCATCGCCGTCCTGCGGACGATCAACGGCATCCACGCGTGGCACCCGGGGTTCATCCAGATCCCGCTGGTGTTCGACGTGTCGGCGATCCTCACCAAGTGGCCGTTCCTCCGCGAGGGCGGGTGGCACTGCTGGCCGCTCGTGCGCCCGCAGTACTTCCCGCTGGTGGTGGCCTTCGCGTTCTTCCTCGCCAGCGACGTGAGCCTCTCGCTGGGGCTCTCGACGCTGGTATACGTGCTGTGGACGGCGGGGGCGGTGCAGGCGGGGATCACCATCGCCGAGTCCCAGACCGCCGGGGGCGTCCCCATGTGGTTCCGCGCGGGGGCGTACGCCGGGCTCGCCCTGCTGCTGCTGTACACGGGCCGGCGGTACTACGGGCGCGTGCTGCGCTCGGCGATCGGCCTGCCCGCGGGCGACCCCGTTGAGCCCCACGCCGTCTGGGGCATGCGCATCGGCCTGCTGGCGGCGATTGCGCTGGCGGCGTTTCTCATCCTCCACGTCGGGCTCGACCCCCTCGTCACGCTCGTGGTCCTGGGGGTGATCCTCATGCTCTACGTCGGCGTGGCCCGCATGAACGCCGAAGCCGGCCTCATCTGGGTGCAGGCGTGGTGGCAGCCCGCCGCCGTCCTGCTGGGCCTCTTCGGGGCGCGGGCGCTGGGGCCGGCGAACCTGGCGATGGTGTGCCTCCTGTCGGCCGTGCTGACGTTCGACGCGCGGGAGATCCTCATGCCCTTCGTGGTCAACGCCCTCCGCCTGGGCGACCGCCAGGGCGTCCGCGTGGGAACCCTGGGGGCGGGGACCTGGGGCGTCTACGCCGCCGCGTTCGTCCTCGCCGTCCCCGTCGTCCTCTGGGCCAACTACAACTTCGGGATCCACCTCAACGACGCGTGGTCCACCACCACCATCCCGCGCTCGGCGCCCGACCAGGTGGAGAAGTCCGTCGTCGAACTCCGCAACGCCGACGCGCTGGAGGCGTCACAGGAACTGTCGCCCCTCGGCCGCCTGCAAGCCCTCACGCCCGCCAAGGGCTTCCTCGCGTCGTTCGGGCTGGGGATCGCCCTGGTGGGCCTGTTCAGCGTGCTCCGCCTCCGCCTTCCCTGGTGGCCGCTGCACCCCATCCTCTTCCTCACCGGGGGCACGTGGGCGATGGACTCCTTCGGGCACTCCTTCCTGCTGGGCTGGGTGATCAAGTCCGTCATCACCCGCTTCGGAACCACCCCCGCGTACCGCCGCGGCAAGGAGTTCATGGCCGGCGTCATCGCCGCCGAACTCCTCGCCGGCCTCGCCTTCATGCTCCTGTCCGCCCTCTACCTCGCCCTCACCGGAACGCAGCTCGAACCGTACCTCGTGCTGCCACGCTGAGGAAGGCAAGAGGGACTAGGGACTAGGCAATAGGCGGGGGAGAGGCAGGAGGGGGAGAGGCAAGGGGGAGAGGCACTAGGGACTAGGGAATAGGCAATAGGCGGGGGAAGAGGCAAGGGGGAGAGGCACTCGGGACTAGGGACTAGGCAAGAGGCGGGGGAGAGGCGAGAGGGGAGAGGCGAGAGGGGAGAGGCGATGGGGACTGGGCGGTCTGACGTGGTTGCTCCGCTTCGCTCCGCAAGCCACGGCACCCGCGAATGAATCACAGGGGATGCGTATGAGGCTACACCGCCCGGACTCGCGCGGGGGAAATGCCCACGGGACGCAGTTTGTCCCGTGGGACGGCCTCCGCGACCGAACCGTTCTGGACTTACGAGCAAGACCCGCCCGCAGCACTCTCACCTCTAACCTCTAACCTCTAACCTCTCACCCCTAACCTCTAGTCCCTCCTCCCCCCGTCCGCTACCATTCCTCGTGTGCCGTACCTGATCGACGGGAACAACCTGATGTACGCCCTCGCCGACGCCGGGAAGTACGTCGGCCGCGAGGGGCTGTGCCGGCTGCTGGAGGCGATGTGCGATGCGGGGGAGAAGGTCTGCGCGGTCTTCGACGGCCCCGCCCCGCCGGAACCGATGCTCCGCCTGTTCACCGAGAGCCCCGTCGAGGTCCACTTCGCCCACGACGCCGACGCCGTGATCCTCGACCGCATCGACGACGACTCCGCCCCCCGCCGCCTCACCGTCGTGAGCACCGATCACGAGATCCGCATCGCCGCCCGCCGCCGCGGGTGCACCAGCGTGCGGAGCGAGGACTTCGCCCCGCTGCTGCTGCGGCTGTGGCGGGACGCGGCACGCCCGCCCACCGACCCGCCCGAACCGCCCGAGAAACGCGAGGGCCTCGACCCCCGGCAGACCCGCCGCTGGCTGCGGGAGTTCCACATCGAGGACGCCCCCGACGATCGCGGGCTCGGGCCCGTCGAACCGCTCAAGTGAGCCCCAAGGAGCCCGCCATGCCGCGACCCAACCTGCTGTTCCTGTTCACCGACGAGCAGCGCCCCGACACGCTGGGCGCGTACGGGAACCCGCGAATCCACACGCCCAACCTCGACCGGCTCGCCGCCCAGTCCACCCTGTTCGATCGCGCCTACGTCACCCAACCCGTCTGCACGCCCTCCCGCTGCACGCTGCTGACCGGCCTGTTTCCGCACACCAGCGGGTGCACGGAGAACAACGTCCCCCTGGACCCCGACATCCCCACCCTGCCCGAGATGCTCCCCGCGGGCGAGTACGCGACGGGGTATCACGGCAAGTGGCACCTGGGGGACGAGCTGTACGCGCAGCACGGGTTCGCGGACTGGGTGAGCGTCGAGGACGGGTACAACGCGTACTTCCGCGAGGGGCTCGACCGCGACAAACGCTCCGACTACCACCACTGGCTCGTCGCGCAGGGGCTTTCGCCGCGGAACGGCCGCACGTTCGGGCGCGGGGAGGCCAACCGCCTCCCCGAGCCCCAGGGCAAGCCCGCCTTCCTCGCGCAGACCGCCTCGCGGTTCATCCAGCAGCACAACGGCGGACAGCCGTGGTGCCTGTTCGTCAACTTCCTCGAACCGCACATGCCGTTCTTCTCCCCGCGCGACGCCCAGTACGACCCCGCGTCCATCCCCCTGCCCGCGAGCTTCGAGCACCCCCCCACCGCCGACCAGCCCCTCAAGGCCCGCGTCTTCCGCGACGCCTACGAGCAGTGGGGGCACAGCGGCCTGCCGCTCAAGACGCCCGAGGACTGGCGACGGCTGATCGCGAACTACTGGGGGCTCGCCTCGCTCGTGGACACCCACGTCGGGACGATCCTCGACGCGATCGAGCGGTCCGGGCAGGCGGAGAACACGATCGTCGTCTACACCTCCGATCACGGGGACATGATGGGCAGCCACCAACTGCTCGCCAAGTGCGTGCAGTTCGAGGAGGCCCTCCGCGTCCCGCTGATGGTCCGCCTGCCCGGGCAGGCGGCCGGAAACCGCTTGCGCGGGCCCGTCAGCCAGATCGACGTCGTCCCCACGCTGCTGGAACTCATGAACGCCCCGCGGCCCGCGCACCTCGAGGGCGAGTCCCTCGCCCCCGTCCTCCGCGACGCCGCCGCCGGAGCCCCCAACGTCGCCAGCTTCGCCCGGGACGTGTTCGTCGAGTGGAACGGGTACAACAGCGGGGTCACGGGGGAGGACAAGGGCGGGGTCCGCCTGCCCGACGCGTGGAAGGGCCGCCTCACGCCCGAGCAGCTCTGCGACGCGGTGGGCGATCCCGTCCGCACCGTCGTCACGCCCGAGGGGTGGAAGTTCAACGGCTCGCCCGCGGGGCGCCACGAGCTGTACGACCTGACCGCCGACCCCTGCGAAACCCGCAACCTCGCGCCCGACCCCGCCCACCGCCCGCGCATGCGGGACCTGCGCGAGCGGATCGTCCAGTGGCAGCGGCGGACCGGGGACAGGGTGCAACTGCCGGAGATCTGACCCGCATCCCCAAGAACCCGCGCAGCGGGCGCGGCAATCCTTCTCCCCCGGGGGAGAAGATGTCGCGCAGCGACAGATGAGGGGGCGACCCACACACCGGCACACTCCCCATCTCGCAGAGGAGCAGGGCAGCAATGCCCACGGGACGCTGTTTGTCCCGTGGGACGGTCCCAGCAACCGGACCATCTCCGATCCTGCACACCCCCTGCACACGAGAAACCCGAACCGGATCCCCTGTCGGTCCGGTCCCGCGCGGAACCGGTCCCTTTGGGTCGCTCCAGAGCGTCCCGTCCCGCAGCGGATTCAAACCTCTTGAGCCTCCCTCGGGAAAGCCCGCTGTGGATCTTCAATCCTGTCGCAGAACCGGAACCGCCCGGTCGTCGAAGGCCGACCCACGGGACAAACAGCGTCCCGTGGGCATTGTCCCGTGCGCGATCGGGCGCAAGTGGTGTGCGCGAGTCCCCTCACCCCCCTCGCTCCGCTCGGGCACCTCTACCCCGGTGGAGAGGGTTGAAGCGCCCGCTCTCCAAGCGGATCCCCGGTTCGTGGTTCCTGATTCCCGATCCCCGGTTCCTGCTCCCCGGTCCCTGGTTCCTGGTTCCCGGTCCCTGTCCTGATTCCCGGTTCCCGCTTCCCTTGCCTTGCGTCTTTGCACGCTGTATCCTCTTCCCCATCGGAAAGGGGCACGGGCACATGGGCGACCGATCACGGGACAAGGGCCTCCGCACCGACGAGCACGACGTCGTCGCGCTCGTGGACCGCCTGCTCGCCGACGCCCTCACCGCCCGCGCGTCGGACGTGCACTTCGAGCCCACTCGCGACGAGATGCTCGTCCGCTTCCGCCTCGACGGGGTCCTCCAGACCGTCGAACGCCTCCCCCGCCCCATCGCCGAGAACGTCGTCGCACGCCTCAAGGTCCTCGCGGGCCTGCTGACCTACCGCAACGACATCCCCCAGGAAGGCCGCATCGAGCCCGGCCGCTTCGGTTCGAGGGATGCGGCCCCGGGCGGTGCCCCCGCCGTCACCGACCAGCGCCTCGCCGTCTTCCCCACCATCCACGGGCAGCGGGCGGTGGTGCGGGTGTTCTACGACGAGGAGGACCTCGCGGACCTCGACCGCCTGGGGTTCGCCCCCGCCCTCCGCGACGCCCTCCACCGCATCGCCGCCTCCCCCCAGGGCGTGCTGCTGCTGACGGGCCCGGCCGGCAGCGGCAAGAGCACCACCCTCGCCGCTCTCCTCCGCCACATCCTCAAGCAAGGCGAGGGCAAGAGCATCGTCACGCTCGAGGACCCCGTCGAGCGGCAGATCGACGGGGTCACGCAGATCCAGATCGAGCCCCGCCGCGAACTCACCTTCCCTCTCGCCCTGCGCTCCCTGCTCCGCCAGGACCCCCAGGTGCTCATGATCGGGGAGATCCGCGACGCCGAGACCGCCCGCATCGCCATCGAGGCCGGGCTCACCGGGCACCTGCTGCTCAGCACGCTGCACAGCGGGTCGCCCGCGCGGGCGCTGCTGCGGCTGCTGGAGATGGGCATCGAGCCCTACCAGGTCACGTCGAGCCTGTCGGCCGTCGTGAACCAGCGGCTCGTCCGCCGCCTGTGCCCCCACTGCCGCCGCCCCACCGAGCGCCCCGGGGAGCACGAACCCTCCGGCTGCGAGGCGTGCCTGGGGACGGGCTACCGCGGGCGGGCGCTGATCGCGGAGATGGTCGAACTCGACGGGCCGCTGCGCTTGGCCCTGCTGCGGGGGTGCGACCTCGACGCCCTCGAGGCGATCCTGCGCGAGCGCGGGCACATGCAGCTCCGCCACGACGCCCAACGCCTCGTGTCGGAGGGGATCACCTCGCGAACCGAACTGCACGCCGTCCTCGGGACGGAGGAGGACTGACCGCATGCCCCAGTTCCACTACCAGGCCCTCACCAGCGGGGGGCGGACCATGAGCGGGCGACTGGACGCGGAGACCCACGACGACGCCGCCGCCACGCTCGCGCAGATGGGCCTGAGCGTCCGTGCGCTGGAACTCGCCCCCCCATCGCCCCCGCAGACCCCGCTGGGGCGGAGCGAGTTCCTGCTGTTCAACCAGCAGCTCGCCGCCGTCGCCCTCGCCGACATCCCCCTCGAACAGGGCCTCCGCCAGCTCGCCTCCGACGTGCAGTCGCCCCGCATGCGGGCGGCCATCGCCTCCATCGCCGATGAACTCGAACGCGGGACGCCCATCGACGAGGCGATGACGCACCACGGGCGGGCCCTGTCCCCCCTCTACGCCGCCATCGTCCGCGCGGGCGTCCGCACCGGCCGCCTGGGCGAGATGCTCACCAGCTTCACCCGCCACCTCCAGTTCGCCGCCGAAACCCGCCGCATCCTCTACGAGGCCCTGACGTACCCGGTGTTCGTGTTCGTCCTGGCGATGGCGGTGATGGGGCTGATCTTCGCCTTCGTGGTCCCCGAGGTCGGGATGATCTACGAGGGCATGGAGGTCCGCCTGCCCACCCTCACCGTCCTGTCGCTCTCCATCGCCCGCAACCTCGAAACGATCGCGATCGTCCTCCTCGCCCTCGTCGCCGCCCCCATCCTCGTCCCCCTGGCCATGCGAAGCTCCCCCACCTGGGCGCGGCTGCGGGAAGCGGCCCTCCTGCGCGTCCCCATCTTCGGGAACCTCTACCGCCGCGCCCTCCTCGCCCGCCTCACCGACGCCCTGGCGATCCTGGTGGGGTCCGGGTCCGACCTGCCCACCGCCCTGCGCTCCAGCGGCGAGGCTGCCGACAGCGAGATGGTGAAGGCCGATTGCGAACGCCTGGCGGTGACCATCGAGCGCGGCGGCGACATCCACCTCGCCGGGCCCAAAACCGCCCTCGTCTCGCCCATGATCGTCTACACGCTCTCCGTCCGCGCCCAGGGCGGGGAACTGGCGGACAACCTCTACACGCTGTCGGAGATGTACGCCCTCCAGGCCCGCCAGGCCCAGGGCGTCCTCCACGCCCTCCTCACCCCCATACTCATCGTCTTCCTCGGGCTGGTAGTGGTCTTCATCATGGCGGCCGTCTTCGCACCGATGATCTCCCTGGTGCAGAATGTGAGCGGGATGTAATGGACCTGTTCCTCTACCTCTTTGCGGGAATCGCGGGGGTGGTGGCGGTGTGCGCATTCGCCTACTTCCTCCCGCAAGTGGCGATCTTCGTCTTCCCCGTCGGGTTGTTCCTCATCCTCCCCCTCTTCATGGAGCGAGGACTGGACGTGATGGCGATCGGTGCGGGGACGCTCTGGATACCCATGCTCGCCATCTTCGCCAGCCGGCCCAAACCGGGGCAGGACGCGTGGTGGCGAACGGCGGCGATCTGGATCCTCGCGCTCTACGGGCTGGGCCTGTTGTATGCGTTGGGGCAGGCGGTCCTTCCGGGGGGCGGTCTCCTGGGCAGCAGCGCGTTCTTCGGGGGGGTGTCGTTCTTCGTCTGGTACGCCCCCGCCAAGCGGCACGCGGGGGACGCGGAGGTACTGAGCACGCTGGACGTGGCGATGAAGCGGAACCTCCCGCTGCCCGACACCCTCCACGCCGCCGCCAGGGCGGGCAACCAGCGACACCACCGCGCGATGCGCCGCCTCGCCGAGCAGATCGAGCAGGGCCACCCCCTCTCCGCCGCCCTCGCCGCCGCCTGCCCCGCCTGCCCCGGGTACGCGATGGGGCTCATCCGCTCCGGCGAATCCGCCGGGCAGCTCCCGCGGGCCTTTGAGCCCATCATCGCCGAGATCGACCGCAGCGCGGCGGATCTGCGGCGGGGCGACTCGCTGCGGGTGCTGTACCTGGCGTTCACCTTCGTCTTCTCGCTGCTGACGCTCGCGATGCTGATGGCGTTCGTCTTCCCCAAGTTCGCGGAGGCCTTCTACGGCATGGGGGTCGAGCTGCGGGCGCCGCTCGTGTGGTTGGCCACCGAGTCCGAGATCCTGCAGACGGTCCTTCCCATCCTCTCCGCCCTGGTGCTCTGGTACCTGCTGCCGATCATATTCCACACCCGCATCCGCCCCCGACGGGCGGGGAGGGGGTACGCCCTGTCCCGCCTCGCGGACGCGATCAAGTGGTACACCCCCCTGTACCGCCGCCTGGAGCGGGCACGCTGCCTGGAGCGGCTGGCGAACTCGCTGCGCCTGTCCCTGCTCGGGGGGCTGCCGCTGGACCGGGCGATCGAGGGGGCGATGGAGCTGGATCTCAACGACCGCTTTCGCTCGGCCGTCGGGCGGTGGCGGGACCGGGTCGTGCGCGGAGAGGACCCCGCCGCCGCCGCCCGCGTAGCGGGGGTGGGGCCGGCCATCGCCTACGCCTTCGATACCCACGCCCACCGGGGGCAGACGCTCCGCGTCCTCGAAACCATCGAACGCTCCTGCCGGGCGACCACACAGACCATCCTCCACGTGGTCCGCTCGCTGTCCGTCCCGGCGGTGACGATCCTCATCGGCCTGTTCGTGGGCATGATCGCCTACACCATCTTCGGAACGATCAACGACCTGCACGCCCTCGTGATGCAAGGACCCCTGCCATGACCCGATCCCCGCACTCGCGATGCGGCTGGATGATCTTTGAGACGCTCGTGGCGATGACGTCGCTGGCGGTGGTGCTCGTCGGCGCCAGCGCGATGCACGGGGCCATCGCCCACGCCAACCGCTACCACCTCGCCAAGCAGCGCTGCATCCTGGCGGCCGAGGGGCAACTGGACCACCTGGCGCTCACGGGAACGGCGATCGACGACGCGCGCGTCGCGGACCTCTGGCCGGGCGTGACGGTGACGGTCGAACGCGAGGACGGGAAAGGGCAGTGGGAAGGGATGACGCTCCTGCACGCCACCGCCACCGCCGCCCCCGACGGGCGCCCCATCCGCGTGCGGCTGTCACGGTACGTTCCCAGGGCGGGAGGTGAGTCATGAGGCGTTGCAGGAAGGCTTCTCGCGGGGCGGGCGTGTGGACGTGGTTGCTCCGCTTCGCTCCGCAAACCACGGCACCCGCTCTGGGCGGGGTGGGCGTGTGGCGGTACGTTCCCAAAGCGGGAGGTGCGTCATGAGGTCCCGCCGCGCCGTCACGCTCGTCGAGCTGCTCGTGACGCTCAGCGTGCTCACCATCGCGGCCGTGAGCACCGGCCCGCTGCTGCGCGACATGCTGCTGGAGATCCCGCGGACGCAGCGGGCGCTGAACGGGGACGCGGTGCTCTCCGACGTCCTCCGCCAGTTGCGGGGCGACGTGGAGCGGGCGGACACCGTGACGTGCACCGAGGACGAGGACGGGACCGCCCGCGTGGCCCTGACGTCGGGGGACGGGACAGTCCTTGGATATCTCGTGCGTCCCGACGAGGTGAAGCGGCTGGGACCGGGAGAGGATGCGCGGCGATGGGAACTCAGGGACGGGCTGCTGCGGATTCGCCCGTGGGAGGCGGACGGGCGGGTGTGTGGGCTGGAGGTCCGGTCGGCGGTGCGATACCGCGCGGACGGGCGGGTGCATGAGCGGCTGGCGCGGACGCACCTGCTGCTGCTCCGTCCGACGGGGAAGGAGGACGAGCGATGAACCGTTCACGTTCGACGGGTCGGCGGCGCGGCGTGGCGCTGCTGGCGCTGGTGGTGATCGTGGGCCTGCTGGGGATCGGGTCGGCGGTGCTGATGTCGGGGTCCAACCGCCTGGCGGACGAGACCAACGTGCTCCTCCGCGACGCGTGGAACCGCACCCTCCTGGCGAGCGGGGAGGCGTGGGCGCGGGAGCACGCGGGCGAGGTGCGGGAGGACAAGCCCCTGGAACTTCAGACAGAGGCACTCGGGATTCCGGAAGGGAGAATGGTCCTCAAGCGCCAGGACGATACAACGTTGCGTCTTCAGGCTTCCTGCGCTCACAGGAATCGCACGCATTCCATGCACCGCATGTGCGTCCCCACCCGGCAGGGTCGCTTCAGCGACCCCTGAGCCCGACAGGCAAACGACGGTTCCTCCCGCTTGAAAAACCAGAACTCCATGCACTCGCACCCACCCCCCTCCCCGAGCCCACCCGACCCACGCTCCTGCTCACAAAACCCAGACCCTTCCCCTCCCCCGCAC